>CALHZD010000141.1 GCA_938040985.1 uncultured Propionivibrio sp.
GCTGCCATTCTGGGCGCGCCGCTGCTGGAAGGCAAGCCCGCCGATACCACGGAAGAAAACCTGCAAGCGCGCGTGCGCGGCGTGCTGCTCATGGCCTTGTCCAACAAGCACGGCCATCTGCTGCTGACCACGGGCAACAAAAGCGAATACGCCGTGGGCTACTGCACGCTGTATGGCGACATGGCCGGCGGATTCGCCGTCCTCAAGGATGTCAAAAAAACGCTGGTCTATCGGCTGGCGCGCTGGCGCAACAGCGTCTCCGACGTCATTCCGGAGCGCATCATCACCCGCCCGCCTTCGGCCGAACTCAAGCCGGGGCAGACCGATCAGGACAATCTGCCGCCTTATGAAACGCTCGACGCCATCGTCGAAGCGTATGTGGAACACGGCCGGAGCGCGCAGGAAATCATTGCACAGGGCTTTGCCGAAGCCGATGTGCGGCGCGTGCTGAGCCTGCTGCGCAGCAACGAATACAAGCGTCGCCAGGCGCCGATCGGCATCCGCGTGACGCGGCACAGTTTCGGCCAGGACTGGCGTTACCCAGTGACCAACCGCTATCGCGGCGCCTATTGAGGCTTGCGCGTTCCGCCCGCTGCCGCGGCGGCCGCAACCGGCGCCGCATGGGCATTATTCTTTTCGGAGCATCCGGCAATGAAAAAAATCGAAGCCGTTATCAAACCCTTCAAACTCGACGAGGTGCGTGAAGCCCTTTCTGACGCCGGCGTTTCTGGCCTGACCGTCACGGAAGTCAAAGGATTCGGGCGGCAGAAAGGCCATACCGAGCTGTATCGCGGGGCGGAATACGTGGTTGATTTTCTGCCCAAGGTCAAGGTCGAAGTCGTCGTGCCTGACGATACCGTCGAAAGCGTCATCGAAGCCATTATCAAGGCGGCACGCACCGGCAAGATCGGCGACGGCAAGATCTTCATCTCCGGCGTCGAGCAGGTCGTGCGCATCCGCACCGGCGAAATGGGCGAAAACGCACTTTGATCGGGAGAGGCGTTTTCAGGATCAGGAAGCCATGCCAGGCCGCATCAGGCCGCGTCAAACCACGCAATGCCGCACCACGCACAAGAGCAGCGAACGCCCGATTACGTTGACCGAGCATTGACCAATCGCTTTTCGGTCTGACGGTTGTTTTCTGGAAATATAAAAATAAAATGCGAGTTATTTAATAATACCGTTATAGTTCCTACTGATTGGATATTTGCGCCTGTTGTTTGTTCTCTTTTTTTGAATCAAAAATCACCTCAATAAACAACCGTAGGGCATAGGCAAAATACATGGTTAAAAAACCAGACCTCAATGGAAAAGAAAACCAGTAATCCGTAAACAGCCACCCCAGCCGCCTTGAGCTAAAACCAAAATATAATGCGCCAAAACCAATTGCCAAAAATAGTAAACTAAATTTAAGCATGTTTCTTTTGCTGTTATCTTTTAGGTTTTTAAAAGTAGCCTCTTTAATCCTTATTCTTGATAGCGATACCAACATTAATGGAATCATGGCAATCATGATGGATGCCTGGACGCTTTCAATCAAAGTGACTTTTGAAAGTGATGGAAAAATATCAGAAAAAACTTCTTGAAGCTGAAACAGACAATCCGGGATGGCAATATTTTTTAATATAATCATTATAACCTGACTAATCCCCATCCAAATAAGTACTATCGGGAACAGGCTGTACCTTTTATCACTGTTTTTTATTTTTTCTTCTTTCATGTTTTTTGTAATGCGCTAAATACATTGACGCTGCAATCTATGCAGTTTTTCTTATGCTATTCCCTATAATAATCTTTACTGATTAGATACATAAAGTATTTAAAATAAGCTTTTACTGAAGCAAAAACCATTGCCGCCATGAAGCAAAAAATAGTTAATCTATAAAACGACCATTCATACCATATTTCTAATGCACTATAGTGCTGCTCATGTCGGGATATATAAGGTAAGTCTTCTATGACTTTTTCAATAAAAGTAAAATATATTGCATACCCAAAAAATAATAACAAAGCTATAAAACATATGATCATGCGTAATGTAATCTTATTTTTTTTGGAGGGTAATAGAATTTCAGTTTTCCAATTATCTGTTATTGTGCCTATTACATAAGCACTCCATAATTTTAACGGAACAAAAATGAGTGTCGTAGCCATGTATATCCTTACCTTTTCATTGGCCACAGACCATATTGATGGAATTTTTGGTTCAAGAATCAAGGTTAATTGAGATAATAAGCCTACTTTTTCAAGTGGTAAATAAGCCAGCCCAAGTTCAACACATAGTATTATAAAATACAATACCGCTATCATTTCGTAGTAATGTTTTATTTTATAATCTTGTATTTTGGTGCTTTTCATAAAAGTTTTTAATACTGATAAAAACTATTCTGACTGATATTTATTGATACAGTTTTTCACTTTTTATTATTTATATTGTTGGTCTGTTTGATCACTTTCCCGTCCATCTAATCCAAAAAATAAATTGCCCACTGCGGCTGCCTGACGTGTGGCATACGGATTTGATTTTTGCTTTGCACCTGGCGATAGACCATACAGCGTCTCCTTGGGTGAAGTGCCTTGAGAGTCGGGCCGCGTGAGCGAAAACGATGCGGGCAGGCTAGTCTTCTGCTATGCGGCTGTCAATGGATTGGAATAGGGACTGTGGAAAGATGCAGCGCTTCTTAAATTTTTGGGGCGTGGCTTTATATGGAAAGAGGCAACAGCGCGGTCGATTAGTTGCGAAGGGCACGACTTGTTGTCTACTGTGGCTTGCCGAGTTGTTGCCTGCGTGTTCCAGATGTGATGCTCGGTTGATTAGATTGGCTAAATCGGTAAATCGGCTGGCCGCCAGCCCGCGTCAACAGGGCGTTTGCGGGCAGGCAGGCCGGAAACCCGCGTAAACACTGGGCTGGCGGGCAGGGGATTCGGAGATGGCCGTTTTACGCGGGGTTCGGGGCAGGCGTTGTGGCGGGTGCTGTTATGGGCTGCGGCAGGCCGCGACGATGCTTTCTTCCCGCACGACCGGCGGTGCAAGGCACTGTTGAAGCGCTGACAGCCGAAGGGATGCTTTGCCTCAGCGCAGCCGGCGGTGATTCAGCCGGCAATGCTTCGTTACCACGCGGTCGGCTGGCTGGGAAAGCTCTACTTGTTTTTTACTACGGCTTGCCGAGTTGTTGCCTGCGTGTTCCGGATGTGATGCTCGGTTGATTAGATTGGCTAAACCGGCTGCCGCCAGCACGCGTCGATAGGGCGTTTGCAGACAGTGAAGCCGGTAATGCCCGTTTCACGGGCGTTGTGCCGGGCTGCCGTGTCCCCGGGGAACGATGAGGGTTGTTATTGGGCGTCGGGAGCTTGGGAGGATTCGGCCGGAGCGGGCGCGGCCGGCGTGCCGGCGGTATTGGGCGCTGGGGAGGGTGTGGGGGTGGTGACAGGGGCGGCCGGGCGCGTTGTTTGCGATTGCGGGAGTTTGGTGGCCATTTTCTTGAGTTTTTCTTTTTCTTCTTCCGGAAGGTTGGAGTAGGTTTTCCATTGCTGACGCAGCCGTTCTCTTTGCGCCGCGGGCATTTGCGCCATTTCCTCAAAGAATTCGCGGGCGGCGATGCGTTCTTCGTTCGTCAGTTTGGACCAGGTTTGCATCTGTTCCTGAACCCGCCGTTGTTCTTGCGGGGTCATTTCAGGAAAGCGGCTGGCGATGGTGAGCCAGGTTTTCTGGCGGTAGGCTTCCATGGCGTCCCAGTCGTCGCAAAGCGGGGCGAGGATGATTTTCTGCGCAGTCGTCAGTTCGTACCACATGGGCTGCGGCGGCGTGGCCATGAGTACCGGGCCGGAGGGCGCGGCCCAGGCGGGCGCCGTTAGGCATATGCCGGCGATCGCTGCTAGGGCGATGCCTGTTTGAGCCATGCGTTGAATCCTTTGTCGGTGTAGGCGTTGACCGGAAGGTCGCCGGCCAGCAGGGCGCTGTCGATTTCGCTCAGTTCGTTCACTTGCCGGTCAGCCAGCCAGAATGTCGTTAGTACGGCGGCTGCGACTAGCGCCAGCGCTGCGATGAGCTGGTTGTAGTGGCGCGGAACATCGGGATGAATGTTCAGGAAGCTGCCGGCCGTCGCCAGCGATGACTGAACGACGGCCTGTTTTTGGTGCGCCAGCGCGATGCGGTGCGCTTGCGCCAGGCGGTCGGTCGTCGCCTGCGGCAGGTCGTGCAGCCCTCGCTCCAGGTGTTTGCGGATCTGGCGGGCAAACTGTTGTTCGTTCATAGCGTGATTCCTTTGGTTCTCAATGCGTTGGCCAGCGTGTGCGTTGCGCGGGAGCAGTGCGTTTTGACACTGCCTTCGGAACAGCCCATTGCCGCGGCGGTTTCGGCAACATCCATTTCTTCCCAGTAACGCATGAGAAAAGCCTGGCGTTGACGCGCCGGTAGGGATTTTATTTCGTTTTCGATGACTTTGAGGATTTCCGACTGTTCCAGTTCTCCGTGCGGGGTGTTGGGGGTGTAGGCCTGGGTGTTGACTTCCAGCGTTTCGAGCGGGTCGAACTCTTCGTCCTTGTCGCCGCCGCCGGTCAGCGAGGAGAGCAGGGTTGTCCACAGTGAGCGCACTTTGCTGCGCCGGTAGTAATCGCGAATTGCGTTTTGCAGGATGCGCTGGAAGAGCAGCGGTAATTCGCCCGCCGGGCGGTCGCCGTATTTTTCGGCAAGACGCAGCATCGCGTCCTGCACGATGTCAAGCGCGGTGTCTTCGTCCTTGACCGCAAAAAACGCCTGTTTGAAGGCGCGGCGTTCGGTTGCGGCAAGAAAATCAGAGAGTTCGCGTTGACTGGCCAGAGAGGGGTCCTTGCTGAAAATTTAAGGTCGGCTTTTCCGGTGTTTCCTAGGGATGCCAAGGCTTTACAGCCTTGACCAATCGCCGGCTAAACGGTACTGTTACGCCGTATTTCCGCTTGTTAAAACGAATGATAAGGCAAACACCCATGACGATGATGACCGGCGCCGAAATTGTGATCAGGTGCCTTCAGGAAGAAAAGGTTGATTACGTGTTCGGTTATCCCGGAGGCGCCGTTTTACATCTATATGACGAACTTTTCAAGCAAGATAAGGTTCCTGGGGTTCGCCACATTCTGACCCGGCACGAGCAGGGCGCCGTCCACGCGGCCGACGGACTGGCGCGGTCGACCGGCAGGGTCGGCGTGGCGCTGGTGACTTCCGGGCCAGGGGCGACCAATGCCGTGACGGGCATTGCGACGGCATATATGGATTCGATCCCCATGGTCGTGCTTACCGGGCAGGTGCCGACTTCCTATATCGGCCAGGATGCCTTTCAGGAAGTCGACGCCGTCGGCGTGACCCGACATTGCGTCAAGCATAACTTCCTGATCAAGCGCGTTGAGGATATCGCCGTGACGATGAAAAAGGCGTTTTACATCGCCCAGACGGGCCGCCCGGGGCCGGTCGTCGTCGATATTCCCAAGGATGTTACGGCGGCCAAATGCAGGTTTGACTACCCGGCCGAAATCCATATGCGCTCTTATAACCCCATTGTGAAAGGGCATTCCGGGCAGATTAAAAAGGCGGTTAATCTGTTGTTGAACGCCAAACGCCCGATTATCTATACGGGCGGCGGGGTGATTCTGGGCAATGCCGCCGAACCCTTGACCGCGCTGGCGCGCCGTCTGGGCGCGCCGGTGACCAATACGCTGATGGGCCTGGGCGGGTTTCCAGGAACCGATCCGCGGTTTTTGGGCATGCTGGGCATGCACGGCACGCTGGAAGCGAATCTGGCGATGCAGCATAGCGACGTGGTGCTGGCCGTCGGCGCGCGTTTCGACGACCGGGTGATCGGCAACCCCGAACATTTCCTTTCGGTGCCGCACAAGATTATTCATATCGACGTGGATCCCGCTTCGATTTCCAAGCGCGTGCCGGTCGATGTGCCCATCGTCGGCGAGGTTGCCGACGTGCTCGAGGAAATGAACCGGCTGCTGGCTGCCGAATCCGGTCAGCCCGATCTGGCGAAATGGTGGGAAGAAATTGAAGAATGGCGGGCGAGGGCGTGTCTGAAGTACAAGATGGGCAAAAAAATCATGCCGCAGTTCGCTATTGAAACGCTCTGGAAAGTGACTGAAGGCAAGGCGTTTGTCGCTTCCGACGTCGGGCAGCATCAGATGTGGGCGGCGCAGTATTACAAATTCGATATGCCGCGCCGCTGGCTCAATTCGGGTGGTCTGGGCACGATGGGCGTCGGTCTTCCCTATGCCATGGGCGCGGCGATGGCTCACCCCGGGCAGCCGGTGGCGTGCATTACCGGTGACGGGTCGATCCAGATGTGTATCCAGGAATTGGCGACGATCAAGCAATATCGCCTGCCGATCAAGATTCTGTGTCTGAACAACAACTATTTGGGCATGGTGCGGCAGTGGCAGGAAATGTTCTACGATCGGCGCTATTCGCAAACCCATATGGAGTTTGCGCCGGATTTCGTCAAGCTGGCCGAGGCTTACGGTCATGTCGGGCTGCGCGTCGAGCGGCCGGAGGATCTGGAAGCGGCCTTGCGCAAGGCGTTCTTCGAACACAAGGATGAAACCGTGTTTCTGGATATTCGTACGAATCCGCAAGCCAATGTGTTCCCGATGGTGGCGGCCGGCAAAGGGCTGTCTGAAATCGTTCTGGCCGAATGTTTATGAGGAAGCCCGTTATGCGACACATTATTTCAGTTTTGCTGGAGAACGAATCTGGCGCGCTTTCCCGCGTGGCCGGGCTGTTTTCGGCGCGCGGCTACAACATCGAAACGCTGACGGTCGCGCCGACCGAGGATGCCTCGCTCTCGCGCCTGACCATCGTGACGAACGGTAGCGACGAGATCATTGAGCAGATCACCAAGCAGCTGAACAAGCTGATCGACGTTGTCAAAGTCGTCGATCTTTCCGAGGCGGCGCACATTGAACGCGAACTGATGTTGATCAAGGTACGTGCTTCCGGTAAGGATCGTGAGGAAATGAAGCGGATGGTCGATATTTTCCGCGGCCATGTCGTCGATGTGACCGAAACGACTTATGTCATTGAATTGACGGGCAGTTGCTCGAAGCTGGACTCTTTCATTCAGGCCATCGACGCCAGATTGATTCTTGAAACGGTTCGCACGGGCATCAGCGGCATTGGCCGCGGGGACCGGATTCTCAGAGTCCAGGCATGATCGGGTTTAACAGCATGCCGTTTGTTTGTTGATAGACGGTTTTTTTCATCGCACAGTTGAAAGGCAAAACATGAAAGTGTATTACGACAAGGACGCCGACCTCTCGCTCATCAAAGGCAAAAAGGTGACGATCATCGGCTATGGCTCGCAAGGTCATGCGCATGCCCAGAATCTGACCGACTCCGGCGTCAAGGTCACGGTGGGTCTGCGCAAAGGCGGCGCTTCCTGGAGCAAGGCGGTAAAGGCCGGCCTCAAGGTTGAGGAAGTTGCCAAAGCGGTCAAGGGCGCCGATGTCGTAATGATGCTACTGCCCGACGAAAATATTCCGGGTGTGTATGCCAGCGAAGTCGTGCCGAACATCAAAAAAGGCGCAACCCTTGCCTTTGCCCACGGATTCAATATTCACTACAACCAGGTCGTGCCGCGCGAGGATCTCGACGTCATTATGGTTGCGCCTAAAGGGCCGGGGCATACGGTGCGTTCCGAATACCTTAAAGGCGGCGGCGTGCCCCAGTTGATCGCCGTTTATCAGGATAAATCCGGCAAGGCGCGGGACATCGCTTTGTCGTATGCGGCGGCCAATGGCGGCACCAAGGCCGGCGTCATCGAAACGACCTTCCGCGAAGAGACCGAAACCGACCTGTTTGGCGAGCAGACCGTGCTATGCGGCGGCTGCGTCGAACTCGTCAAAATGGGTTTTGAGACGCTGGTGGAAGCCGGTTATGCGCCGGAAATGGCGTACTTTGAATGCCTGCACGAACTCAAGCTGATCGTCGATCTGATGTACGAAGGCGGTATCGCCACGATGAATTACTCGGTTTCAAATAATGCCGAATACGGTGAATACGTCACGGGGGCGAAGGTCATCAATGAGCAGTCGCGTACCGCCATGCGCGAAGCGCTGGCGCGTATCCAGAATGGCGAATACGCCAGGCAGTTCATCCTTGAGGGCAATACCAACTATCCGTCGATGACCGCCTATCGCCGTTTGACCGCCGAGCACCAGATTGAAAAGATCGGCGCCAAGCTACGCGACATGATGCCTTGGATTAAGAAAAACAAGCTGGTCGATCAGTCGAAGAACTGATTGGTAACTGATCTGCCAATGCAGCGGAACCGTCGATAGGGAATTGCCCAACCGGCCGGAAAAGTGTGGCGGTCAGGGCAAGGTTCATCGTTTTTGCTGCGCTCCCCGGAATCTTGGGCGGTCTTGCCGATCGTGCGGCGCCGCCCAAGGCTTTTCCGGGCGGATTCTTTGAACTAGGAACTCGTTTCCCGGATTGACCGCCGCAGCGCTCCGAAGTGTTCGGGTTCTGCGGCTCAACATTGAGGTGTCGATGAATTATCCGCATCCCATCATTGCCAGGGAAGGCTGGCCCTTCATCGCCGTGAGTCTGGTGCTGGCGCTGATTGTGTCGCCGTATGGCTTTTGGTCTGTGCCGTTCTGGCTGGCCTTCTTTTTCTGCTTGCAGTTTTTCCGCGATCCGGCGCGCGTCATCGCCGGCGGCTCGAACAGCATCGTTGCGCCGGCGGACGGACGTATCGTCGTCGTCGAGGAGACCGAGGATCCCTATCTGAAACGCCGGGCGCTCAAGATCAGCGTTTTCATGAACGTTTTCAATGTGCATTCCAACCGCGCGCCGGTTGCCAGCGTCGTGCAGGAAAAATGGTACAACCGCGGTTCTTTTCTCAATGCTTCGCTGGACAAGGCTTCCAGCGAGAATGAGCGCTGCGCGCTGCACCTGAAGACGGCCGACGGGCAGGATGTGACCTGTGTGCAGATCGCCGGACTCATTGCCCGGCGAATCCTCAATTACGCTTCGGTCAGTATGAAACTGGTGGCAGGGCAACGCTATGGCTTCATCCGCTTCGGCTCGCGCGTCGATGTGTATCTGCCGCTTGAGGCGAAAGTCAAGGTCGTGATCGGAGAAAAAGTGTTCGCATCAAGTACGGTTTTGGCCGAACTGGCGCCGTCCGGATCGCATTGATGACCGGACACGTCACACTTGACACGGAAAGGAGCGCGGTGTGAATCACGATCGTATCGTCATCGTCGCCGATTGCGACCACGCAAATATTGAGGCGGAGCGGCAGGCGCTGGCGGATGTCTGCCGGGATGTGCGCTGGCTGCACTGCCGCACCGAGGATGAAGTGATCGCGCAATGCGCCGAGGCGGAGGCGCTGCTCGTCCAGTATGCGCCGCTGACGCGCCGGGCGCTAGCGCATCTGCGGCAATGCCGCGTCATCGTCCGTTACGGCGTGGGCGTCGATACGGTTGATCTGAAAGCGGCGGCTGAACGCGGCATCGTCGTCAGTAATGTCCCTGATTACGGCACGCAGGAGGTGGCCGATCATGCGCTGGCGCTGATGCTCTGCCTGACGCGGAAAATTGTGCAGGCCAATGCGCAGGTGAAGCGCGGCGTTTGGGATTTTCGTGAAACGCGGCCGGTCTTCCGCTTGCAGGGCAAGACGTTGGGCATTATCGGCGGCGGCCGCATCGGGCGTGCAATGGCGCGCCGCTGCCAGGCGCTGGGAATGCGGATTCTGGTGCACGATCCGTATGCCGCGCCGGAGGACTTTCCGGATTTTATGACGCCGGTCAGCCTGGAAACGTTGCTGCAAGCCTCTGACGTCGTGTCGCTGCATTGCCCGTTGACGACGGATGCGCCGCATCCCACGCTCCATCTGCTTGACGAAACGCGCCTGCGTTATATGAAGCCGACGGCGTATCTGATCAATACGGCGCGCGGCCGGATCGCCGATGAAGCAGCGCTGGCGCGGGCGCTGGCCGAAAGACGGCTGGCGGGCGCGGCGTTTGACGTGTTGGCCGAGGAGCCGGGGAAAGCGGACCATCCGCTGTTCGCTCATGAGAATTTTTTGTGTACGCCGCACATGGCTTGGCATTCGACGGAATCGGCGCAGGAACTCAAGCGCAAGGCGGCGGAAGAAGCGCGGCGGGTATTGCTTGGCGAAGCGCCGCATTACCGGGTCAATTGAGGCCAGTGTGGCGCCAGGCGACCTGCGTTGACGGATGCGCTGAATAGATGACCGGCAAAAGCCAGCGGCGCAGCGGAGAAATACGGTAAAGGTGAAGATAGAAAGATCGCTATGGATGGTTGTGGCGGCTTCTCGTGGCGTATTCAGGCGGCAGTTTCCCTGGCGCTTCACTCGATTCTGGAGAATAGGCAATGAATGGAATTCTTGATGCTTTCAAGCTCGACGGCAAGGTCGCCGTCGTCACCGGCGCAACGCGCGGCCTCGGGCGCGGTATGGCGGCGGCGCTGGCGCAGGCCGGCGCAGACATCGTTGGCGTCGGCCATGCGGGAGAAGCGCCGGAAACGGCGCAGGCGGTGGCGGCAAGCGGCCGCCGTTATGCGCATGTTCAGGCCGATCTCGCCAGGCTTGATGTCATTCCGCGCATCATTGATACGGCGCTCGCACGCTTTGGCCGCATCGACATCCTCGTCAATAACGCCGGCATCATCAAACGCAACGATGCCCTTGATTTTACCGAGCAGGAATGGGATGCGGTGATGGATGTGAACTTGAAGTCGGTTTTCTTTCTCTGCCAGGCGGCGGCGCGCCAGTTCATCCGCCAGGGCGACGGCGGCAAGATCATCAATATCGCCTCAATGCTGTCTTTTCAAGGGGGAATTCGCGTGCCGTCCTACACGGCCTCGAAAAGCGGCGTCAAAGGACTGACCATGCTGCTGGCCAACGAATGGGCGGGGCGGGGGATCAACGTCAATGCCATCGCCCCCGGCTATATGGCGACTGACAACACCGCCGCCCTGCGCGATGATGCGCAGCGCAATGCGGAAATCCTCGGTCGCATCCCGGCCGGTCGCTGGGGCGCGCCGGAAGACCTGGGAGGGGCAGTCGTGTTCCTGGCTTCAGCGGCGGCCGACTATGTTAACGGCTACACCATCGCTGTCGACGGCGGCTGGCTGGCGCGCTGAAGTGCAAACGCCAGGCACAAGGCGATGAACTGTGAAGATTCGACGCGCAAGCCCGCCTATTTCGCGCGCAGGCAGGCATATCGCCTGCGTCGTCTGTCGCTGTTATCCGCAAGAGGAGAAAACCGGATAGATTCCGGAGTTAAAATCTGACCGCCGATGAGGGGGCGATTAAGCCATTCGCGCCCCTTAAGCTGTGATCTGAAACCGATGACGTAATGATGCCTGTTTATCCACACGCCGAGACTGCGGAAGCCATCCGCGCCAATCTTGCCGCCGTGCGGGCGCGTATCGACGCGGCTTGCCGCCGTTGCGGACGCGATCCGACCGAAGTTCGTCTGCTGCCCGTCAGCAAAACCGTGCCGGCGGAAAATCTGCGCGCCGCCTGCAACGGCGGCGGCATCGACCTGCTTGGCGAAAACAGGGTGCAGGAAGCCTGGCAAAAATGGCAGGCCTTGCACGATCTGCCGCAGCTGCGCTGGGCCATCATCGGGCATCTGCAAACCAACAAGGCCCGCTATGTCGCCCGTTTTGCCGCCGAGTTCCAGGCGCTCGACCACCTGACCGTCGCCGAGGCGCTCGATCGCCGCCTGCAACAGGAAGGGCGCAGCCTCGACGTTTTCATTCAGATCAATACCTCCGACGAACCGCAGAAATACGGCATCGCGCCGGAGGAGGCGGAACGCTTCCTCAAGGCCTTGTCCGCTTACAGCGCACTGAAACCGCGCGGGCTGATGACGCTTGCACTGTTCAGCAGCGATGAAGCCGCCGTCCGGAAATGCTTTATCCGCCTGCGGGAAACGCGCGACCGCCTGCAACAGCATTATCCCGAACTTGCCGAACTTTCGATGGGCATGTCCGGCGATTTTGAACTTGCCATTGCCGAAGGCGCCACGACCGTCCGCGTCGGCCAGGCGATTTTCGGCGCGCGCAAGACGCCCGACAGCGCCTATTGGCCGAATCTCTCGCAATTACCGCAATGATGAATTACGCCGAACGCTGCCCGCTGCCAATCGATGTTCTCTCTATCCAGTCGCAGGTCGTCTACGGCGCCGTCGGCAACAACGCCGCTCTGCCCGTTTTTGGCCGCTTCGGCATTCGCGCCTGCGCCGTGCCGACCGTTCTGTTTTCCAATACGCCGCACTACGACAGCATTCATGGCGGCGCCATACCGCCCGACTGGTTTGCCGGCTACCTCGAAGACCTTGAGCGCCGCCGCGCGCTGGAGCATCTGCGCGCTGTCGTCCTCGGCTACCTCGGCAGCCCGGAACAGGCGGAAATCCTGGGGGACTGGCTGACCGATCTGCGCCGCCGTCGTCCGCATGTGCGCGTCAGTATCGATCCCGTGCTGGGCGATGCCGACAGCGGTCTCTATGTTCGCCCCGAGCTGGCGGAACATTATCGTCGCCGCCTGATCGCCTGCGCCGACCTCATCACGCCCAACCATTTTGAACTGGGCTACCTTAGCGAAAAAAACAGCGATAACCCGCAGGATGCCATTGCCGCCGCGCGCAGCCTGCTCGGCGGCAGGCTGGCAACGGTCATTGTGACCAGCAGCCCGGGCGCGTGCGCCGGAGAGATCGTCAACCTTGCCGTCAGCGCCGGAAACGTGGTTCGCAGCCGGCATCCGCGCATCGACAGCGACGTTAAAGGCACGGGCGACGCCTTCCACGCCGCGCTCAATGCCGGCTTGCTGCGCGGCGACCCGCTGCAAAAAGCCATGCAGACGGCCGGCGACTGCGTGGTGCAGGCGCTGAAATATACTGCCGCCGAAAACAGCGGTGAACTGCGCTTCCCGCCCCAGCTCGGGCCAGAAGACGACTTGGCCTGATTGGCCGGGGCTTTGGAAAAAACAAGGGCTGCCCGGAGATGCCCTGTTTATAAGGGCTCCAGAGCACCCCCTTGGAGATGCCCCAAATCCTTGCAAACAGATCAGAAAACATAAGATGCTCTGAAACGCCCTAAATACAAGGGCTTCAGAGTATCAAAAAACATAAACCGGAACGCTGCGCCCGACCAACTCTCTCAAACCCGTGTAGATAAGGTATCTCCGGACGTCTGTTCTGAAATCATTTATTTACGGGCATTTCGAAGGGGATACTCGCTAGCCCGCGTATTTAGGGCATCTCCGGCGCCCCTGCCCTGAAGCCCTTTATTTATAAGGGTTGCAGAGGTGCTTGCACGGAAACGACCTATCCATAAGGGATTCAGAGGGGTGCCGGGAAACGCACTATCCACGCGGGGTTCCGGGCATGCCCTTTCGCGCATCTGATAACGGCGAAGCATCCCGAACCCCCTTAGGCGCAGCCGCAGGCGCGGGGCGCCTTGGCAGGAGCAAGGGCTTGATTGTTCGAGCGTCAGCGAGTTATCAAGCCCGCCGCCAAGCGACCCGCGACAAGGAGTCTTCTGCGCCTGGGGTCGCCTTTCTTTGCTGACTTTCTTTGGCGAGGCAAAGAAAGTCAGCGGGGCGCGCTGCCGCTCAGCGCAACGGCATCAAAAGAAGTTTCGTGGGTGGAGGTCTGCGCGCAGGCTGTGGCGATTCTTGTTTTTCAGTTTTAGGGCATCCCTGGGCGCCTGCCCGCTAGCCCGTGTATTTAGGGTGTCTCCGCAGGGGTGCTCTGAAGCCCTTGTAAATAGGGCGTCTCCGAGGGGGCGCCCGGAGCGCCTTTATTTACCGGCATTTCCGGGCATGCGCCCTGAAGTTTTTTATCCACGTGCGTTTCAGAAGGGCTGCCCGCCAGCCCGCGTATTTAGGGCATCTCAGCGGGGTATGCTCTGAGTTCCTTTATCCACGCGGGTTCCAGAGGCGACTGCCCGGAACTCCTTTATCCATAAGGGTTCCGGCGGCACCTATCGGGAAACGCGCCGCCGTGTCATTTTGCAGCGGCGCTTTGTTTCGGCATCCGCCGGCACACAGGCGAGCAAGTGCGTTGGCATGCGGCGTGCTAGAATCACCGCCCCTTTTAACAGGTCAGTGTTTCATGTCACGCGCCGTCCGCAATATCGCCATCATCGCCCACGTCGACCACGGAAAAACCACGCTGGTCGATAAACTCCTGCAACAGGCGGGAACCTTCGCCGCACACCAGCACGTCGCCGAGCGCGTGATGGACAATAACGATCTCGAACGCGAACGCGGTATCACGATTTTGGCGAAGAACCTGGCCGTCGATTACCAAGGGGTGCATATCAATATCGTCGATACGCCGGGGCACGCCGATTTTGGCGGCGAGGTCGAGCGCGTGCTGGGCATGGTCGATGGCGTCCTGCTGCTTGTTGATGCGGTCGAGGGGCCGATGCCGCAGACGCGCTTTGTCACCAAAAAAGCGCTGGCGCTGGGGCTGCGGCCAATTGTCGTCGTTAACAAGATCGACCGTGACGGCGCGCGGCCAGACTGGGTGGTCGATCACACTTTTGATCTTTTCGACAAACTGGGCGCGACGGACGAACAGCTCGATTTTCCGGTGATTTATGCCTCCGCCCTGAACGGCACGGCGACAACCGACCTGAAACGACCGGGGGTGGATATGCGGCCGATGTTTGAAGCGATTCTGACGCATGTGCCGCCGCCCGAAGCGAACGATATCGACGGGCCGCTGCAATTGCAGATTGCGGCGCTTGATTATTCGCCGTATGTCGGCCGCATCGGTATCGGCCGCATCCAGCGCGGCCGCCTGAGGCCGGCACAGCCGGTCACGGTGCTCTATGGGCAGCCTCAAGCGGACGGCAGCTTTCCCCACGGCGCGCCAAAAAGTGCGCGGCTCAACCAGATTTTCGGCTTCAAAGGCATCGAGCGGGTGACGCTCGACGAAGCGGTGGCGGGCGACATCGTGCTGGTGACGGGGATCGATGAGCTATCCATCGGCTGTACGATTGCCGACCAGGAGTCGCCGGAAGCTTTGCCGATGCTGAAGATCGACGAACCGACGCTGAACATGACTTTCATGGTTAACGATTCGCCGTATGCCGGCAGCGAAGGCAAGTATGTAACCAGCCGGCAGATCCGCGAGCGCCTGCACAAGGAATTGCTGACGAATATGGCGCTGCGTGTCGAAGATACGCCGGATACCGACGTGTTTCTGGTGTCCGGGCGCGGCGAATTGCACTTGACTATCTTGCTCGAAACGATGCGCCGTGAAGGCTACGAGCTGGCGGTTGGGCGGCCCAAGGTGATCATCAAAACGATCGACGGCGAGCCGTGCGAACCGTATGAAATGCTGACGTTGGATGTCGAAGAAACGCACCAGGGCGGCGTCATGGAGGCGCTTGGCTATCGCAAGGGCGAGCTGCAGGACATGGTTTCCGATGGGCGCGGACGTGTGCGGCTCGAATACCGCATCCCGGCGCGCGGCCTGATCGGTTTTCAGGGCGAATTTATGAATCTGACGCGCGGTACCGGGCTGATGAGCCATGTTTTCGACGATTATGCCCCGCTCAAGGGCGATCTCCCCGGCCGCCGCAATGGCGTGCTGGTGTCGGCCGAGCAGGGCGAGGCGGTGGCCTATGCCTTGTGGAAACTTCAGGAACGCGGCCGGATGTTCGTGGTGCCTGGCGACCGGCTGTACGAGGGCATGGTCATCGGCATTCACGCGCGCGACAACGATCTGGTGGTCAATCCGATCAAGACCAAGCAGCTTACCAATATCCGTGCTGCTGGCAAGGACGAAGCGATCAATCTGACGCCGCCGATCCAGCTCACCCTGGAATCGGCCGTCGAATTCATCGACGATGATGAACTGGTCGAAATCACGCCCAAGACCCTCCGCATTCGCAAGCGCTATCTGCAGGAACACGCACGGCGTCGTGCGGCGCGTGCTGAAATATAGGCGGCGCGCTACGGTGTGTTCGCAATTTTCGGACGCAGGGTAATCCGGGGTAGAATCGGCGCATGAGTTATCAGGTTCTGGCGCGCAAATGGCGGCCGAAAACATTTGCCAGCCTGGTCGGCCAGGAGCACGTCGTGCGGGCGCTGACGCACGCGCTGAATGAGCAGCGGCTACACCACGCCTATCTTTTTACCGGCACGCGCGGCGTCGGCAAGACAACGCTGGCGCGCATTCTCGCCAAGTCGCTCAATTGTGAAACCGGCGTGACGGCGACGCCCTGCGGTACTTGTTCCGCCTGCACGGAAATCGACAGCGGCCGTTTCGTCGATTTGCTCGAAGTGGATGCGGCGACTAACACCAAAGTTGATGAAATGCGGCAGTTGCTGGAAAACGCCGTGTATGCGCCGACGCGCGGGCGCTTCAAGGTCTATGTCATCGACGAAGTGCATATGCTGTCGAACTCGGCCTTCAACGCCATGCTGAAAACGCTGGAGGAACCGCCGGAGCATATCAAGTTCATCCTGGCGACGACCGATCCGCAAAAAATCCCGGTGACGGTCCTCTCGCGTTGTCTGCAATTCAACCTCAAGCAAATGCCGCCGCAGCTTATCGTCGATCACCTTCGCCATATTCTCGAGGCAGAGGGCATTCCGGCCGAAACAGGGGCGCTGAACCTGCTGGCGCGCTCGGCTTCGGGCAGCATGCGCGATGCGCTCTCGCTGCTCGACCAGGCAATCGCACACGGCGCCGGCAAGGTGGAAGAGGCGTCGGTGCGCGATATGCTCGGCGCGGTCGATCTCGATTATCTGTACGACATTCTGGAAACGCTACAGGCGGGCGATATTGCCGCCACGCTGCACATTGTCGAGGCGATGGCAGCGCGCAGTCTGTCTTTTGACGAGGCTTTGCAGGAGCTGGCCGGGCTGTTCACGCGGTTGCAGGTCGCGCAACTGGCGCCGTCCGCGATTGCCGAGGATTTACCTGAACGCGCGCGTCTGCTCGATCTGGCGGCGCGTTTCGATCCGGAGTCCGTCCAGCTCGGATACCAGATCGCCATCCACGGACGGCAGGAATTGCCGCTAGCGCCCGACGAGCGTGCCGGCTTTATCATGACGCTGCTGCGTCTGCACGCTTTCCGCCCCGTGCAGGCAGGTGATGAGGATGAAAAAGACGCACAGCGGGAAGTAGGCAAAAAAGCGCGCAGGGCACAGGGCGAAGGCCATGCAGACCCGCTTGAGCGCAAGGATCAGAAAGACGTGTCGCACCGATCCGCCACAGCGACCAGTGCGCCGGCGCGCTTGGAGACGCAGGTTTCTGTTCCTGAAAAAGAGGCTAACGCATCCAAAAAGAGGAGGGCGCTGAAGCCGTCTTTTGCTCACGACGATGCGCCCTCGGCCGTGACTGACATTTCGGCAGGGCGGGCGGCGCCTACTGTCACCGCAGTGCGCCCCAGGAAAGAGGGCGAGGCCTCCGAAAAAGTGGCGGCGCTGGAATCGTCCACGGCTCACGAGGGCGCCCCGATGCCGGCTGCTGCCAGCGCTCCGGCGGTGGAAACGGCAGAGGCGGCGGGTGATTGGGCGACGATTCTGGCTGCGTTGATAGCGTCCGGACTCGGTGGCATGGCGCGCGAGCTGGCGCAGCATTGCGTCCTGCGCCAGGCGGATGCGGCGGAAATGACGCTGGCGCTGGCGCCGGAACACCGGCATTTACTGATGAAACCGGCACTGGACAAGCTACAGCAGGCGCTGGACACGTATTATGGGCGCGTCATTCGCCTGCACATCGACGTCGACGCGGTTGCCGGCGATACGCCGGCGGCCGCTGCGCAGAAGCGTAAACAGGCGCGGCAGGCAAAGGCCGAGGCGGCGATTGCGCAGGACGCTTTTGTGCGCGAAGCCATTGATCTCTTTGATGCAACGCTGGTGGCTTCGTCCATCAAACCCGTTTGATGCAAGCATGATATGGACCACAACGTACTATTCATACCCTTCAACATTGCCGATACGAGGTGTACAACATGATGAAAGGCGGAATTGCCGGCCTGATGAAACAGGCGCAGCAAATGCAGGAGAACATGAGAAAGGCGCAGGAGCAGTTGGCGCAGGTCGAGGTCGAGGGGCAGTCCGGCGCGGGGATGGTCAAGGTGACGATGACCTGCGCGCATGATGTGCGCCGTGTCGCCATCGACGCATCGGCGATGGACGACCGCGAAATGCTGGAAGACCTCATTGCGGCGGCATTCAACGATGCCGTGCGCCGCGCCGAACAGATCTCGCAGGAACGTATGGCGGGATTTGCCGCCGGCCTGAATTTGCCGCCCGGTATGAAGTTGCCGTTCTAATGACCACGGTTTCAAGTCTCGAAGCCTTGATTGAGGCGCTGCGCTGTCTGCCCGGTATCGGGCCAAAATCGGCGCAGCGCATGGCGTATCACCTGATGCAGCGCGATCGACCGGGCGCGCAGAATCTGGCCGATACCTTGCAACGCGCGCTGCTTGCTCTGCGACATTGCCAGCGCTGTAACACACTGACCGAAAGCGAGGTGTGTGAGCGGTGCGCCTCGCCGCGCCGCGATCCTTCCCTGCTGTGCATTGTCGAAACGCCGGTTGACATGAACATGATGGAGCAGACGCAAGCCTATTCCGGTCTGTATTACGTGTTGATGGGGCGGGTTTCGCCGCTGGACGGCGTGGGCCCGCGTGAATTACGGCTGGAGCGTCTGCTGGCGCGCGTCTGTGATGGTATCGTCAAGGAAGTGATTCTGGCGACCAACTTTACCAATGAGGGTGAGGTGACGGCGCATTATCTGACCGAGATGCTGAAAAGCCGCGCTATCCGGGTGTCGCGCATTGCCCGCGGCGTGCCGGTTGGCGGCGAACTGGAATTCGTCGATGCGGGAACACTGGCGCAGGCCTTGCGCGAGCGCCGGGCGTTATCGGAGTAGCCGGCCGGGGTGGTCGTCGAGTCCGCCCGCTGTTCTCGTCCGGCCTACCTGCTTCATTTGCCGATAGGGCTGGCGTATAATCGGCTCCGGCCATGGATTGCGGGGTCTCGCATGGCGTTTTATTTTTCGCCGGGTTTCAAGCGTGAGCGCAGAGTTTGATGAGTAGATGAGCGAATGAGCAAAATAGACCGGCGCAGATAGGCGGCCAGGTTTGCCGTTGCGGTCATTGATAAAGACGGTGAGTGCGCTTCGCAGCCGGCGTTTTCCGGCGTGTTTTTGGGATACGGATAACCATGATGATTTTATATTCGGGCACGACGTGCCCGTTCAGCCAGCGTTGCCGCATCGTGCTCTACGAAAAGGGCATGGATTTTCAGGTCGTCGATGTCGATCTGTTCGCCAAGGCCGATGACATTGCCGCTGTCAATCCGTACGGTCGGGTGCCGGTGCTCGTCGAGCGGGACTTGGTTTTATATGAGCCGAACATCATCAATGAGTATATCGACGAGCGCTTTCCGCACCCTCAGCTGATGCCGCCCGATCCGATTATGCGCGCGCGCGCGCGTCAGCTGCTGGTCAGCATGGAGCGCGAAATATTCGCCTATATCGAGCCGCTGGAAAAAAATAATCTCAAAACCGCGGAAAAGGCGCGCCAGATTATCCGCGAACGCCTGATCGAGATGGCGCCGCTTTTTGTCAAGCAGAAGCATATGCTGGGCGAGGAGTTCTCGATGCTTGATGTGGCCATTGCTCCCTTGCTTTGGCGGCTTGAACACTATGCAATTGATTTGCCGAAATCGGCGGCGCCGCTGATGAAATACGCTGAGCGGATTTTCAGCCGTCAGGGATATATTGATGCACTGACGCCTTCTGAAAAGGCCATGCGGCGTTAAGCCTTCGGTACGTATTTTTTTGCAGGAGCCATAGACGCCGTGAGCCTTCCGTCAACCCGTCCTTATCTGATTCGGGCGCTCCATGAATGGTGTTGCGATCATGGGTTTACGCCCTACATCACCGTTGTCGCTGATGAATGGGCACGCGTGCCGCGCGAGTTCGTGCGTGACGGGCAAATCGTCCTGAACATCGATTATGAAGCAACGAACCGACTCAACATCGGTAATGAAGAAATTTCTTTTCAGGCGCGTTTTGGTGGCGTGCCGCGGGATATTCTGATTCCGCTAGGTAATGTTGTCGCCATTTATGCGCGGGAAAATGGTCATGGCATGGCCTTTGAGTATGAACAAAGCAGCACCGCCCAAGATGGTGCGCAGAAGACGGATCGGAAGACGCCGTCTGATCGGGAAGCAGATGCTGTTGCGCCTAAATTGACGAGTCATGAAGGCCGGAGCGGTGGCGATGGTGATGATGATGGCGCGCCGCCGCCACCTTCCGGGCGTCCAAAGTTGCAGCGCATCAAATAAGATGGGCAGGGTATTCTCCGGATACCGTCGTATAGCCGCTGCGCTTGCCGGTCGAGGCGCATTATCACCGTTGCAGAATACGGACAAGCCTCCGGACGCCATGACCGCGATAGCGCGATATGGCAAGGGATTTCTGCTGCGGTAAGCGCCACGGTTGCGGTCATGGATCTCCTACTGCTGTTTTTTCTGATCTGTATCAATGGCGTTTTCGCTATGTCCGAGATTGCCGTCGTTTCGGCGCGCAAGGCGCGTTTGCAGAAGCTGGCCGATGACGGCAGTCCGGGGGCACAGGCGGCATTGGCGCTGAGCAATGAGCCCTCAGGCTTTTTATCGACGATCCAGGTGGGGATTACCACTGTCGGCATTCTGAGCGGCGCCATCGGGGAAAATACGCTGGCTGCACCGCTGACGGAATGGTTGTCCCAATGGCCGCGGCTGGCACCTTATGCGCGCGGAGTTGCCCTGACAGTCGTCGTCGTCGCGCTTACCTATTTCTCGATCATCATTGGCGAGCTGGTGCCCAAGCGTCTTGGCTTGCTTGCACCCGAACGGATCGCCGCCCTGATCGCACCGCCGATGGGCGTGCTGGCCAAGATAGGCAAACCGCTGGTCTGGCTACTTTCTGCTTCTTCCGGACTGGTGCTGCATCTGCTGGGGGCGCGGCAGCGCGCTGAACCTCCCGTAACCGACGATGAAATCAACGTGCTGATGGAACAGGGAGCAGAGGCCGGCGTTTTCCACGAAAGCGAACAGACGATCGTTTCTAACGTGCTGCGTCTGGATGAACAGCGCATTGCCTCGATCATGACGCACCGCAACGATATTTACGCGCTCGACCTGGATGCTCCGGAAGCGCAGATCCGCGCCCGTGTGGCGGAAAGCCCCTATACGCGTATCGTTGTTTGCCGTGATGATCTTTCTCAGGTCGTCGGTATCCTGCGCACGGTGGATCTGCTCCAGCCGGCGCTGGCCGGCGAAAAACTCAATATCGAACGCTTTTTGCGTCGGCCGCTGTATGTTCCGGAGGGGGTGACAACAACGCATCTGCTTGAGAATTTCCGCAAGGCGCGCGAGCAGTGTGCATTGATCGTCGATGAGTATGGCGAGTTGGAAGGGCTGGTGACGCTGACGGACGTATTGACTGCCATTGTCGGTGAAGTGCCGTCTTCAGATATTGATGAGGAGCAGGAAGCCGTTCAACGGGCGGACGGTTCGTGGTTGATTGACGGTGGTTTGGCCATTGAGCGCGTTAAGCAGCTTTCCGGGATCGAGGATGACCTGCCTGGCGAAGATGAAAATGCTTTCAACACGCTAGGCGGTTTGATGATGTTCGTGCTCGGTCGCATTCCTATCGCCGGGGATTACTTTCAGGCGGCCGGTTATCGCTTTGAGGTCATCGACATGGATAAAAACCGTGTTGATAAAGTGCTGCTTTCTCCTTTGCCGCCCGAGTCGGAATCCGCCGCTGAAGATGCCAGCGGAAAAACGCCGCACGTTTGACGCGCCTGAAATAAGCATCGTGCACAGAGCAGTTGCGGCGACCGGCTGCCGCCGATAATGCCGATGATCCTGATCATTAATCAATTCGCTCAATGCGTTTCTTGCGGCTTTCGTGCCGCATCATCTGATTTGCATTTTTAAATGATAGAAATTATCATTTCATGCATTACTTTTTTAGAAAAGTGATTTTCGCCTGATCAACCGAAAATCAAAATCAAGAAAAAGGAGTATGTGTATGTATCAATGTATTCGTGCCTGTGCGCGCGTGCTGATGGCGGTTTCAGCGTTAGCTTTATGCGGGCAGGTATCTGCAAACAGCAAGCCATTTACCGTAGTGACGACGTTCACCGTGATTGCCGATATGGCAAAAAATGTGGCCGGCAACGACGCCAGAGTGCTTTCCATTACCAAGCCTGGGGCTGAAATTCACAACTACGAGCCAACGCCGCAAGACCTGATCAGGGCGCAGCAGGCCGATCTGGTTTTATGGAACGGGCTGAACCTGGAGGTCTGGTTCGAGCGCTTTTTCTCGAATGTGAAGAATGTGCCTTCCGTGGTTGTGACCGAGGGCGTTACCCCCATGTCGATCCGGGGCGGCGAATACGACGGCAAGCCGAATCCGCACGCCTGGATGTCGGTCGCCAATGCACGGATCTACGTCGACAATATCGAAGCCGCGCTGGCGAAGCATGACCCGAAACATGCGGCCGGTTACCACAGCCGGGCGCAGGCTTACCGGGAAAAACTCAATGCGATGGACGGTGAATTGCGTAAACGCGTCGAGCGGGTTCCCGCCGAACAGCGCTGGCTGGTGACGAGCGAAGGCGCCTTCAGCTATCTGGCGCGCGACTTGGGATTGCGTGAAGCGTACCTGTGGCCGATTAACGCCGAGCAGCAAGGTACGCCGCAGCAGGTTTCCGCGCTGATCGAAACGGTGCGTAAAAACAAGATTCCGGTGGTTTTCAGCGAAAGTACGGTATCCGACAAACCGGCGAAGCAGGTCGCCAAGGAAAGCGGTGCGCGTTATGGCGGCGTGCTTTACGTAGATTCGCTTTCCGCTGCGAATGGCCCGGTGCCGACTTTCCTTGATCTTCTGCGTGTGACAACGGACACCGTGATGAAAGGTCTGGAGGCGAAGTAATGCTGCCTGCTCTTTTCATTCACTGCATAAAAGGCTATTACTTTGTTTAAAAACAGAGCGCAATTGAAATAAAGGGACTGGAATGAATTTCACGAAGGCGTCATATCGACCGGCTTTTTTAAGGCCTCGCAATGGCGCTTTGTGGATTCCAGAATTGCCGAGATATTAGTGATGGAATTTACCCGCTGATCATGACCCCGGATGAAATGACCGACACTTCGCTCAATACCTCGTTGGAAGTGGCGGATATTGCCGTAACGTATCCGAACGGACACCGCGCTATCCACGATGTATCGTTTTCTTTGCGGGGCGGGGTGACCTGTGCGCTGGTTGGCGTCAATGGCAGCGGCAAATCCACGCTGTTCAACGCCATTATCGGCATTGTGCATCCGCAGATGGGTACGGTGCGGATCAACGGCTTGCCCGTCGCGCAGGCGCTGAAACGCAACAGCGTTGCCTATGTGCCGCAGAGCGAGAATATCGACTGGCATTTTCCGATTCTGGTCAAGGATGTCGTCATGCTGGGGCGTTACGGCCATATGGGGCCGCTACGCCGGCCGCACGATGCCGATCGCGCAGCGGTGCGCGCGGCGATGGAACGCATGGGCATTGCCGATCTCGCCGAGCGTCAGATCGGCGCGCTTTCCGGAGGCCAGAAAAAACGGGTCTTCCTGGCGCGTGCGCTGGCGCAGGAAAGTCGGGTCATTCTGCTCGATGAACCATTTACCGGCGTCGATGTGCAAACGGAGTATGCGGTGATGGATCTGTTGCAGGCGCTGCGTGAGCAAGGCTACTTGATGTTGGTTTCCACGCACAACCTGGGGGCGGTGCCGCGCTACTGCAACGAAGTGGTGCTGCTCAACCGCACTGTCATTGCCTGCGGATCGGTGGCGGATGTGTATACGGTGGACAATCTGGAGCGTACCTTCGGCGGCATGCTCAAGAATATTGGCCTTGGTGAAACCGCGCCGCAGGTGCGTATTGTCAGCGATGACGAACATCCGGCCGTCTTTTTCGACGGGCAGGCCTGATGGGCTTTGCCCGGAACGACAGCCTCAGGTGATGCGCCATGAACTTTCTGCTTGAGCCTTTGCACTATGACTTCATGCTCAAGGCCCTGTTTTGCAGCGCCTTGATCGGTTGTGTCTGCGCGTTGCTTTCGGTGTTTCTTTTGCTCAAGGGCTGGTCGCTGATTGGCGATGCGCTCTCGCATGCCGTCGTGCCGGGCGTAGCTGTGGCCTATTTGTGGCAGTTGCCCTATGCACTGGGGGCGTTCACTACCGGACTGTTCGCCGCCGCCGCCATGCTGGTGTTGCGGCGTCTGTCCATGTTGCGGCAGGACGCGGTGATCGGCTTTGTGTTCTCCGTATTTTTTGCCACGGGTTTACTGATCATTTCGCTATACCCGACGGCAGTGGATTTGCAGGCCGTGATTTACGGCAATATCCTGGGGATCGCCGACAGTGACCTGTGGCAAATGCTGGCCATTGCCGGCGTTTCCTTATTGATTCTGGCGCTGAAGTGGCGGGACTTTATGCTGCTGTTTTTCGACGAAGTGCAGGCCGTGACTACGGGGCTACCGGTGCGCCGCCTGCAATGGCTGTTTTTTGCGCTGGTCAGTGCAGCCGTTGTGGCCGCCTTGCAGACTGTCGGCGCCATTCTGGTCATTGCTTTGCTGATTACCCCGGGCGCAACGGCTTTTCTGATGACCGACCGTTTCGGCCGCGTGCTGATCTGCGCGCTGATCATCGGCGTCGTCACCGCCGTTGTCGGCGCTTATGCCAGTTATTTTCTTGATGCCGCAACGGGCGCGGTCATCGTCGTTTTGCAAAGTTTCTTGTTTATGCTGGCTTTTGTCGTCAAGCACCTTTCCGTACGCCGTGTGGCGCAGACAAGGAACGCTCATCGACTGCAATGCGAAGCGCCCGCCAAATGCGGGGAGGAGGGCGGCGCATGAGCGGCTGGCTGGAAGCGTTTAATTATCCGTTCATGCAGCAGGCGCTCTGGGTTGCGTTGCTGCTCGGACTGACCTGCGCCATGCTGTCGTGCTTCCTGGTGCTCAAAGGCTGGGCGCTGATGGGCGATGCCATTTCGCATGCCATTCTGCCCGGCATCGTTATCGCGGCCGTTTTGGGGTGGCCGCTGGCGCTTGGCGCATTCTGCGCCGCGCTGGTCTGCGCGCTGACGACCGGCTGGCTCGAATACCGCAGCGTGCTGAAAAGCGACACCTTGCTCGGCATTGTCTTTTCCGGCATGTTTGCCGCCGGTATCATCATGTTCCAGAAAGCCGATAGCGGCCAGCATTTGACGCACATTCTGTTCGGCAACCTGCTCGGCATGCAGCCCGCACAGCGCTGGCAGGTTCTCTGGATCTGCCTTGCCGTCCTGATTGTGCTGGCCTTGAAATGGCGCGATTTCATGTTGTTTGTTTTCGATGCCGCCCATGCGCGACTCAGCGGTCTGTCCGTGCCGTCCCTTTATGTGGGGCTGCTGGCGCTGCTGGCGATGACCGCTGTCGGCGCGATGCAGGCCGTCGGCGTCGTACTGGCGGTGGCGATGCTGATTGCGCCCGGAATCAGCGCGCAACTGGTAGTCAGCCGTTTTCACCACATGCTGATCGTTGCCGCGTTGCTCTCAATGTGCGCCACTTGCGCCGGCGTGCTGATCAGCTTTCGGCTCGATGCCTCGACGGGCGCCTGCATCGTGCTTTGCCAGGCGGCGGGTTTTTTTCTGATGCTGCTCGTGCATTACGGCATGCACTGCATCAAAACCGGCGCGATGGCCAAATAGCGGCTTCCTTTGCCAAACCTGAACCACCATATAAATAAACGACGGGAAAACAGGGCAGAAAACATAAACCGCCCGGAGGCCCTTTAAACATAAGGGCTTCAGGGAATCAAAAAACATAAAATGAAATATTGTGCCCGGCGGTTGTTTACTCCGGAAGCCCTAATAGCGGCTCGACTTTGCTAAGAGACAAGGCGGCGAGCCGCAGACAGTATGAGCAATGCGGCAAGGCTAAGCCAACACAGCAACGCCGTATTTTGGCAAAGGAAGCCGCTATGTGAATCAGGACGACGGCGAGGCGGAATCCGTGGCGAGCCGACCGCGTTGCAGGATGCTTATGGTCAGGCCAATGCCAAAGCCGATCAGTGCGGGCACGACCCAGCCCAAGCCGGAGGCGTACAACGGCAAGTAGTCGCCGAACAGCGCGTGCAGGCGCATGGGCAGGCCGTGCTCGACGCCGCTGAACGCTTTCCAGCCGTCAAACAGCGCGACCGTTCCCGTCGCGAGCATCGTGCAGATATAGACGATGCGGCCGCCGCCAAAAAAATTGTGGAGCAGGGCAAGAGCGATGAGGGCGATCGTCAGCGGGTAGAGCAACATCAGTGCGGGCACAGAGAGTTTGATGATGGTATTAAGCCCGACATTGGCGAATCCGCAGGACACCAGCGTGAAGAGAATGGCCCAGGTGCGGTAGGCGAATTGCGGCAGCAGGCGGTTGAAATACCCGGCGCATGAGGTAATCAGCCCGACCGCAGTCGACAGGCAGGCAAGGAACACGATCGCGGCCAGCAAGATTTTGCCGGCATTGCCGAAATAATGTTCAGCGCTTTTCGAGAGTACGGCCGCCCCGTTTTGTTGCAGGCCGATGCCGCCCACGCTGGTGGCGCCCATATAGGCAATGAAAACATAAACCACCGACAGGCAAAGCGCCGCCACACAACCGGCGCGCATCGTCAGGCTAAGCATTTGCCGTTTATCCGACACGCCCTTGCTGCGCACGCTGCTGATGACGATGATGGCGAAGACCAGCGAGGCGAGCGCATCCATCGTCTCATAACCGGCGATGATGCCCTGGGTCAGCGCGTGCGTCTCGTAGCCGCTTGCGGCCATCGGCGCCTGCGGCGCGGCCATCGGCCTTATCGCCGCAGTGATCACCAGAATGGCGATGGTCAGAAGCAAGGCCGGAGTGAGCACTTTGCCGATGCGGTCGACCAGTTTGCCGGGCGAGATTGACAGCCAGTACGACGCACCGAAAAAGAACAGGCAGAAGACCGCCAGACACAGTCTTTTGCCGTATTCATCAAGCGCGCCGAGGAAGGGCGCGACGCCGATTTCAAAGGACACGGTCGCTGTACGCGGAATGGCGAACAACGGGCCAATCGCCAGATACAGCATCACGGCAAACAGCGTGCCGTACCAGGGCGTCACGCGCGACGCCAGATCCTGAACATCGCGCGAGCCGGAATAGCCGACCGCGATAACGCCGAGCAGGGGCAGCCCGGCGCCGGTGAGCAGGAAGCCGCTCATGGCGGCGAAAATATGACTCCCTGCCTGCTGCCCCATCAGTGCGGGAAAAATCAAATTGCCCGCACCGAAAAACAGTGCAAACAGCATCAGGCCCGTCGCTACAAAAGCAGATTTATGAGTACGCATGTCTATATAAAGTGTGTCGCACCGGCGTTCATCAGATCGGCGCCGTTGCGGACAGGCAGGCGCCCGATAATCCTTTTGCCACACACTGTTGAATTTCCGAAAATACTGCCGCCATGCCAGAGAGCCGGAGCGGTAGCGCGAAAATACGAGTAATGAAAAAACCGCCATCGGCAGGCGGTTTCCACGCAGCGAATATATCAGTATTTATGCATGAAACAAAGTCGGAAAGGCACTGGAAAAGCGCCGGAAGCCGCGCCGGGGAAGCATTTACCCCAGCATTTATGCGTTATTTTCTGCCGCAGCGGGCGCAACGGGAGAATCGAGAAAGCGGCTGCTCAGCGCTTCGAGGCCAAGTTGGCGCAGGATTTCCGCCAGCCGCTGCGCCGCGTTGCCGCGCGCTTGTCCGGTGTATTCGGCGATGATCAGCTCGTTCTTGAGCGAATGTTCCCAGCCGACGAGTTCGGTGGTGGTGACGCGATAAGCATGGGCTTCCAGTTGCAGGCAACGCAACACATTGGTCAGCAGACTGCCGAATTCGCGCGTGTGAATCGGGTGACGCCACAGCTCGGCGAGCGGGGTGCGCGCCAGCGCGGCGCTCTTGTTTTGGCGCAAAACGGCGGCGACTTCCGCCTGGCAGCAGGGGACCAGCACCACAAAGCGGGCGCGCTTGTGCAGGGCAAAGCGGATGGCATCGTCCGTCGCCGTATCGCAGGCGTGCAGGGCGGTGACGATATCGACCCGCGCCGGCAGCGTGGGTGCGTGAATCGAAGCCTCGGCGCTCAGATGCTCAAAATGCATGCGGGAAAACCCCAGACGGTCGGCCAGTTCCCGCGCACGGGTGACAAGTTCGGCGCGCGTCTCGATGCCGAAAATCCGCCCGCAGCGCTGGGGATGCAAAAACAGATCGTAGAGGATGAAGCCGAGATACGACTTGCCCGCGCCAAGGTCGACGAGCGTGAAATCGCCTTGCGCCTCCTGTAGACGAACGAGCAGCGGTTCGATGAACTGGTAGAGGTGGCGGACCTGTTTAAGCTTGCGGCGGCTATCCTGGTTGAGCTTGCCCTCGCGCGTCAGGATATGCAGTTCCTTAAGCAGTTCGATCGACTGGCCGGCGATCAGCGGCTCGGCCGGCAGTGGGGCGGAAGACTTGTAGCCATGCTGGCTATGCCGGCTATTGGGCGATTTTTGGGAATTCATGGTGCGGGCGATTTTATCGCGCCTCGCGCCGGGCAAGTACGCGCAAAAAAACGACCGATAGAACGAAACGCAGCGGCCGGGCAGATAAAGCGCGGACGCATGCGCCGGCAATGCGATAATGCGCCCCTATTGATGACATCCTCCACATTTCAATTCTGAATTTTCCGGATCGTTTATGGCAATTCAGTGGTTTCCCGGACATATGGTGCCGGCGCGCCGAAAGGCGGCCGAGACGATGGCCAATATCGACGTCGTTATCGAAGTCGTCGATGCGCGCCTGCCGGCGGCCAGCGCCAACCCGCTGGTGGCCGATCTGCGCCGGCATCGGCAGCGGCCCTGCCTGAAGGTGCTCAACAAGTCCGATTTGGCCGATCAGGCGGTCACGCGCGCCTGGATCGCCGAGTTCAACCAGCAGCCGGGCGTCAGCGCCGTGGCGATTTCGAGCCGCAACGCCGGCGAAGTCGCACGCCTGCCGGCCTTGTGCCAGAAGCTGGCGCCGCATCGCAACGACGCGACCAAACCGTTGCGCATGATGATCATGGGGATTCCCAATGTCGGCAAATCGACGCTGATGAATGCGCTGGTCGGCCGCAAGATCGCCAAGGTCGGCGACGAGCCGGCGGTGACCAAGATGCAGCAGGCGCACCGCCTGAGCGCACGGCAGACGATCATCGATACGCCAGGGCTGATGTGGCCGAAAATCAAGCATGACAGCGACGGCTTCATGCTCGCAGCCAGTCATGCCATTGGGCGCAATGCCGTCATCGACGAGGAGGTCGCAGTGTTTCTTGCCGGGCTGCTGCGCGAGCGTTATCCGGCGCTGCTTGCGGCGCGTTACGGGTTCGCAGTCGATGAACTGGACGCTGTCGATATCATCGAAAGGATCGCGCACCGGCGGGCGTTGCGGATGCGCGGCGGCGCGCTCGATTTTGCCAAGGCATCGCTCGTACTGTTGCAGGATTATCGGGACGGCCGGCTCGGGCGCATCAGCCTGGAAACGCCGGAAACGCGCCGGGCCATGCTTGCCGAAGCAGCCTCGGAAGACGGCGAAACGGCTTCCGAAAATGAATCGGCGCGTCCGCCCGCATGAAAAAGCCGGCGTAACGGACAACGGTATTTTTTGGGCGTCACCGCGCCAACTGGTGCGGCCGGAACGATGGATTGTGCGCCGCGCGCCGTTTGCTACGGGGCGCCCCGGAATCCTTATAAACAGTGCATCTCAGAGCACCATCCGCAATCCCGCGTAAACAGAGCATTTCCCGACACCTCCTCCGAAATCCGCGTGGATAGTGCTTTTCCTAGTACCCCATCTGAACCCTGCGCGGATAGGGCACCTCAGAGCACCTGCCTGAAGATACCCTATTTACAAGGGGTTCCGGCCATGCCCCTCGGAGATGCATTTATAAGGGCTGGCGGGTAGGCGCCGCTGAAATTCTCATAAATAAAGGGCTTCCGGGCAGATGTTCAGAGAGGTGCTATTTGCGCGGATTTCAGAGCTCCCTTCTGACGCCGCTATGGGCGTTTTCTGAGCGCCTTCCGAAACCCAAAAATGGGCCAGAAAACATAAAATGCCCGGAAGTCCTTTAAACACAAGGGCTTCCGGGCATCAAAAAACATAAATTGCCCTTGAACCCTTCTCCCTTGGAAGAAGGGCAGGAGAGGGCAGGCGCTTTTTCATTGCAGAGGGAATCTGCTCAGAGGGTGTCTGCTTTTTTCCGGCTTTTACTTCCTCGGCGCGTTGTTCTGCCCCAGGCCGTACCAGTCGATGCGGCGGGTGCCGATCATCAGCCCGGCCAGCGCGGCGAAGAGCAGTAGCGTCCCCAAAAGCAGCGCGTTTTGTTCTGCACGCAGGATGCCGAAGAGCGCCGCGTAGAGCAGCGAGAACGCCAGCCCGAAACTGAATGCGCGCTTCCAGCCTTTCAGGATCGCGGCCAGATAAATGGTGATTAACGCCACGGAGGCCGCGGCGGAAAGCAGATACGCCAGCCAGAAATGCAGGTGTTCGGAGAGGCTGACGAGCAGCAGGAAAAAGATCGCCTGCGCCAGCCCGATCAGCAGGTACTGGATCGGGTGAATGGGCAGGGCGTGCAGATGCTCGAAGGCAAAGAAGGCGGCGAAGCCGAGCGCGATGAACAGGATGCCGTATTTCACCGCGCGCGTGGCCTGCTGGTAAATATCGACCGGGTTGAGCAGGCTGACCTGGAAGCCGTCATGACGGCTGTCCACGCCGTCCGCCGCCAGCGCCGATGCGCTCCAGCGGGCGGAAAAACCGTTGGCGTCAATCTCGCGGCTGCGCGGCAGGTAGTTGCCGCCAAAGCTCGGATGCGGCCAGTTGGCGCGCAGTTCGGCGGTGGTCACTTCGCCGAGCGGGATGCGTTTGAGGCTGGCGGTGCCGGAAAGCGTCAGCGTAATGTCAAAGGGCAGCGAGGCCGTTTTGCCGTTGTACACATGCGCGCCCACCGCGCAGAAGCCGGAGCGGATGTTGAAGGCCGCGGCGGCGGCGTGGCCGGCAGAGAACACGTTATCCTCCGGGCGCTCGTCGTCGCCCTTGGCGCTGCGCAGGGCGATTTCGCGCACGCCGCTTGAGCGCTGCGGCAGCTTCATGTCCGCGTCGGCCAGGCGCACCCCCTGGCGTAGTTGCAGCGCCTGCCCGCCCAGCATCACTTTGGGCTCGCCGTCGATTCCGCGCGGGTCTTCGATGCCCAGGATCAGCGTCGGGCTGCCCCAGACCAGGCGGGATGTGGCGTTGCGCAGGGTCAGCGCGCCGGCGTCCGGCGTTTCAAAACGGCCGCTGATGTGTTCTTGCAGCGAAAACACATTCGTGTCGTACAGACCGTAGGCGCGCTTCTCGACCTTCATGTCGCCGTTGAAGTCAAGCTGCTTCGGCTTGACGGCGATCCGGTGGCGGATCACGTAGCGCTCGATGCGTTTGATGATTTGCTTGCCCTGTTTCTCGGTGCGCTCCTCGTCGAAATACTCATCGACGGGGAAGACCAGAATCGGCCCGGAAATCGTCTGCGGCCCGGCCGTAGCGGCGGCAATGGCTTTGACCGCTTCGTCGCGGAAATCGGTGCGCTCGTTGATGACCGACTCGATCATGCTGAGCGGAACCAGCAACAACAGCGTGATGACTAACAGTAGAAAGCATTTCTGGAAGAGCGGGTGGCGCATGGCAATCTCCGATAGTGCGGTTACCCTTTGCAAAAATACTGTGTTGGCTTCGCCTTGCCATATTGCTCATACTGCCTGCGGCTCGCCGCCTTATTTTTTTGCAAAGGTAAACCGCCATGAAAACTGGGCTGCAAATATTGACAGGCACATTCTGCGCGCACTGCATGAGCGGAATATGAAGCGCGTGTGAAGCGTGAAGCGTGAAGCGCGGGGCGGCCGGCGGCGTGCGGTGAATGATGCGTATCCTATTGTATCTGAAGGTCACGTGGCCTAATATTCATTCGTGATTCAGGCACTCGGTTCCGTGACCACGGAACAAGTTTAAACGGGAAGCCGGTGACCTCGCGGATTTTCTCTCCGCGGATATTCCGGCGCAGCCCCCGCTGCTGTAAGCCTGACGATTCTGCCAACCGCGCCACTGCATGAAAGATTCCGGATGAGAAATTCCGGACAATTAATATGCGGGAAGGCGGCAGAAAAGAATGAGGGCGAGCCAGAAGACCGGCCTGGATCAAGGCGCACGCGTCTGCGATGGCGCGTGCCGTTTTAACAGGCGTCCGTTTGCGGGAGGCAAATGCGCCCCGGGCCGAAACGAAAACCTCATCCTTTTGCGGGATTGTCGATAATCCGTTGCGTCGTCCTGACGCAGCGTATTTGTGTTTTGGGCTGGCTCGTCACGGGACGGATGCCTCTGACTGGAGGTCATCATGAAAAAGCCTTGGCAACTCCCGATGCGACACATCGGTTCCTGTGCGTTTGTCAGCCTGCTTGCCTTGTGGCATGGGCAGTGCGGCGCCGCGCCGGATGAAAGCTCCGACAGAACCCTGCGGGAAGTGACCGTGACCGACCGAACGGCGCGAACGGCCAGCCTGCGTGAGGAAAACAGCGCAGGCAGCCGCCTGGGCATCAGCGCACTGGAAACGCCGGCGACCGTGCAGACGGTGACCGCCGAGGAGATGAGCCTGCGCGGTGATTTGAATATCGTTGATGCCGTCAAGCATTCGACCGGCGTGACCGCGTCGCCGACTACGGGCGGCGGCGGTTACGGCTATGTGGTGCGCGGCTTCGGCACGCAATCGGTGACCGTGCTTTATGACGGCATTAAAAGCCTGAGCAATATCGGGAACGCCAGTTTTCCTTACGATGCCTGGAATGTCGATCGCGTCGAAATCCTGAGCGGGCCGGCCTCGGTGCTCTATGGCGCTGGCGCGGTGGGCGCGGCGATGAACGTCGTCCCCCGCAAACCCAGCCGGAAAGCGGAAAACACGCTGCGCCTGATCGGCGGCTCGTTCGACACCTACGGCGTCGCGCTCGACAGCACGGGCGCCATCAGCAAGGATCTGCTCTACCGGCTCGATCTGAGCCATAACCAGTCGGATGGATACGTTCACTTTGGCAAGTCCTACAGCTCGGCGCTAAGCGGTGCCTTGACCTGGCTGGCGGCTGACAACCTGCATTTCACGCTCTCCGTCGATTATGCCAAGCGGCAGCCGATGTATTACGGCGGCACGCCGCTCATCGATGGCGCCGTCAGAAAATCGCTGCGCAAGGCCAACTATGCAACCTACGATACGCGCGACCCCTTCGAAGATCTGCGCGTAACTCTGGCGACAGAATGGCAGCCCAGCAGTGAGGTCAAGGTGCGCAATCTCACCTACCTGATTCTGGGCGACCGGCTCTGGCGTTATCCGGGATCCGTCCGCTATCGCCCGGCGACGCGCGACATCCTGCGCAGCAATTATGCCAGCTACGATCAGCAGCAGAAGCAGATCGGCAACCATACGGAAGTTGCCGTCGAGCACACTTTCTTCGGCCTGAAAAGCACGACGTCCGTGGGCGCGGATATCGATCATATGACGAATGAACGGCTGGTCGACAATTACCCCGGAAGCGATGTGCTGGATCTGTACAACTCGCATCCCGGTTACTTCCCCAGCCGCAAAATCGGCACGAACTATGGCCGAATGAGGGCGCGTCAGCTGTCGCTGTTTGCCGAAAATAAGCTTGAGCTTTTACCCAGGCTGTCGCTGGTAACAGGCGCCCGTAAAGATTACTCGCGTCTGACCCGTGATGACCTGATCAATCACACTTCCGTCGATAAAAAATTTACGCCTTTGAGCTGGCGGGTCGGCGCCGTCTATCAACTGGCGGAACAGTTCAATCTGTACGGGCAATATTCGAAGGCCGTCGACATGGTTTCCTCGTTGCCTGGCATCAGCGCCGCCAATCTCGATTATGCGATGTCCGAAGGGAAGCAGACCGAAATCGGCCTGAAACAGATCGCCTTTGACAACCGCCTGGAATGGACGCTGGCCGCCTACCATATCGTCAAAAACAGATTGCTGACTCCCGATCCCGTCAATCCCGGCGTCAGCCTGCAGGTGGGGCAGCAATCATCGCGCGGTATCGAGGCGTCGGTTAAATTCAGGCCTGCGCCGAACTGGCTGATTGAGGCGAACGGCACCGTGTTGCGAGCCAAGTACGACGACTTTTCGGAACGGGTTTCCGGCGTGCTGGTTTCGCGCAACGGCAATCGCCCGGGCGGGACGCCGCAGCGCCTGGCGAATCTCCTGGTGAGCTGGGGTTTCGCCCCCGGCTGGACGGCAATCGGCAGCGTTTCTTACACGGGTGATCGCTATGCCAATACCGCCAATACCGTGTACCTGCCGGGCTATACCATTGCCGGGTTGGGGCTGCGCTGGGCGATGAACCGGAATACGACGCTTGATCTGCGCGCGCGTAATATTTTTAATAAAACATATGCCTACGCCGCCAGCTCCGGCAGCATCAGTTATGCTGCCGGCAGCACCGCGACGCAATGGATTCTCGGCGAACCGCGTGCGTTTTATGCAACGTTAACGACAAAGTTCTAGAGTCATCATGATTAGGCGAGCATTTTAATGTTGCAGTGCGCCCGCGGCACGGGCGGCGGATGACTTTGCGTGCGTTGACGATTCCGCCGTACCGGCGTTCGCTGCATTCTTGACGCCGGCGTTGCACGGCCTGTGCGGTCGGCTGCTTTCCGTCGATGCGCTGAACATGCGCTTTTCGCGCAGCGCCCTGCGCCGCGATCCTGATTGCCCGTGTGCGGAAAACCCCGCTCGCCGCAGGTCTGAACAACGCGCCGTGCGGGCGGCGATAACGCCCCGCCCTGCGGAGAAAGCCGGCTTCAGCGGCAATAAGCAACGGCCCTGTGCGATTGCCATGAGCGGGATCAGAATGCATGCGCGGGTTGTGCGGATAAAATTGACGTCAAGCTGACATCAAGCCGACCTTAAGCCGAAGTAAAGCCGGTATAAGGCCCAGTATTTCGCAAAAATCTTACGGCCGGCGTTTTCGGTCTATACGGCGGCGCAGACGATCTGCTTTATCATCGTCACCTGTCGCTGGTTTTCTACAGGCCAGCGGAGAGAACGAAAGAGACGAAAGAGGAGAGCGACATGCTGACCGTGATTACTGATCCAGAGGATATTGCCCGTGCGCAGGCGCGTTTCAGCGCGGTTTTGCGGCAGGCGCTGACCACGCGGATCGCTTGCGTCGTGTCCGGAGCCGGCGGCAGTTATGAGACGGAGGTGGCGTATTCGCCGGCGCTCGCTCTCTGGTACGCCTATCGCGCGGAAAAAAGCCGGCACTGGAACGGTTTCGGGAAAGGAGAACCGCAGGCGGGCAGGAAGGTTGCGCTTTCCAGCGAAATCAATTTTCCGCTCGCGGGCTTAAACCGGGCGACTGCCGGCGTCTTTGCACGTGCCGATGACGGCCAAATCGCCGTTTTACATCGCGGCAAAATTCGAGGCGGCAAGGCGCTGTTTTTCGCCCATTTCAGTGGCAGGACGGTCGATGCGCTTGATGGCGACAAAACGGATCGCTTTGCGTGCGTTGGCGATCTTGACAGTCCGGAATTTGCCGCGCAGATCGCCGCGTTTGTGGCGCAGGTGCTGCGCATTAAGGCGGCCGGATGAGTCTGCTTCTCTCGGCCGCCCGCTCGTCCCGGCGAGACGGCAGTAACTGCCGCCGGGCGTCGGATAAAATGCCGAGCGCCGGCAGGCTCAGGCCGCATCAGTGCGGCTCTCGCCGGCGTCAGAGAAAACGTGCGGACACGGCGTCGGCAATAAATCTGGACAGTTTTCCGGCTATGGATTCGACGCACGCCATTTTTCTAAAGTACGGGTCAGGCGCACGCCGGCCACCCTGCGCACGGCCGCCCCTCTCCGGGGCATACACAAAACCGCTTCATTGCTATGCGCATGAGCAACAGCGCTTTTCCTTGCGCGTGCGCCGCGCGGCCATCACAGCATGCGTTCCCGACAGGTGTCAATCGCCATGAACCACAACTATCCGGCGGCGCTTGCCGCCATCCTGCCCGGGCAGACGGGCAATATTGCCCGCTACACCTTGGCCGGCAACGAAACCGTCTGGGTGCGCAAAGTGGGGAAAACCATTCCGCGCTGGCGTTATACCCTCATCGGCTGTCTCGCCGCTACCCTTCGCCTGCGCGCCCTCAAACCCGTGCCCAACACCGGCGGGCGCGCCGCCCTCGCGGCGGAAGCGGCGCGTCTGCAAGCGCTTGCGGCGCACGGCGTGCGCGTGCCGCGCCTGCTCGCCTCGGATGACGACGGCCTCATGTTTACCCATCTGGGCGAACATACCTTGCTTGAATGCATTGAGCGCGAAGATAGCCTCGCCCGCTGGCAACAGGGGCTCGCCGCCATCAAAAGCGTCCATGACCACGGGCAATACCTGAGCCAATCCTTCGCACGTAATATGATCGTCGGCGACGACGGGGGCATCGGTTTCATCGACTTTGAGGAAGACCCCGGCCGTTACCTGACGCTGCCCGCCTGCCAAAGCCGCGATTACCTCTGTTACCTGCAATCCACGGCGCTTATCCTCAAGCGGCGCAGCTGCCTGGAGTCTGCCGCCCGTCGCTGGGCCGATCATGCCGCCGCCTTGCCGCCCGCCGTTGTCGACGACATCCGCGCCGCCGCGCGTCCGATGCTGTGGATGCGCGCTCTGCATCACCCCCGCTGGGGAAAGGATACGCTGCGCCTTGTCGCTTTGGCGGAAATGTTCTACCTGGCGCACTGATCCGGGCGCGGAAAATACGGGCATACGGAGGTATGCGGGACATAGGGGGCGCTTTTAATTCCGGCTGTTATGTCAGTGCCTGCCGATACGCGCCGCTTCCCTATGCGCCCCTTTCCATTCCTTTTCGCCCCCTCGTAGGCTCCGCGCGCCGTAAAACCGGGCTTATCGTTCCGCAACGCGCCTGGCAATATGCGCGAGCGATTCGTCAACCTGGTCGATCAGGATCAGGCAAATATCGTCGGGCTTGAGTTTGCCGAGCGCCGTATCGATGGCCAGAAATTCCCCGTGGACTTCCTCGACCTCGCGCGTTCTCCGCGCATCCTTGAGTCCGTCGCGTAGCAGGGCGAGCACTTCGCCGTCGGCGCGGCCGCGCTGGCAGGCGTCCTGATAGAGGACGGCACGGTCGAAGGCCTCTCCCAGGATTTCCGTCTGCCTGCGGATATCCTCGTCACGCCGGTCGCCGGCGCCGCTGATGACAACAGTGCGGCGGCTTCCCGACGGCGCCGGCATATTGCCGACGGCATCGACCAGCGCCTGAATGGCGTCGGGATTATGGCCGTAGTCGGCGATGATCGTTGCGCCGCGGTAATTAAATAGATTGAAGCGTCCGGGGGCGGAATCGGCATCGTTGACAAAGCTGGCAAGCCCCTGACGGATGGTGGCCGGGTCGATGCCCAGCGCCCAGCCAGCGGCGACGGCGGCCATCGCATTTTCCACCTGAAAGCCGATGGCGCCGCCGGCGGTGATGGGGATGCCGGCGAGCGGAAAGCGCTCCAGCACGGCGCCGTGCCAGGTGACGACGGCGTCACCGTCGAGATAAACGACACGCTTTCCTTGGGCGCGGTGCATGGCCATGATCCGGTGCCTGCGGTCGCGGGCGAAAAAGATGACCTGACCCGGGCAGGAATCGGCCATGCGCGCGACCATCGGATCAGCGGCGTTGAGTACGGCAACGCCGGTCACGGGCTTGACGTTCTGGACGATGACGCGCTTGACGACAGCCAGATCCTCCACCGTGCTGATGTAGGAGAGGCCGAGGTGGTCGCCGCTGCCGATGTTGGTGACGACGGCAATATCGCAGCGGTCGAAGCCCAGCCCTTCGCGCAGGATGCCGCCGCGCGCGGTTTCCAGCACGGCGGCGTCCACGTCGGGGTGGAAGAGGACGTTGCGCGCGCTGCGCGGGCCGCTGCAATCGCCGGTGTCGATGCGTTTGCCCTGGATGTATACGCCGTCGGTGCTGGTCATGCCGACCCGATAGCCCTGGCTGCCGAGAATGCTGCCGATCAGGCGCACGGTGGTCGTCTTGCCGTTGGTGCCGGCGACGGCGACGAGCGGGATGCGCGCATCCTCGCCCGGAGCGAACATCGTCGAAATGACCGCTTCGCCGACGTTGCGTCCTTTGCCGAAGGAGGGGTTCAGATGCATGCGCAGGCCCGGCGCGGCATTGAGTTCCACGATGCCGCCGCCTTGTTCTTCCAGCGGGCGCAGCACGTCCTGGCAGACGATATCGACGCCGGCGATGTCGAGGCCGACCATCTGCGCGGCGGCGACGGCGCGCGCGGCAAAATCCGGATGCACGTCGTCGGTGACGTCGGTGGCCGTGCCGCCGGTCGACAGGTTGGCGTTGTCGCGCAGCACGACGCGCTGCCCCTTGGCCGGCACCGATTCGGCAGTCAGGCCGTTTTGTGCCAGCCGCGCCAGGGCAATGTCGTCAAAGCGGATTTTGGTCAGCGAAGTAGCGTGGCCCTCGCCGCGCCGCGGGTCGGCATTGACCAGATCGACCAGCTCGCGCACCGTGCGCACACCGTCGCCGATCACGGTCGGCGGTTCGCGCCGCGCGGCGGCAACCAGCCGATCGCCCACAATCAGGATACGGTGGTCCTGGCCGGCAAGAGAGCGTTCGACAAGTACGTTGCTGCTGATGCGTACGGCGGTGGCATAGGCCGCCTCGACCTGCGCGCGCGTTGTCAGGTTGACGGCAACCCCTTTGCCCTGGTTGCCATCCTGCGGCTTGACGACGACGGGAACGCCGCGTTCGATGCCGATTTCACAGGCGGCGGCCCAGGCATCGGCGGCGTCGCGCACGGGACGGCCGATCGGCACCGGCACGCCGGCGGCGTGCAGCAGGCGCTTGGTCAGCTCCTTGTCCTGCGCGATGGTTTCGGCAACAGCGCTGGTGGTGTCCATTTCGGCTGCCTGGATGCGGCGCTGTTTGCTGCCCCAGCCAAGCTGCACGAGGCTGCCCTGGGTCAGGCGGCGGTAGGGGATGTTACGGGCGATGGCGGCATGCACGATGGCGCCGGTACTCGGGCCGAGGCGAACATGCTCGTCGAGCTTGCGTAACTGGTGCAAAGCTTCGTCCAGATCAAAAGGGGCAGCGTCAACCGCCGCCCGGCAAAGCTGCATGGCCAGGTCAAACGCCAGCCGGCCGACTTCTTCTTCGCTGTATTCGACAACGACCTGATAGACGCCGGTTTCCGTGGCGGGCGTCGTGCGGCTGAACGTGACCGGGCAGCCGGCCTGCGCCTGCAAACCGAGGGCGGCAAATTCGAGCGCATGCGCCATAGCGACGGCGCGATCCTCTTCGGCCGGGTGCAGGTAAGCAATTTCCGGAAAACGCTCACGCAGGCGCTTTTCAAAGCCGGTGATGGCGCTGATGTCGCGCTCGTTTTCGTCACAGCTGACAATGGCTTCGATGGCGGTATGGCGGCTCCACAGATTGGGGCCGCGCAATGCACGGATTCTCGAGACTTCCATAAATTTTCCTCGTAGTTCTGATGCGCCGCCGGAATTCTGCGGGGCGGCGGCGATTCCTGTCGGGCGGAGTGTGTCCGGCGTTCCTTTCGGAGAAGCGGTCTAATCGGGCAAGAAGGTTTCGATGCCGATGCGCATGACGTCGTGGCTGAGGCCAAGCGCCCAGGCGGCGGCCACGGCGGCCAGTACGTTTTCGGTCTGCGCCGTGGGCTGACCGTTCTCCCCGCTTTCCTGACAAAGCGGCACGTCTTCCAGGCACACCAGTTTGGTTTCCCCTTGATGGTCGGCCAGCATGATGTGTCCGTGACGCACGAACACCGCGCGTCCGCCGTGCTTCTGATGCGCACTGATGGCGGCCAGATCCGGGTCGTCGGCAAACAGGATGATTTCGCCATCGCACAGCGGAATCATGTCGATCAGCATCGGTTCGCGCGCATTGAGCACCGCCGCGCCCTCCTTGAGCACGAGGTCAACCTGCGTGCGCATGATGTTGAAGACCTGTTCGGGCGTGTTCGTGTAACGGCGGCCGATGTGGCGGGCGGGGTCGATATTGGTGATCACGCCGACCTGACAGCGGTCGTAAGCCACACCGCTTTCGAGAATCGTATCGCTGCCGTTTTCAAAAACCGCAGCTTCGACGGCGCGGTTGAGCAGCGTCCGGTGCGCCGCGTCCCAGTTGGCACGGTCGCCTTTTTCCAGCAGGCGGCGATCGATGAACAGGCCGTCGCTGCACGCCAGGCCGGTTCGTTTGCCGGAAATGGAGAGTAGGCGCGCAACCAGCCGGCAGACGGTGGTTTTGCCGTAACTGCCAGTGACGCCGACCACCGGAATGCGGCCGTTGCCGTCGGCAAAGAGGTGGTCGACGATGGCTTGCCCGACCGGGCGCGGTTTGCCGACGCCGGGCTTGAGGTGCATCAGTAGGCCGGGGCCGGCGTTGATTTCGACGATGGCGCCGCCCTGTTCGGCGAGCGGTTTTGAAATGTCCTGGCAAACGAGGTCAATGCCGGCAATGTCGAGTCCGACGATGCGTGTGGCAAGCGCGGCGATTTCGGCGGTTTCCGGATGCACCGCATCGGTGACGTCGAATTCGTGATTGGCGTTGCGCTGGATGAGTACCTTGCGCCCGGCGTCCGGAATGGAATCGGGCGTCAGGTTCTGGCGCGCAAGGTTGATGTGCACCGCCGGATCCATGTCAATTTTTGCAAGCGGATGGTTTTCGCTCACGCCGCGGCGCGGGTCGCAGTTGATCTGCGTTTCAACCAGTTCGCGGACCGTCGATTTACCGTCACCAGTGATCTGCGCCGCGTCGCCGCGATTGGCGGCGATGAGCTTGCCGCCGATAACCAGCAGGCGGTGTTCGTTACCGGGAATCGAGCGCTCGACGATGACCCCGTTGCCTTCCTCAAGAGCAGCGGCATAAGCCTTCTCGATTTCCTCGCGCGTTTTGATGTCGATGAAAACGCCGCGCCCGTGATTAGCATCGAGCGGCTTGACGCAGACCGGCAGGCCGATATCCTGCGCGGCCTCCCAGGCATCTTCCGGGCTGTCGACCTCGCGTCCCTCAGGCACCGGCACGCCGCAATTTTCCAGCAATGTCTTGGTGAGATCCTTGTCGTGCGAAATGCCCACGGCGATGGCGCTGGTCTGGTCGGTTTCCGCCGTCCAGATGCGGCGCAGCGCGGCGCCGTGGCCGAGCTGGACGAGATTGCCGGAGCGCAGCAGGCGGATGTACGGAATCTTCCGCATATCGGCGGCCTCGACAATGCAGGCTGTCGAGGGACCGAGGTAGTGCGCATCGACCAGTTCGGCGAGCTTTGCGATCGATGCGTTCACATCGAACGGCTGATCGGCCATGGCCGCCAGCACCAGTTGACGCGCCTCAAACAGCGCGGCGCGGGTGACGTCTTCCTGCCAGGCGCGCACGACAACCTTATAGACGCCGCGCGGGCCGGCTTCGCGCGCCTTGCCGAAGCCGCCGGGGAGGCCGGCGAGATTTTGCAGTTCGAGGGTGACATGTTCGAGGATATGCGCCGGCCAGGTACCTTCCTCAAGGCGGCGCAGAAAGCCGCCGCGCTCGCCATAGCTGCAACGGTGCTCGATCAGCGAGGGCAGCATCGTCTTGAGCCGTTCGTAAAAACCGGGAATCTTGTTGGAGGGGAAATCCTCCAGCTCGCCGATATCGACGACCGCTTCGATAACCGGCCGGTAAGTCCAGATGCTCGGGCCGTTCAGATAGCGGATTTCAAGGAATTTGATGTCTTTGTTGGTCATGTCCATGATTTTTATGATCTCGGAAGGACTGCGCGCGATGGGTGGATAGGCGCATTGGCTCGAATAACGTATGGTGCGGTGTTTGGATTACTGTCGGCATCTCACAGAAAACGGTCGAGAAATTTTCGGCTTTGCGCATCGAGCGCCAGCCGGTCGCGGATCAGGTAATTGATGCCGTGACTGTCGGCGATGAGCAGCGCATTGCCCGGCAGGCGGCGGATGTTTTCTTCGCCCTTGAGCGTCAGCGCCGTTTCGCCGCGGTCGGTGATCACCTGCCAAAAGCTGGGGGTGGCGTAGCTGGAAACGCTGAGGATGCGTTCGATGACCGGCATGAATTCGCGTCCGGCCAGTTCGCCGGTGACCAGCTCGCGCAGGGCGGCGGGCAGGGCGTCGAGGCGGTCGATCCAGGCCAGTTCGTGCCCATGCGCGTCGACGAGGGCGATGCCCTCATCCGGCGCGCAGATCGGAAAAGCGCGCACAGGCGTAACGTCCTCATGCGCCGTGCCGTCGGCATCGGTCAGGATCAGGCGGCCGAAGGCGTCGCGGTGTAGCCGGTAGGCCGGCGATATGGTGGATAGGGTGGGCAGGTTCATGCCTTGTGTGCTCCTTGGTCGTTTTCATCGTCGCGCTTGCCGGAACTACCGGGGTAGGGGGCATCAGCCTCGCTTTCTTCCTCGGCATTACGCGCCTGCGCCTGGTAAAGCTGGTAGTAATGGCCTTCCTTGGCCATCAGCTCGTCGTGGCTGCCCACTTCGACGAGGTCGCCCCGGTCGAGGACGATCAGCCGGTTGGCGTTGCGCAGCGTGGACAGGCGGTGGGCGATGGCGATGGTGGTGCGGCCGCGCACGAGGTTGTCGAGCGCTTTCTGGATTTCCTTCTCGGTCGTCGTATCGACCGAAGACGTCGCCTCGTCGAGAATCAGAATCTTCGGGTCGATGAGCAGGGCGCGGGCGATCGAAATACGCTGGCGCTCGCCGCCGGAAAGCGCCTGGCCGCGCTCGCCGACCAGCGAATCGTAGCCCTGCGGCAGGCGCAGAATGAATTCGTGCGCATGCGCGGCGCGGGCGGCGGCAATGATCTCTTCGCGCGTGGCCTCGGGTTTGCCGTAGGCGATGTTTTCCGCAATGGTGCCGAAGAACAGGAACGGCTCCTGAAGGACGAGGCCGATATGGCGGCGATATTCGGCAACCGGCAGCGAACGGATATCGACGCCGTCGATCAGGATGGCGCCTTCGGTGACATCGTAGAAACGGCAGATCAGGTTGACCATCGTGCTTTTGCCCGAACCGGAATGGCCGACGAGGCCAACCATTTCGCCCGGTTCGATGGTCAGGCTGATATTGCGCGCGACGCTGCGCGTGCCGTAGCGAAAGCCGACGTCGCGCAGTTCGATGCAGCCTGCGACCTTTTCCAGATGCACGGGATTAACCGGCTCCGGCACGCTGGAAACGTGGTCGAGGATGTCGAAAATGCGCTTGGTGCCGGCGGCGGCCCTTTGCGTCACCGAAACGATGCGGCTCATCGAATCCAGGCGCGTATAAAAGCGGCCGATGTAGGCCAGAAAAGCGGTCAGCACGCCGACCGAAATTTCGTGCTGCGAAATCTGCCAGATGCCGAACGCCCAGATGACCAGCAGGCCGATTTCGGTCAGCAGCGTCACGGTGGGGCCGAACATCGACCAGATCTTGTTGACCTTGTCGTTGATTTCGAGGTTGTGCTGGTTGGCGGCGCGGAAGCGCGCCGCTTCCCGGTGTTCCTGCGCAAACGCCTTGACGACGCGGATGCCGGGAATGGTGTCGGCCAGCACGTTGGTGACTTCCGCCCAGATGCGGTCGGCGCGCTCAAAGCCGGTGCGCAGTTTTTCGCGCACCATGTGGATGAGGAAGGCAATGACCGGCAACGGTAGCAGAGTGACGAGCGCCAGCCAGGGGTTGATCGAAACAAGGATGGCGGCCGTCATCGTGATCATCAGCACATCGGTGGCGAAATCCAGGAAGTGCAGCGAAATGAACAGGTTGATGCGGTCGGTTTCCGACCCGATGCGCGCCATCAGATCGCCCGTGCGCTTGCCGCCGAAGTATTCCTGCGAAAGCTTGAGCAGATGCTCGTAGGTCGTCGTGCGCAGGTCGCGCCCGATGCGTTCGGAAACCAGCGCCAGAATATAAGTACGCGCCCAGCCCAGCCCCCAGGCGAGCAGCGCGGCGGCGAGCAGGCCGGACAGGTAAAGCGCAACCTGCGTCGAATCGATCGGCTGGCCATTCTGGAAAGGAATCAGCACCTTATCCATCAGCGGCATGGTCAGGTAGGGCGGCACCAGCGTTGCCGCCGTGCTGGCCAGCGACAGAATGAAGCCGGCGAGCAGTTGCCAGCGGTAGGGGCGGGCAAAGCGCCACAGGCGCAGCAGCGTCCAGGTCGAAGGCGGCGTCAGGTTTTCCCGATTGCAGTTCGGGCATTCGTCCTGGCCGGCGGGCAGAGGCATGTCGCAGTTGGGGCAAAGTGCCTGCACCGGCTTATGCGGCGCGTGTCCCGTCGTGCGGAATTCGATCTGCCGCGCAAACTGATCGATCAGCCGGCCCGCAGTAATATCGCCGCCCAGCGTATAGCGCCAGATGGCCAGCCGCCCGTTTTCATCGAATAACTCCAGGCTGCCGACGCCGGCATGATCACGCCGCGTCAGCCGTAGTCCGGCGCGGCATGGGTAACTTTGCCAGCTCGCCGTATCTGCCGTTTTTGCGAGCAGGCGCTGGTCGGTCAGCACCAGCATCCCGGCGGCAAAGCGTAGCCGCTCGTCAAGATCGGTTTCCAGGCAGGCAAGCAGCGTCTCGTCCGGCACCAGTTGCGCCTCGACCTGCGTTTGCCAGACAGCCGGCAAATGCGCCGCTGCGGCGCCGGAAGAAGGGGAAGGGGAAGGAATCGGGTGATCGGTCGTTTTCGGTTCAGTCATTGTCAAAAGTGGGCGGCCGCGAAGGCCGGCGTATCAAATATCAATATTGATTTATCTATATTGCGTAGCCGAAGTATACCCGCCCCTAACGCGCGACCCACCCCGCCGGTTGATTGCGGCCGATGCAGACTGCCCGATTTGCCCCTGTTCGCCCCGATTTGCTCCAATTCGCCCCAGTTCGCCCGATGGTTCAAAACCTTTAAACACAAAAAATGCCCTTTTTGCGGCTTAAAACAGGTCAAAAAACGGACGCCATAACGGCGATCAGCGCTTCAAATGCAACGGTTGCAACCGTTGCGGTAAGCGTTCCAGCGGCGGGCAAAAACCAAATCCCGGTACCCTTTCAACACCTTTCAAAACCTTTTGCAGCGCTATAGTTGAATAAATAAAAAAGCCTAGGCTTGAAACCCGCGCGGAATAAGGGTTTCCGCGCTACCTGCCCGCAAACGCCCAATCTACGCGGGTTCCAGCGCTACCATCTCTGAAACGCCCAAAGGACGCGGGCTTCCGGGCAGCTGTTGCGGACGGACAGCGACTGCGGACGTTCGGACGCCACAGACGTTCAGCCCGCCGCGCGCAGCCACCGCCGCGCTTTTCCAGCCCTTCAATAGTCGTGGCTACCGTTCAAACACCACACACAGATGCTGCCGCGCTCAACGCGCCATGCAGGCAGAGACCGACAGCGGCGGAGCAGGCCCTGAACCCCGCGTGAAACGAGCATCTCCGGAGATCCTGCCCGCAAACGCCCGATTGACGCGGGTTCTAGCGCTGCCCTGTCTGAAGCGCCCAAAGGACGCGGGCTTCCGGGCAGCCGCCGCAAATAGTCCAAGGCGTACGGCAAAGCGGCGCAACGCAGTGACGGTTTTTTAACCATTTGACGCTACGCGTACCAAGCGCCTGCCCGCCGCGTACAGGAGTCCGACCTGAAACGGCACATGCCGTGCTTGTTGACCTACGAACGTTTTTCTGACTTCGGTCGCTGGACTGCTGCCCGCTGACCCGCGTGGATTGGGCATTTCCGGCCTACTACCCGGCAACCCGCGTAGATTGGGCGTCTTCGGCCTGCCTTCTTCAATTCTTTTGTTTAAAACGCTGACATCGACGGCCATGTTTAAACAAGAGAGTAAGTTTCTGCTTATAAAAATTATTTCGCCAAGAGTCCGTCCTAAAAACACCTATTTGGGGCATTACACCCCCATTCCCCCCATTCACTCTTATCCGGCCGGGCGCACCGCGCCCACATAATTGCCTAGATGCGGGATGCCGGTCGTGGTGATGCCGGTGAGAACGCGCTTTTTACTCATGG
>CALHZD010000142.1 GCA_938040985.1 uncultured Propionivibrio sp.
GGGCGCCTGCCCTGAAATCCTTTATCCACGAGCGTTTCAGAAAGGCTGCCCGCTAGCCCGCGTATTTAGGGCTTTTCAGAAAAGTGCGTCCGCAAGTCCTTTATTTGCGGGTATCTCCAAGGGGATGCTCTGAAGCCCTTGTAAACAGGGCATCTCCGGGGATACTGCCCGCTATCCCTTTATTTATAAGGGTTCCAGAGGCGTCTGCCCGGAAACGCCCTATCCACGCGGGCTCAGGGCACCCATATTTGAGATGCCCAAAATATAGCGGCTCGACTTTGCCAAAGACAAGGCGGTAAAGCTGCTGGCAGACCATTCAGTGCGGCAAGACCAGGCCAATACAACAACGCTGTATTTTGGCAAAGGAAGCCGCTATCGCCTTTGCCCGTACCACACGCATACGGCAGTAGCGGCCATCGTCAGCAGCATGCCGCAGGCCGTTATCCACGACGGGCTTTCCCCCAAGATCACGATGGCAAACAGCACGCCCAGCACCGGCTCCAGGGCAATCAGAATGCCGGACACGCTGGCAGGAATCGCCCGCAGCCCTTTATTCCATAAAAGAATCGCCAGCCAGCTACAGGCAATGGCGAGATAGAACAGGGCGAAGACCCCGCCGGGGTTGAGCGTAATCCGCCAGCTTTGCGTCAGCAGCAAAGTAAAAGGCAGACAGAACAGCGCCCCCAGCGCCAGAGTCGTCACGGTATAGGTTCTGGCGGAAATGCTTTGCATGATGTCCCGCCCCAGATACAGGCAGAAGACAAAAGAAATCCCCGCGCCGAGAACCAGCAGGCTGCCAAACAGGCTGATTTCACCGCCGCGTTCGCCGCCCAGAACGATCAACCCGATGCCGGCAAAGGCGGCCACGGCGCTGAGCCAGTTCAGCAGATGCGCGCGCTGTTTGAAAAAGAGGTTGCCAATCAGCGTCGACAGCACCGGCTCGACGCCGGTGATCGTCGCCGCGCTGGCGGCCGAAGTGTAGTTCAGGCCGATAAACTGCAAGAGATACACCAGCGGGAAATTCATGAACGCCAGCAGACACAGACGCCTGCGCAAATGCACGGGAACGGCGCGATAACATTCGCCAAAGGCGGGCGCGACGATCAGCGCTGCGACCACCAGACGGAATTGCACCGTCAGTACGGGGTCGGCAACGGTGTAGGAATATTTGCCGGCGACGAAGGAACTGGCCCAGATCACAATGGCAAGCAGGGAATAGATCATGGCGGCGGCAAAATCTTTCTTGTTTCCTGTTTTTATCTTTGGTGAACAGACCCGGTATTTTCCGGCGTGTTCCGGTGCGTTTCGGCGTGTTTTTCCGGCGGCATGGACTTGCCCGGCCGGATTCATCACATTGTATCTGCCCTGGACGGTCTTTCAGTCTGCAACCCGCTGCTTTGCCATGATTGCCATCAAAATCTGTCCGATTGACGGCACATCAATCTTACCGACGATAGCCGGTCGACCATCCGGCATCCCCGTGAGGACAGCAGGCTGATGCGAAAAGACGTAAAGACATAATGAGAAGACACGGGACTGCTGCGCCAAACACCGGCCGCCCGCCGCTTTGCCATCACGGCAGCAACCGCCAGCGACTGCGGAGAGAGACAACAAGGCCGGCAAGCGCACGCGCCGCTAGAGCGGCGCCAGTTCGAGATCAACGCAAAAATCCTGCTTGCCCTTAACGGCGGGCCGTCCATATTGGGCAAGCGCCGTGTTGGCCGTGCGCAGGCGCTCAAGCACCTTGGCAATGAGCACATCGCGGAAGCGCGCCAGCACCTCTTCAGAACTCAGCTCGAGCGCCGCGCTGTTGATTTCCAGAAACAGCGTCGGCGCCAGCGTCGTCACCGTCGCCCAACGCGTGCTGTCGCGCGGGTGCAGAAACGCCATTTCGCCGATCACTTCGCCCGCGCCCGCCTGACCGATCGCCTTGCCCTCGATGGAAATTTCCACCTGTCCGTCAATGATGATGCCGAACAGACGGCTTTGTTCACCTTCGTGGATCAATGTCACCTTCTCGGCCAGGTTGCGCCAGACGCTGATACGCAGCACTTCCCAAATCTCGATATCCTCAAACTCGGTGAAAAAGGCCAGCCGGCGCAACTGCCCGAAGCGGGAGAGATCCTGCTCAGCATCGTTTTCGTCAAAAATCTTGTAGCGCACCGCCGACAGATCTTTGGCAAACTCGGCGCCGTTGCGGTAACGATTGTAGAGATCCTTTTCCAGTGCCTTACGCAGGATCGGATCGAGTTTTTCCGGCAGATTGGGGTTGAGCGCACAGACGGAAGGCGGATCCGTATTGACGATCTTGTAGACCAGCGCGCCGGCATTGTTTGCACGGAAGGGCAGGCGGCCGGTCAGCAACTGAAAAAGCACGACGCCCAGCGAATAGAGGTCCGTCTTCTGGTTGAGCGGGTAATTCTTGATCTGCTCCGGCGACATGTAGGACGGCGAGCCGACGCCCATGACGAAGGTCGAGTCCTTGTTGCGATCCTTGTTCAGATTGAGCGCCAGGCCAAAATCGGTAATCTTGGGATTGCCATCCTGATCAATCAGGATATTGGCCGGTTTGATGTCGCGGTGCACAACGCCCTGCCGGAATGCATGATCCAGCGCCAGACAGCATTTAAAGATGATTTCTATGGCGCGGTGCATCGGCAGGAGCTGATTGATGGCGCAAAAGCGCTCGACCGATTCGCCATAGACCGGCTCCATGACCAGATAGGCGTAATCCTCCTCAATATGCGCATCGTAGATTTTGACGATATTCGGATGATTGAGCCGGCGTCCGATCGAATTTTCCGTTTGAAACAGCTTGCGCAGACGGCGCGACACCGCTTCATTGTCGCCCTCGAAGCGGATCAGCTTGATCGCCACCTCGCGCCCCAGGTCCGGGTCGCGCGCGAGGTATACAACCGCCGTCGCCCCCTTGCCCAGGCGACGAATGATTTCGTATTTGCCGATTTTTTCCATTATTGCGTCATCACGGCTGCTGTTGCGTCAAGTGAATTTTTTCAGCCATCATATTACCTAGGCCGTCAAAGAAATGCCATAAATGCCCCGTACGGCCGATGCTCCGCTACACTTGCCCAATGCACTGCAAAACCACCGCGGTCGCATTTCCTCAAAAATTTTTGTTACCCCTTGAAAAACCGGGCGGCATCCCCAGTTGAAAGAAAAATTCCGGAGAAATCTCATTATGCGAAACCACCCTCACAAACATCACCACGGCCATGAGGCCGCCGTATCCGACGCGCAAACGGCATCCGCTCCGCCCGACGTACAGGAGGCGGAAGAAGTTGCCGATACGGCAGGCGTGCCGCCAACGGAAGAGGCACAAACGCCGACGGAAGATGCACTGGCGGCGCAACTGCGTCAGGCCGAGGAAAAGGCGGCTGAACATCACGATGCCTGGCTGCGCGCCAAGGCGGAGACGGAAAACGTTCGCCGCCGCGCACAGGAAGACATTGCCAAGGCCTCCAAATTCGCCATCGAAAGATTTGCCAAAGAGCTGATTGTCGTCAAGGATAGCCTGGAAGCCGGCCTGGCTGCCGAAAACCCGAGCGTAGACAGCTTGCGCGCCGGGACCGAATTGACGCTCAAACAGCTCGTCGCGGCGTTTGAAAAATCCCAGCTCCGCGAAATCAACCCAGTGGGTGAAAAATTCGATCCGCACTTTCATCAGGCGATCAGCATGGTCGAGTCGGATCAGGAACCGAATACGGTCGTCAATGTGCTGCAAAAGGGTTATCTGCTCGCCGACCGCGTGCTGCGCCCCGCGCTTGTCACCGTAGCCCGGCCTTAAATGACCGGAAGGCTTGAAAAAGCCGCACTCAACCGCATATAGGCAACGACCCGGCGTTTCTCCGGACATTCTTCAGACTTCATCTGGATTTCATTGCGTTTTGTAAAGGATAGAGATATGGGAAAGACCATCGGCATCGACCTCGGCACCACCAATAGTTGCGTCGCCATTATGGAAGGCGGCGCGCCCAAGGTGATTGAAAATTCGGAAGGCGCACGCACGACGCCTTCTATCGTCGCCTACACTGACGACGGCGAAATTCTTGTCGGCGCGCCGGCCAAGCGGCAGGCGGTGACGAACCCGAAGAATACGCTGTTCGCGGTCAAGCGCCTGATCGGGCGCCGCTTCGAGGAAAAGGAAGTCCAGAAGGATATCGGTCTGATGCCCTTCAAAATCATCAAGGCCGACAATGGCGACGCCTGGGTGGAAGTGCGCGATCAGAAAATCGCGCCGCCGCAGGTTTCTGCCGAAGTGCTGCGCAAGATGAAAAAGACGGCCGAAGATTATCTCGGCGAAGAAGTGACCGAAGCCGTCATCACCGTCCCCGCCTACTTCAACGATAGCCAGCGTCAGGCGACCAAAGACGCCGGCCGCATTGCCGGGCTGGAGGTCAAGCGCATCATCAACGAACCGACCGCGGCCGCGCTCGCCTTTGGCATGGACAAGAAACAGGGCGACAAGAAAATCGCCGTCTATGACCTCGGCGGCGGCACCTTCGACATTTCGATCATCGAAATCGCCGACATTGAGGGCGAACAACAGTTTGAAGTCCTCTCGACCAATGGAGACACCTTCCTCGGCGGCGAAGACTTTGACCAACGCCTGATCGACTACATCATTGAGGAATTCAAGAAGGAATCCGGCGTTAATCTGAAGTCCGACGTACTGGCGCTGCAACGCCTCAAGGATGCGGCGGAAAAAGCCAAAATCGAGTTGTCGTCCAGCCAGCAGACCGAAATTAACCTGCCTTACATTACGGCCGACGCTTCCGGCCCGAAACATCTAGCGCTGAAAATCACGCGCGCCAAGTTTGAATCGCTGGTTGACGGCCTGATTGAACGCACGATCGATCCCTGCCGCACCGCTCTTAAGGACGCCGGCCTCAAGGTTTCCGACATCGACGACGTGATCCTCGTCGGCGGGCAAACGCGCATGCCCAAAGTCCAGGAAAAGGTCAAGGAATTCTTTGGTAAGGAACCGCGCCGCGACGTCAATCCGGACGAAGCCGTCGCCGTCGGCGCAGCCATCCAGGGCGGCGTGCTGCAAGGCGATGTCAAGGATGTGCTCCTGCTCGACGTAACGCCGCTCTCGCTCGGCATCGAAACGCTTGGCGGCGTGATGACCAAGCTGATCCAGAAGAACACGACGATCCCGACCAAAGCCTCGCAAGTCTTCTCGACGGCCGATGACAACCAGTCGGCGGTGACCATCCACGTTCTGCAAGGCGAGCGCGAGATGGCTTCCGGCAACAAGAGTCTCGGCCAGTTCAACCTGACCGACATTCCGCCGGCGCCGCGCGGCATGCCGCAGATCGAAGTCACCTTTGACATCGACGCCAACGGCATCCTCAACGTCTCGGCCAAGGACAAGGCGACCGGCAAGGAAAACAAAATCCGCATTCAGGCGTCCAGCGGGCTGTCCGAGGAAGAAGTGCAGCGCATGATGCAGGACGCCGAGCAGCACGCCGAGGAAGACAAGAAGGCGCACGCGCTTGCCGAAGCGCGCAACCAGTGCGACGCGCTCGTCCATACGGCGAAAAAATCGTTGAGCGAGCATGGCGCCGAACTCTCCGGCGAGGAAAAATCGGCGCTTGAGGCCGCCGTCAAAGAAGCCGAAGAAGCCGCGCGCGGCAATGACATCGACGCCATCAAGGCCAAGAGCGAAGCGCTTGGGCAAGCGGCTCAAAAGCTCGGAGAAAAGATATACGCCAAGCAGCAGGCTGCTGGCGCCGGCCAACAGGAGGCGGCGGGGTCTTCCTCCGGCGGCGCTTCCCGCCAGGACGATGGCGACGTTGTCGATGCCGAATATACGGAAGTCAAAGACAAGCATTGAGATCACAACGCGGCAGCTAAAAGGTGGGGCGAAACATTCGCTCCGCCTTTTGCTTTTGTGCATCTTCGCCCTGCCCGATTGGGGTGCACAGCAAAATGATCGATGAAACGTTGATCGTGAATCACGCGCAGGCGCCGGATTCGGGGAAATTATTTTTTTATTTACGCAGTCACCAGTAATGTCAAAGCGCGACTACTACGAAACGCTCGGCGTCAACCGCGATGCATCCGACGATGAGCTGAAAAAGGCCTACCGCAAGCTGGCCATGAAATACCATCCGGATCGAAACCCCGACAACCCCAAGGCCGAAGCCAGCTTCAAGGAAGCCAAGGAAGCCTACGAAGTGCTCTCGGACAGCCAGAAACGCGCCGCTTATGACCAGTTTGGCCATGCCGGCGTCGACCCGCAGGCGGGGATGGGCGGTTTCGGCGGCTTTGGCGCCGGCGGTTTTGCCGACGCCTTTGGCGGAATTTTCGACGAAATCTTCGGCGGCGGTCGCGGCGGCGGCCGCACCAGTGCCTATCGCGGCGCCGACCTACGCTACAACATCGAGGTCACGCTCGAACAGGCGGCTTTCGGCACCGAGACCAAAATTCGCATTCCCACCATGGAATCCTGTGAAACCTGCAAAGGCACGGGCGCCAAGCCGGGGACGCAGCCGACCACCTGTGCGACCTGCCATGGCAACGGCCAGGTGCGGATTCAGCAAGGCTTTTTCTCGATCCAGCAAACGTGTCCCAAATGTCACGGCTCCGGCAAAATGATTTCCGATCCCTGCACAGCCTGCCACGGCGCGGGCCGCGTCAAGCGGCAGAAAACGCTGTCGGTCAAAATTCCCGCCGGGGTCGATGAAGGCGACCGCATCCGCCTTTCCGGCGAAGGCGAACACGGCATCAACGGCGGCCCGCCGGGCGATCTTTACGTCCAGATTCAGCTCAAGCCCCACCCGGTTTTCCAGCGCGACGGCAACGACCTGCACTGTGAAATGCCCATCAGTTTCGCCACGGCGGCGCTGGGCGGCGAAATCGAAATTCCGACGCTGGACAATGCCGCCAAGATCAAGATTCCGGCGGAAACACAGTCAGGCAAAACGTTCCGCCTGCGCGGAAAAGGCATCCAGGGCGTGCGCAGCCACGCCCCCGGCGATCTGTTTTGCCATGTCGTCCTCGAAACGCCGGTCAATCTCACCGAACGCCAGAAGGAACTACTGCGCGAACTCGAAGAAAGCACGCATGGCGAGGGCAAGGGGAATCGCCATAATCCGCGCGCCTCCTCATGGATAGACCGGGTTAAGGAGTTTTTCTCGGCGGACTGACATCCGGCGCCGTCGTTTTTTCTCTACGCGCCGACCTTCAGCCGCTATCTTTTTCTACCTTTTTCCGTCGCCTATTTCGCTTCATAAGCAACGTACCCCCGCCTCCGTCTCGCGTATATCAGCCGTTTCAGGTCGGGCAAGCAGCTGCCCGGCCCATCATTTTAAAGAAACGGAAAAGGCGAATTGAGCGGTGTAAAGCATCACCGCCCGAAGCGCGGTCGCCGCGATCGAAGACCCAGGCCAGAGACCACAACAACGCCTGCCCCGCAGCCCGCGTAAAACGGGCTTCTCTGGAGAGGCTGCACGCCAGCCCAATGTTTACGCGGGCTCCCGGCATGCCTATCCGCTAGCCCAGTATTTACGGGCGTACTAGATTCGCCTATCCGCCTGCCCGCTATTTACGCACGCTCCCAGCCTGCCTGCCGGCAAACGCCCGATTGACAAGGGCCGTAGAGGCGGCGGGCTTGGCGCTCCCGCTTTCCCGACGACAGGCCGCCTGCCGCAGCCCCCGGCCGGTTTTCCTACAATGTCGCGATCTTTCTCTGATTGGCGCGCAGCCGGGCGATTTCATCCTGTAAATCCAGAACCAGCGCCGCCAGTTCGGGCAATGCATCAAAATCGCGTTCCAGCGCCAAGAGCCGATGCACGCGGCGAATTTCGCTGCCGCTAAAACGCCAGGCGGCCGGGTTTTCACCGCTCGCCGGCAGCACGCCCGCCTGCACATGCAGCGCAATCCATTCGGCGGATACGCCGCAGATCGCGGCAAATTCGGCGCTCTCAATCATCTGCTCGTCAATAATCACGGCAGAATAAATTTCCTGATGGTTCATCGTGCTTGGCTCCCGTTTGTCTGGCTATCGTCGCTTCCCCAGCCCGCGCGGGGGTTGAACGGTAATTCGCGCGCCATCGTTTCGTACAGGGCTTTGGCCTGTGCGCTATCGGCGGGCGGCAGCATGATCTGCAAATTCAGATAAAGATCGCCCGCCGGCTTGCCCGGAATGCCTTTGCCGGGAACCTTCATTTCGCGGCCGCTTTGCGCGCCGGGCGGAATCCGTACATTGACTTTTTGTCCGGCCGGCAGCGGAATGGCGATCGTTGCACCCAGCGCCGCTTCCCAGGGCGCCAGCGGCAGGTCGAGATGGACGTCGCGGCCATTAACGCGGAAACGGGCATGCGGGTTGAAATTCACTTCAAGATAAAGATCGCCCGCCGGCCCGCCGTTAAACCCTGGCGACCCCTGACCGGCCAGCCGGATCATCTGACCGGCGCGCACGCCCGCCGGAATTTTGACGTTGAGCGTCCGTTCCGCCAGCACGACGCGCCCATCAGCATCCTGCTGCGGCATACGCAGGGTAATCTGGCGCGTACTGCCCGCCCAGGCATCGTCAAGGTCGATGACGATGCGCGCGTGGTGGTCTTCGCCGCGCCCGCTATGCCCACCGAACCCGTGCGCTGTGCGTCGCCCCGCCTGACGCCCCGCCCGGCCGAACATCTGCGCGAAGAACTCGCTGAAATCGGCGGCTTCGCCAGAAGCGCCGCCCATGCCGGAAAACTCGAACCCCGCATCCCAGCCGGGCGGCGGACGAAAATCCTGCCCGGCCTGCCGGCTTTGTCCGAGGCTGTCGTAAGCGGCGCGTTTTTCAGGGTCGGAGAGCACGGCATAGGCTTCATTCACCTCCTTCATGCGCGCTTCGGCATCGGCTTCCTTGGAAACATCCGGGTGATACTTGCGCGCCAGCCGGCGATAACTTTTGCGGATTTCATCCTCCGTCGCCGTTCGCGCCACACCCAGCGTCTGATAGTAATCCTTGAACTCCATGAATTTCTCCCCACACACGGGAAATCGAATCGTTAAAAAATACGTATCCGTGCCACACGGCCTGCAAACACATCGCTGCACCTGCACGCTGCGTACTTGATGGCTCCGCGCGCTGACACGGAATTGCCTGCCGGCGAATAATATACCCACAGCCCAGGTATGGCGTCGTTCAGATCGATTAATGATCGGTACGCGATCATACGTCGGCCGCATGGGCAGTGTTTCACCTTGCCGCGCATATTGTGCCGCCCGCTACCCGCCAAGCTGCCGCCTGGCGAGGAACGCATAGCGTCAAATATCTAAAAATCGTCACCGCGTTGCGTCGCCTGGCCGTACGCCTTGTACTGTCTGCAGCGGCTGCCCGGAAGCCGGCGTCTTTTGGGCTTTTCAGACAGGGCAGCGCTAGAACCCGCGCCAATAGGGCGTTTGCCGGCAGGCAGGCTGGAAGTGCCCGTAAATACTGGGCTAGCGGATAGGTTGGCCGGAAACCCGCGTAAACACTGGGCTAGCTGGCAGACTCTCCGGAAACGCCCGTTTTACGCGGGCTTCGGGCTTGCTCTCCGTCACTGCCGGCACCTGCCTGCATTGCGCGTTAAGCGCGACGGGTTGAATGTCTGCGGCGACGCGCCCTGCTGGGCTTTTTTATCTATTCAACCCTCTTCATCATGCATACGAAAAAGCCCTCCGGATTTTCCGGAGGGCTTGGTGAAAACCGCCTATTTACACGGCCATTCAGGCGCGCTACTTCGCATCGCGGAGCGCGTCGATCGCCTTGATGATGTCTTCGCCGCCAAACTTGTCGGTGAACGTTTTGCGCCCCGGTTTGGTGACTTCGAGGAACGGCGCGGGATCAACCGTTTCAACGACCTGCATGCCGGCCTTTTTAACATCGGCAACGATTTTCGCCATATTGTCGTTATTCAGCTGACGCTGGTACTGCCCGGCCTCGCGCGCCGCCTCGATAATCGCCTTCTGGTTTTCGGGCGACAGCGAGTCAAATTTCTTCTTGTTCATCACGACGATCAACGGGCTATAGGCATGGTTGGTCAGACTCAGGTATTTTTGCACTTCGTAGAGTTTGGCTGACCAGAGCACGCCCAGCGGGTGTTCCTGCGCATCAACGGTTTTCATCTCCAGCGCCGTGTACAGCTCGGCCACCGGCATCGGCACCGGATTGGCGCCCATGAGCTTGAACGCTTCGATATGCGCGGGACTGCCCGTCGTGCGCACTTTCAGGCCTTTGACATCCGCGGGGGTCTTGACGGCATGCTTGTTGTTGGTCAGCTCGCGCCAGCCATTGTCCCAATAGGCCAGTCCTTTCATGTCAAAGGCTTCCATCTTGTCGAGGAGATCCTGGCCGATTTTGCCGTCCAGCGTGCGATAGGCATGTTCCGTGTCCTTGAAGATGAAGGGAATGTCGAGCACGCCGAGCAGCGGCACGAGGCCGCTGTAATTGCCTGAGCCGGAGACGATCATGTCAATGGTGCCGCCGCGCACGCCGCTGATCGCCGCATCAAATTTGCCGAGCGAGCTGTCGGGAAAGACCTTCAGGTCGAGCGCGCCCTTGGTCTTGGCTTTGAGCAGTTCATTGAATTTCTGGCCCGCTTTAAACTGGGTGTCGGCACGCGGCGCTTCGGAGGCAAAGCGCAGCGTTTCGGCCCGCGCCGTTCCCAACGCACCGGCAAACAGGGCGGCGGACATCAGTGAAACGAGGGTAAGTTTCTTCAGTTTCATAAGGGTTCTCCTGGTAAAAAACGGTGATGCACACATGATGCGTATACCCGGCTCAAACCCGCCGGCAAAACATGCAACCGCATGTCAATCAGGCGCTCATGAGATCCATCGCAGCGGAGCCAGAATCAACTGCGGAAATACGGTCATCAGCGCCAGTAATCCGAGCATGCTCACAAGATAAGGCAGCACGCCCCTGACGCACTCTTCAAACGGCAGACGGGAAACGCCGGCAATGACATTGAGCACATTGCCAACCGGCGGCGTAATCAGCCCGATCGAGCAATTCAGGATAAACAGCACGCCGAAATAGACCGGGTCGATCCCCGCGTCGACGATCAGCGGCATCAGCACCGGCACGAGAATCAGCACGGTGGGCGTCAAATCCATCACCATGCCGACCACCATGATGAACACCATAATCGCCAGCATCAGCAACACCGGCGAACCGACCAGTGGCTGCATCGTGGCAACGACCATGTCCGGCAATTCAGCCAGCGTAATGAGGAAAGCGGAAATCGCCGATGCCGCCACCAGCAGCATCACGACCGCCGTCGTTTCGGCCGCAGAAAACAGCACATCAAACAGATCGCTGAACTTCATTTCGCGGTAAATGAACAGCGCGATAAACAAAGCATAGATCGCGGCGATGGCGCCCGCTTCCGTCGGCGTAAACATCCCGCTGCGGAAACCGCCGACAATAAGTACGGGCAGCATCAGCGCCCAGAGGCCTTCCTTGACCGAACGCCAGACTTCGCTCGAAGCGGTTTTCTCACTCACCGCCGTCCCGACCGTGCGCGACTGCCACCACCAGACGAATGAAAGCACCGCGCCCATCAGAATCCCCGGAGCAATGCCGGCAAGAAACAGCTTGGAAATCGAAACGCCGCTCGCCACGCCGAAAATAATGAACGGGATCGATGGCGGAATAATCGGCGCGATGATGCCGCCTGTTGCGATCAGTCCCGCCGATCGCCCGGGCGCATAACCGACCTTTGCCATCATCGGCAGCAGCACCATCCCCAGCGCCGCGGTATCGGCGGCGGCCGAACCGGAAAGGCTGGCCATCAAAACCGAAGCGATGATCGCCACATACCCCAGTCCGCCCCGCTTGTGGCCTACGAGTTTAAGCGGCAGATCGACGATGCGCTTGGAAATGCCGCCCGCGTTCATCACTTCGCCCGCAAGCACGAAGAACGGGATGGCAAGCAGCGGAAAGCTGTCGGCGCCATGAATCAGGTTCTGCGCCATGATCTGGATATCGAACATATCCAGATGCACCATCAGCGCCAGGCCGCATAACAAAAGAGAAAAAGCGACGGGAACGCCGATGATGATGCAGCCCAAGAGACTGGCCAGAAAAATAAGAACCGTCATGGCGCCGCCTCTTCTTCAACATGTTTCGTCATATTTCGCCACAAGCGGACGAGCAAGGCGATGCCGACAAACACACTGAAGGGGATTCCGGAAAAATACAGCACGCTGGCGGGAATACCGCTGACCGGAAGGTAATTGGCCGTATTGAGCAGCGTCAAGCGCCAGCAGCCGACGGCGATCATGCCGCAGCAAACCAGCATGCCAATGTCGCCGGCAACCGAAACCACGCGTTTGAGCCATGACGGGAAACGATTCACGATGGTATCTACGCGCACATGCCGCCCCCGGACAAAGGCGGAAATAGCCCCCAGAAAGGTCAGCCAGACAAAGAGGTAACGGCCGACTTCTTCCGTCATCGTCAGGTTCGAGTTGAACCCGTAGCGCAGAACAACGTTCAGAAAAACGAGTATCGTCATGGCCGCAATGATGAGTACCATGATCCAGCGCAACAGCCGCTCGGCGGCATTTAATATCGGCATATCCATTACTCCATTCCGTGCAAGAGTATCGAACTCCGGTAAATACGCGGCTAAGCGACAAACGCCATTCCGGCATTCGACGATAGCGCGCAGCCTGGCGCCGCTACGGGCGTTTTTCTGAGACACAGTCCAACCGCCGCGCCCTGACGGGGCGCAGCGGCGGCGCTCATGCAAACGACAACTGAACCTTCAATTGCGTCGAACGGTCACGCGCAATTTGGAAGGCTTCGGCAATCCGTTCCATCGGCAGCGTTTGGGTAATGATCGGCTTAACATCGATGCGCCGTTCACGGATCAAGGCGGCCGCCACCGCGTACTCTTTGTGGAAGCGTTGCGAGCCAACCAGCCGGATTTCCTTGCCGACCAAAGCATTGACAGGCAGATCCGCACCGCCCGAAATGCCGACTTGGACGATCGTGCCGCGCGGACGGACTACCGGGAAAGCCTGCTTGAGCACAGCGCCAACGCCGGTGCATTCAAAGGCCACGTCAAAATAGCCTTTTTCAGCCGAATAATCGTGCATCAGCCGATCCGGCTCTTTCGCCGAATTGATCGCCGCTGTCGCGCCCATTGCCAGCGCCGCATTGAGCGGGGCCTGCGAAATATCCATGGCAATGATTTCCTGCGCGCCCGCGACGCGCGCCGCTCCAATGAGCAAGGCGCCGATCGGTCCCGCTCCCGTCACCAGGATGCGCCGCCCCATCAGGTTTCCGGCCTGATTGAGGGCATGGACGCAAACGGCCAGCGGCTCGGCGCAGGCGGCTTCTCCCAGAGAAACTTGATCGCCGACCAGTTCGCACTGATAGTCCTCGGCCACCAGACGATCGCGAAAGGCGCCATCCGTATGGGGCGTCAGCATGGCGCTGCCGAAAAAACGCATGTTCAGGCAATGCTGCTGTTCGCCGGACAAGCAGAATTTGCAGGTGTTGCAGGGACGGCTTGGGCTGAGGGCAACGCGATCGCCCGGACGCACGCGCGTCACCTTATCGCCCACGGCTTCCACCGTACCGGCGACCTCATGACCGAGAATAATCGGCGCAGTCACGCGGATGGTGCCGATGCCGCCTTCCCAATAGTAGTGAATGTCCGAGCCGCAAATGCCTCCCACCCCCACCCTGACAAGCACCTGATGCGGACCCACATCGCCGACCGGACGGGTTTCAATACGCACATCTTCCTGTTTGCAAAGCACACACGCACGTGTTTCCATGTTTTCCCCCATTAAAAAGTCCAAGCAACTATCGAGAATCTAGAGCAATTTGATTTTTTCCCAGACGGCATCGTCAACAGGAATGCCATTCGCCTTATTGGCGCGCCGTATCGCCAATGAACTCTCACCGGGATAACGCACCGGATTCGCCGGGTCGACAGGCGTTGAACCATGCAGGTCATCGAGCACGGCCTTGACCGCCGACGACAGAAAATCATCGCCCGCGATCCGCATCGCATCCATCGCAATGAAAACTTGCGACATGCCATATTCTTCACCAAGCTGCCCGACGCCGGCGGTTGAGCGTCCGCCCGACAGTACGGCCGCCACCAGATCCAGCACGATGGACAGCGCCGACCCTTTCCAGTAGCCGATCGGCAGCACGCGCCAGGTTCTGGCGATTTCAGCAGGGTCGCAGGAAAGCTGGCCTTGCGCGTCGTAACCGCCGGGCACTGGCAGCAGTTCACCTTTCATGGCCTTGTTTTCCATCTGGCCGTAGGAAAACTGCGCCATTGCCATATCGACGACGATATGACCTTCCTTATGCGGCACAGCCATCACGAAAGGGTTGTTGCCGATGCGCCGGTCCATTGCCCCCCAGGCCGGCATATTCGGCTGCGTGTTGGTCCAGCAGATGCCGATGCATCCTGCCTCGGCCGCCTGCCAGCCATAACTGCCGCCGCGCAGCCAATGGTTGGTATTCGCCAGACCGACGCCGCCGATACCATGCACACGCGCCAGTTCGATAGCACGATCCATCGACAGTTTGGCATTGACATTGCCCAAGCCGAGGTGTCCATCCCAACGCTCGAAGGCGCCCAAGCTTTCCACCAAGGCCGGCTTGGCGTTGAGCTTGATATAACCTTTGTCGATATATTCGACAACACGCGGGAAACGGTTGACGCCATGCGAATACACGCCATCGCACGTCGTTTCGGCCATCAGCTGCGCCGACAGATCGGCAGTCGCCTCATCGCAGCCTTTTTTAACCAGAACGCGCTTGAACTCGTTTTTCAGCGTTGCAAAGCTAACCCGCGGCATTTGGTTTCCCTCCTGGTTGGTACATTTGATCCGGCCACGCTGCCGCAGCGGATATTACCTCACTTGCCTGATTCCCGACACGCTCATGCAAGCCGCACATTCAACAGGCCGGCGCCGTTTTTCAATAGCCCTTCTGTCGGCGATACGCTTTCAGCACCTCATCCGCGACCCAAGTCGAACGTACGGCGCTTTCGACATCGCCCGGACACGAAGCTTCGCCGTTGAGATCATCGACGATGCTCTGAATGAACGGCTGCTGTACGTGCTGCGGATTGGGAATATCGGCCTCGACACAGCCTTCGGCCGTAATCAGTTTGAGCGGCTTGTCGGAAAAAAACTCAAATACGATGCGACCGCGCGTGCCAACGATCTCCACATTGTCTTCGTCATGATCGCAAACGTAGCACCACGAGCCACAGCCCTGCACACCGCCGGCATGGCGCCAGGCCGCCGTCACCGTATCCTCGACATCGTAGAGCCCGGCATGATTTCCGGCGATACCGTGCACTTCCTCAATAGCGCCAAACAGGAAATCAAAAATATCGAGTTCATGAATACCCATATCGAGAAATTTACCGCCGCCGGCAATCTCCGGCTTCAGCCGCCATGGCAATGTAGCGCGCGAGAGATCTTCCGGCGCGGGTTTCTGGTGCTGCACGGCGCGTATGCATAAGGGTTGGCCGATTGCACCACTGTCGATCCACGCCTTGATTTTCAGGAAGCGCGGCATAGCACGCCGATAAAACGCAACGAACAGGCGCACGCCCTGTTGGGCGCACGTATCGACGATTTCGCGGCACTCTCCGAAACGCATCGCCATCGGTTTTTCAACATAAACGTGCTTGCCCGCTCGCGCCGCCTGCAAGGCCAGTAGTTTATGCGAGGATGGCGGCGTGGCGACATAGACGGCATCGATCTCCGGGTTGGCCAACAACGCCTCTGTTGAAGCATAAGCATTCGGCACGCCATGCCGCTGTGCAAACGACTGCGTCATAGCCATGTCAGCACTGGTCACACCCAGCAGCAGCGAATTTTTCGATTTGTAAAACCCAGGCCCGCTCTTGACTTCAGCCACAGCGCCGCAACCAATCATTCCCCAGCGAATCACGGACATATCAACCTCCCGCCAGCAGCGAAACCTTGACTTTTACGACAACCTTGCGGATTACTTCAGGCTGGTCAGCGGCACAACCAGGACGATGCACATCACTCGGCATAAAAATGGCAAAACAGCCCGGCGTCATGGACAACGTCGATTCATTTTCCACACCGGAATAGAACAGAAGATCACGCTCGGCAAGCAAATTCTCGGCAACCGTATTTTTACCGCTATCAGGCACTACGCCGATATTTTCTCGGCCGGACACCAGAAACTGCACATCGATATACTGCCGATGCACCTCAGGCCGTGTTTCGCAGAAAATCTTGGTCGTCATATCGATGACCTGTACGTAGATATCTTTGCCCTGCAGATCGTAATTACCCGCGGGCAGGCGGGTAAAATCGGTCTTTTTCAAGTGCTCAATGGCGAGCTTCAAAGGCTGCGGGAGCCAGGAAAAAGTGTTCTCAAAATCATTGATGTGTCCAAAAATCATGAGCTTCTCCTTGATGTACAGCAGCCTTCATGATTAACGATGGTTCGTTTTCGGCACAACCTGCCGGCGCAACCGCTCAACTGCCACCTATCCTGACACCCAGATGCCCAGGCATCAATAGGTTGTACGCGCCAGCGTACTGTATGGACTTCGGAGCCGCACTCTTATCGGCTCCCAGAAGAAGAATATTAATGCTGCTTATAGATGTCAAGGCAAGGAAAATCGCGTCTCCACCGCCTTTTTTATTGAATAAAATCAAAGGTAAATTTCACCATTCAGGTTACATCTCTGACCGCGTGGTAACGCTCCTCCAAATCAATCGACACCGCAGGCGCCGCAATCACAAAACGCATATACGCGTCAAGAGCGGAGTGTGTTTGATTTTGAGGCGCCA
>CALHZD010000143.1 GCA_938040985.1 uncultured Propionivibrio sp.
GCTTGCGGATAGGCAGGCCGGAAACCCGCGTAAACACTGGGCTGGCGGGCAGCCCCTCCGGAAACGCCCATTTTACGCGGGGTTCAGGGCAGGTGTTGTGGCGGATATTGTGGAGGGTGAGTCTGCGGCAGTTGACGGTGATTCAACTGGCGATGCTTCTTTCCTGCGCAGCCGGTAGTGCAACGCAAGGCACTGTCGCAGCGCCGACAGCCGAAGTGATGCTTCGCTCCTGTGCGTCCGGTGGTGTGTCAGTGGTGCGCGGGCGGCTACGGAACGTTCAAGACAGCAAACCAAGATTGCTGCCTGCCTGTCCTGGATGTGACGCTCGGTTATCTAAATCGATTGGCCGCAATCCCACGTCAATCGGGCATTTGCGGGCAGGTAGGCCGCAAGCCCCCGTAAACATTGGGCTTGCGGATAGGCAGGCCGGAAACCCGCGTAAACACTGGGCTGGCGGGCAGCCCTTCCGGAGATGCCCGTTTTACGCGGGCTGCGGGGCAAGCATTATTGCGTGTCTTCGGTCACGGCGGCTGTGATTCGGTGATGCTTCAACCTGGCGCGGCAATACGCTCCGGTTATTTTTGGAAGGGGTCTTGGTGGCTGCTTGGGCGAGATGGCGGCGGATGGATGGTTTTTGAACTGCATCCATACTGGGCTGCAAGTTGCGCGGCGGTCTATTTACCATCGCTGACATCGATGACGAAGCGCCGTTCTGCTTGATCTGTTTTGCGCTGCAAAAAGGGCAACTTTTTGTTCAAAGCCTTGGATCCCCATTAAAGACTTGCAGCATAAGGCTTCAAGCTCTTTTTATCACCCTAAATGTCCTTACGCCTGTTTTTACGACTTCGTTGAACGGATGAGCTGCCTGGCCAGCCGGTTGTGGTCGGCAATCAATGCCGGTAGTTCGAGCGGCAGCAGTTGCCCCTCGGCCACGACGGGCTTGCCGTTGATGATGGCGTAACGAACCTGTTGCGGCGCGCAGAAAACCAGCGCGGCCACGGGGTCATGCACGGCCGCTCCGGCCAGCGCCAGCGTATCGAGAGGAAAAGCGACAAGATCAGCGCTCATGCCGGGGGCCAGCGCGCCGATATCGTCGCGCCCGAGCACCCGGGCGCCGCCCAATGTGGCGAGTTCCAGCGCCTGCCGCGCGCTCATTGCCACCGGCTCCGCATGGGGCTGGCTGCCGACGCGGGCGAGGAGCATGGCCTGTCGCGCTTCGCCGAGCAGGTGCGCGGCATCGTTCGAGGCACTGCCGTCGACGCCGAGGCCGACGGGAACGCCTGCCCGACGCATGGCGGGAATCGGCGCGATACCGGAGGCTAGACGCATATTCGAACACGGACAGTGCGCAACGCCGGTTCCCGTGCGTGCAAAAAGGTCGATGCCGGCCTCGTCGAGTTTGACGCAATGCGCATGCCAGACATCCGCGCCCGTCCAGCCGAGCGATTCGGCATACGCTGCCGGCGTCATGCCGAATTTTTCGCGGCTGTAGGCGACATCGTTGTCGTTCTCGGCCAGATGCGTGTGCAGCGAAACACCGTACGCCCGCGCCAGGCGCGCGGCTTCACGCATCAGGCTGCGGCTGACCGAGAAAGGCGAGCAGGGCGCAACGACGATGCGCAGCATGGCGTGCCGCGCCGGGTCGTGCCAGGTTTCGATCAGCCGCTGCGTATCCTTGAGAATGGTGTCTTCATCTTCGACCAGCCGGTCGGGCGGCAGGCCTCCCTCGCTTTCTCCCACGCTCATGCTGCCGCGCGCGGCATGAAAACGCATACCGATCTGCGCTGCGGCCTCAATCGAATCGTCGAGCCGCGCGCCGTTCGGATAAAGGTAGAGATGGTCGCTGCTTGTCGTACATCCGGAAAGGATCAGTTCGGCCATCGCCGTCAGCGTCGAGACGCGGATCATTTCCGGCGTCAGCCCCGCCCAGACCGGATACAGGCGGCGCAGCCAGGCGAACAGTTCGGCGTCCTGTGCGCCGGGCAATGCTCGCGTCAGGCTTTGGTACATGTGGTGGTGCGTGTTGATGAGACCGGGCAGGGCAAGGCAACCGGCCAGCGAAAGCGTTTCATCGGCTTGCGTCGGCAGGCTGGCGGATGGGCCGACCGCTTCAATGACGCCATCACGCACAAAAACGCCGCCCCCCGGAATTTCGCGCCGGTCGGCATCCATCGTCACCAGCAGATCGGCATCCTTGAGCAGCAGCGTCGTCATTAAGGCGGTTCAGGGCAGAAAAGAGCGGCCCAGCGAGGCGGGCAGGTTGTTCTGGAGCACGCGGCGGTCGCGCGAAATGACGACGAGTACGATGATGGTGGCGAGATAGGGCAAGGCGGCGAGCAGTTGTACGGGAATCGTAATGCCCAGCCCTTGCGCGTGAAATTGCAGGATAGTGACGGCACCGAACAGATACGCGCCGAGCATCAGCCGTTCGGCCTTCCAGGAGGCGAAAACGACGAGCGCGACGGCAATCCAGCCACGGCCGGCGCTCATGTTCTGCACCCACAGCGGCGTATAGACAGTCGACAGGTAAGCACCGGCGATGCCGGCCAGCGCCCCCCCGAAAAGCGTCGCGCCGAAGCGGATGCCAATGACCGGATAGCCGATGGCGTGTGCCGCCTCGGGTGATTCGCCAACGGCCTTGAGCAACAGGCCGAGACGGGTTTTCGCCAGCCCCCAGGCGATGACGGCGAACGTGAGGATCGACAGGTAGACGACGGCATCCTGCTTAAACAGTATCGGGCCGAGCAGCGGGATGTCGGAAAGCAGCGGAATGGCGAAGGGCTTTAGCCCAGGCAGGCTATAGCTGATGTAATGCTGACCGATGAAGGCCGACAGCCCGATGCCGAAGATCGTCAGCGCCAGCCCGCAGGCCGCCTGGTTGGCGGCCAGCAGCAGCGCGAAAAAAGCGAAGATCAGCGCCATGCCAGCGCCGGCCAGCGCCCCGGCCGGCAGGCCGATGGCCGCGCCCTGTCCGCTTTCTACGGCAGCGGCGAACCCGGCAATGGCGCCGGCGAGCATCATGCCTTCGACGCCGAGATTGATGACGCCGGTGCGTTCGGCGACGAGTTCGCCCAGACCGGCGAAAATCAGCGGTACGGCAGCGGCCAGCGTGCCAGCCAGAATGGGGACAATGTGTTCGATCATGGCGTTATGCAGTCGTGTTCATGCGGCGAGCGGCCGGCGCAGACGGTTATCGACGAAGGCATCGGCGCCGAGCAGGAAGAAAAGCAGCATGCCCTGGAAAATCCCCGTAATTGCCGCGGGCAGTTGCAGGGCGACCTGTGCGGCCTCGCCGCCGAGATAGAGCAGCGCCATCAAAAAACCCGCGGCGATGATGCCGAGCGCGTGCAGACGCCCCAGATAGGCGACGATGATGGCGGCAAAGCCGTAACCGGGGGAAATGTTGAGATTGAGCTGGCCGACCGGGCCGGCGATTTCACCGACGCCGGCGATGCCGGCGACCATGCCCGAAAGCACCAGCGTAAACCAGGCGGTGCGGTTGGCAGAAAAACCGGCGTAACGCGAAGCGGCGGGCGCGTAGCCGCCAACCTCGATCTGGAAGTGCAAAAAACTGCGCGCGTTGAAAGCCCAGAAAGCGAGAATGGCAAAAAGGGTGATGAAGACCGAAGTATTAACGCGCAAACCCTCAAACAGGGGCGAGAACAGCGCCGGATCGCTGAACATGATCGACTGCGGAAAGTTCATGCCTTCCGGGTCGCGCCACGGGCCATTGACCATATAGGCGAGCAGGTAGTTGGCAATATAGGCAAGCATCAGCGTCGTCAGCGTTTCCTGCGCGTTAAAGCGCGTTTTGAGCAGGGCGGGAATCGCGCCCCAGAATGCGCCGCCCAGTGCGCCGGCCAGCACCATGGCCGGAAGAATCCAGGCGGAATCGCTGCCTTCGCAGGCAATGGCGACGCCGCCGCCGGCCAGCGCGCCGACGATCAGTTGGCCTTCAGCGCCGATGTTGTAGATGCGCGCCTTGAAGCCGAGCGCCAGCCCTTGCGCAATCAGGATCAGCGGACAGGCCTTGATCAGCAGTTCGCTCCAGCCGTAGCTGCTGGTCAACGGCTGAATAAAAAAGATATGGAAGGATTCGAGCGGCGGTTTGCCAAGCGCCCGAAAAAGCAGCGAGCCGGTCACCAGCGTGGCGATGACGGCGATGAGCGGCGACAGCCAGCGCATCAGCCGGGAAGGGTAAGGGCGGGGTTCAAGCAGATGCATGATTGGCGGCATCTGTAGCCGTCTCCGGTTGGGCATCCGCTGTGCTTTGCGGCGCTGCGGGCGGCGTAAACAGCCCGGCCATCTGCATGCCGACCGTTTCGGCGTCGAGCGCGGTCTTGGGGCGTGCGGGTGAAAGCCGCCCCTGGGCGAGCACGGCGATGCGGTCGCTGATTTCAAAGAGTTCTTCGAGTTCTTCCGAGACGACGAGCAGGGCGACGCCGGAACGGGAAAGATCAAGCAATGCCTGGCGCAGTGCGCTCGCCGCACCGATATCGACCCCCCAGGTGGGCTGGGCGACGATCATGACCTTGGGCCGCAGCATGATTTCGCGGCCGACGATGAATTTCTGCAGATTGCCGCCGGAAAGCGAACGGGCGTTGGTCGACACGTCACCGCCGCGCACGTCGAAGCGTTCGACACATGCGCGGGCGTAGTCTCGCGCCTTGCCGTAATGGACGAGCCCCCACTGTTTCATGCCTTGCCGGTGTGCGGTCAACAAGGCGTTGCGGCTCAGCGAGAACGGCGGCACGGCACCACGCCCCAGGCGCTCTTCCGGCACGTAGACCAGCCCTTTGGCGCGGCGCCGGCCGGCGTTCAGGTGGCCGATGGGGGTGCCGTCCAGCTGGATAATTTTCTTACCGACCGGTCGCTCACCGGAGAGCGCCGCCATCAGTTCAGCCTGTCCGTTGCCGGAAATGCCGGCGATGCCGAGAATTTCACCGGCATTGAGCGTGAGCGAAATATCGTGCAGGGAAACGCCGAACGGGCCTTCGGCATCAATGCTCAGGTTCTCGACGGTCAGCATCGGCCGCCGTTCGCCCGTGTACGGCGGCGCCTGGCAGACGGGCAGATCGCGGCCGATCATCATGCGCGCCAGCGATGCCGATGTTTCTGCGCGCGGGACTACGGCGCCGGTGACGCGTCCGTTGCGCAGAATCGTTGCCTTGTCGCACAGCGCCTGGATTTCGTGTAGCTTGTGACTGATGTAAAGGATGGAGACGCCTTCGGATGCGATCTGGCGCAGGGTTTCAAACAGTTTTTCGACGGCCTGCGGCGTCAGTACGGATGTCGGTTCGTCGAGAATCAAAAGTTGCGGGTTCTGCAACAGGCAGCGGACGATTTCGACGCGCTGCCGTTCGCCGACCGACAGGCTGTGCACGCGCCGGTCGGGGTCAAGCGGCAGGCCATAGCGCTCGGAAACGGCTTTGACTCGCTCGGAAAGCTTCGGCAGGTTGAACGGTTCGTCCAGCACCAGGGCGATATTTTCGGCGACGGTCAGCGTTTCAAACAGCGAGAAATGCTGGAAGACCATGCCAATGCCCATCTGCCGCGCCTGCGCGGGGTTGTCGATATCGACCGCTTCGCCGTTCATGCGGATGGTGCCGGCGTCCGCTTTGACCGCGCCATAGATGATTTTGACCAGCGTGCTCTTACCCGCGCCGTTTTCGCCCAGCAGCGCGTGAATTTCCCCCGGCATGATCGTCAGGCTGACATTTTCGTTGGCGACGACGGACGGGTAACGCTTGGTAATGTTGTGCAGTTCGAGGCGGGGAGCGGCGGATGTCATACGGGCAGGGATTGCGCGGCGTTAAGGTCAGGTTGTCTGAATCGTCAAATTTGTCGGATTGGCCAAAAGCGTGCGTTGGGAAAATGCCCGCGCCTGCGCCGTGTCCGCTATCGCCTGAACAGCCTGGTTTTAGGGGGCTATGCGTCGATAGAAGCGGGACGGCGCGGGCGATATTTTGACACATCCGGTACAGGCTGTGGGCATTGGGCAGCCCGCTCATTCTGCCTGTTTCGATGGCAAACCCGGGCAATCTGCAGAGATCTATACGTACAGATCATGTGATTTGCTTTTTGTGTCGCATCCAGCGAGAAATAGAGCTATCTGGCTTCCGAAATTGCACAAGATGCTTCTGAAACTGCAATAGAAGAGTTATGATCGCGCCTTCGCAACACGGCGCAGTGGCGGAACGCATTGTTCTTGCGTGGGGAAAAATAATGTTCCAAGGCTGCCTTCCAATGAACTTTTTTCATGACCCTACGAATTTTTGCTGAAGGGAGAGAGATAAATATGGCAGAACCTGTCATCCACAAGGCCGAAACGCAAGGCAAAACCAACTGGTCGGTGCTGCTTGGCGCCGCGTTTATCATGGCCACCTCGGCGGTCGGGCCGGGATTTTTGACGCAGACGGCCGTATTTACCGAAAAATTCGCCGCCAACTTTGCGTTTGCCATTCTGGCTTCGATCGTGATCGACATCGGCGCGCAGATGAACGTCTGGCGTGTGATTACGATGAGCCGTATGCGCGGTCAGGATATTGCCAACAAGGTTCTTCCCGGCCTGGGACACCTCATCGCGCTGTTGATTGTCGCCGGCGGGCTGGCCTTCAACATCGGCAATGTGGGCGGAGCGGGCATGGCGGTCAATGTGCTGTTCGGTATCAGCGTTGAAACCGGCGCCATTATCTCGGGCGTTATCGCCATTGGTATTTTTGCCTCGAAAGAAGCGGGCCTAGCGATGGACCGGGTCGCCAAAATCTTGGGCGGATTGATGATCCTGCTCGCCACTTACGTGATGTTTTCCTCGAATCCGCCGGTCGGCGAGGCGATCGTCAAATCCATCTTCCCCAATGATTATGCTGCGCTGATGTTGCCGACGATTACGCTGGTCGGCGGTACGGTCGGCGGCTACATTACGTTTGCCGGCGGGCATCGCCTGCTCGACGCGGGCGTGACGGGGCATGAAAACCTGCCGCGCGTCAACCGCGCCGCCGTGACCGGCATCCTGATCACCGGCGTCATGCGTGTCGTTATTTTCCTGGCGGCGCTGGGTGTCGTAGCCGCAGGCCTGAAGCTGGACCCGGCTAATCCGCCGGCTTCCGTTTTCCGGCATGCCGCCGGCAATCTGGGGTACAAGTTTTTTGGCCTCGTCCTTTGGGCGGCAGCAATCACTTCCATTGTCGGCGCGGCGTATACCAGCGTTTCCTTTTTGCGCTCGATGTCGGCGGTGGTTGAAAGATATAACACCTACGTCATCATGTTGTTTATTGCCTTTTCTACGATCGTATTCGTGGTGTTTGGCCGGCCGGTTCAGACGCTGGTGCTGGTGGGCGCCCTCAACGGCCTGATTTTGCCGCTGACGCTGGGCGTGATGCTGGTGGCGGCGAAAAGTAAGAAAATCGTCGGTGACTACGCGCACCCGATGTGGCTGCAAATCTTCGGTATTCTGGCGGCGGCGACTGCCGCCTGGGCCGGCTGGATTTCGTTGCAGGGGATTGCCAATCTCTGGAAGTAATCGGAAGTCATTCTAACGCCGCCTGACAGCTTGCGGCCGCACGACCCGTGCTGCGGAAGCGTCGAAACATCGGTGCTTCCGCAGTTTTTTTAGGGAACCTGCGGCGATACGCATTCCAGGTGAGTGGCAAAATTTCCGTGTATATTCTCCGCGTATGTTCGCTGGATTCACTGAAATTTCCGACTATAAAATAATATGCTGGAAAAATGATTTACCTTAAAAAGGGTTAAATGTATTGTTTGATAATTAAGATAAACTTTGTTGAAATATCAGATTAATAATCTAAAGGCTAATTCATGGGAAAAGTATTATTTTGGCTGACGCTTATAGAAATTTTAGTGCTTATATTTCTATTTTTAAAACAAACAGCAGGTGGATAACTCAGCCGCTTGCCTTTTGCTAAAGGATATAGATTTAGAGCTGAACAATAAAGAAATTCCTTAATCGCTTAATCTTTAATGATCTGAAATTTACTTAATAAAACAACCCTGGAGTAGCTTATTAGATTGTAGGTTGATGAAGTCTATCAATATCTTTATATAATTTAAGGAATGGAGGCTTTATGCTACCGCTTGTTTTTCCGTTATTCTTCCTTCAAAAATTTCCGTTCGAGCGCTATGCCTTTCCGCGCTGGCAAGCCGTGCTGGCGATTACATTCCTTGGGCTATTGGCCGGCTTGGATTCCGATCGCGTCTGGTCAGACCCGGAGGCGCTGATTATTCCTTCATGGTTGATGTTTGGCATGGCGATGTTGTCGATATGGGGCGCTTTTTTTGTCAGCCTCGGTTTTTTGCGCTGGTGGATCAAGCGCGACGGCCGCTGGGACGGTCGGGGCAATTTGTTCAATCTGCTGGCCGCTTCATACCTGGTGGCGGATACGCTATGCATCGGCCTGATGCTGCTTGACGCACCGCCGCTACTGATATTGCCACTGGGGCTGTATTCGATCTGGGTCGCCGGGAATGCATTGTCCGGCGCGATTCCCAAAGCCAGCTTGGGTTATAGCATCGGCGGCTTCATCATAAGTCAGATTCTCATCGCCTTGCTGGTCGTATTTTTATTTGCCGCTTTGGGCTTTGCGCTGGTCCTATTCGGCTATGTACCGCCTCCGCCGCCGGGCGCGGGGCCGCCGGGAATTGCGTGAATTTCTTGGGATTAGATGGATTTCCCGTGAATATAGGGCGTGCGTTTTACCATCATTTGATTCACGGCGCTGCGGGCTTCCAATGGCATGCCGCCGGAAGCCCCGTAAACAGGCGGCTACAGCGGTGCGCCAGCCCGCGCGGATTGTGGCTTTCCGAGATGCGCCTCAATCATGGCTTCTACCGGCGGACATCATGAACGGGCGGCTTGGCGGTTCTGGGCGATGCGGCGGAAACGCAGGCGCTTTTGCCCTCGTTTTTTCTATGTGAAGGCGTATAGTGTCTGAACTTGGCGGCTGCGGCGGCCGGATACGTAGCAAGATACATAGCGATACATATCATATGGCGAAGAAATTTCCCCTACATCCCAAACACCCTGAGCGAATCTGCTGGGGATGCGACAGGTATTGCTCGAAAGAGGCGATGGGTTGCGGCAACGGTTCCGACCGCACCCAGCACCCCGCCGAATTGCTGGGGGATGATTGGTATTTGTACGGCGACTGGGGGCTGGAGGTCGAGGACGCGCCCGCGCCGGAAACTGAAAAAGACGCCAAAAAGTCGATAAAACTGGAAAAAGCGCAGTGAAGCGTTGGGGTAAAAAAGAAGCTCCGAGACCCGCGAAAGCAGGGCAGAAAACATAAAACGCCCTGGGTTCCGCGTAAATAAAGGGCTTCAGGGCATCAAAAAACATAAACTGGAATACTGTACTTGACGATCGCTTGCATCCGCCTGCCTTCGGCAGCGTGCAAGCCCTATGCGCGAAACGCTGTCCAAAGCTGCGTCAGCACTTCACCGGCCTTGCCGTGCAGGTTGTGCGCGGCCAGCGGGTCAAGCGGCGTTGGCAGCGGGTTGATCTGAATGAGGCGGGCGCCGCGCCGCGCGGCGAGTTCAGGCAAGGCGGCGGCAGGATAGACGACGGCCGATGTGCCGATGCTGAAAAACACGTCGCAAGATTGCGCGGCATCCTGCGCGGCCTGCCAGGCATCTTCCGGCAGCGACTCGCCAAACCAGACGACGCCCGGGCGAATGTGGCCGTTGCAGTCCGGGCAGCGTGGCGGTTCAATGCGCCAGCCTGTTGCCGGCTCTACGGGAATTCCCGAAGGTATGGGGTAGGCGCGAGCGCATTCGTGGCAACGCGGTTGCAGCAGGCTGCCGTGCAGATGCAGAACCTTCTGACTGCCCGCGCGCTCATGGAGATCGTCGACATTCTGAGTAATCAGCGTAAACCGTGGAAAGACGCCGGCCATTGCGGCAATAGTTCGATGCGCGGCATTCGGCGAGCACAGCATGACGTTTCGGCGGCGGAATTCGTACCAGCCCCAGACGAGATCGGGCTGTCGCGCGAAAGCTTCTGGCGTTGCCAGTTCCTGCGGGTCATAGCGCTGCCACAAGCCGGATAACTCGTCACGGAAAGTTGGAATGCCGCTTTCCTGCGAGACGCCCGCGCCGGTGAAAACGACGACGTGCCTAGCGCCACTCAGGGCGGCAAGTAAGGATTCAGGGAGTGGAGATATGGAAGGCATTTAGGTATGTTATAAAAATAATAGCTGTTTAATCGATAGTAAACTATTTTAAAATTAAATAATTAATGAAAAATTGACATAGAATAAGCCAATAAATAAAGTGAAAAATAATATATAAATTATTATGGAAATAATACGTAATATAATATATATATATTTTTCTCGGTTTAATTTTTCTTTTTCTACATTGGTAAAATTTAAATTAGAATAAAACCTTTCCTTATGGGAGTTGATTTCTTTAAGATCATCTTCTGTAACTTCCTCGATATTTTCAGATATTAATTCTCTTTGTATAAGCTCAATCTTATCTAAAGCATCTAAGCTGATATGGTGTTGTTCTATGTATGTATTGGTTGCTTCTAAACTCTCCTCTATAATTTCTATAATTTTCTTAGATGTGTTACGCTTTTCTAAAAGATTTGAAATATATTTATCAGTTTTATCAAATTTATCTAAGAATATGGAGTTCGTACGATAGGTATTTTTTGTGGCTTGGCACCGTAAAAAATTAGCAGTCTCAGCAACAGTTTGTGGCGCCTCGTTAGATTGATTAAGTAGAATCTCTATCTTTTTATGAGCAATGGCTCCTAACCTAAATAAAGCAAGAATACGATCGGTCCAGTGGGTATTTTTTAAAATTTTAATTTTATCGGAGAGATAAAGTGTTAACAGGCCAGATTCTCTTGTAAATTTATTGCCTACTATTTGTAAGTAAATTTTTTCAATATATTGCCATTCTATTTTCCCATATATTGGGGTAGTAATGGCATACTTAGATAGAGTGCATATGGGTTTGCCAAGTAATGAAATACTTCGGGCGGCTAAAAATAAAGTAACTGGAAAAATTATAATAACAGCGATTACTATAATCCAATCAACAGACAAAGATATATATAAATCATAAATCGCAAACAGGCAGCATCCCATACACAATATGGAAATTACCAGTATATTAAAATTATTGCCAGTAATTACTAGCGATTGGTTAGGCGCCCATGGCCGCTGGGTCAGTTCGGCTACACGGCGGGCGACTTGTGCTTGATAGGCTGATTTGATTTGTTTGGTGCGCTGGTTATCCCGGACCATTCCCAAAATAAATGCGGGAATCCCTACAACAAAGGCAATACCTGCCGCAATCGGCATTCTTGGCATCAGAATAAGACCGCTTATCGTGCATGTCATTCCAATGATCACAAGAAGGCAATTGAGGATGCGCGACATTGGATCGCCTTTTCAGAAATTGGATGATATCGTCGATGGAACGGGAGTTTTATGCAGGATGAGGCAAGGAAGTCCGCGGTGTCAAGTCTGTTGCCGATAACTGCCGGAACATGACCAGCGCATCGACATCGCCATATTTCGGGTGCTGGAAGGCAAGCGGCAGGCGGCCCACAATGTGAAAACTGAGAGATTGCCAGAGCCGGACCGCGCGTTCATTGGTGCTCACGACGAAATTGAACTGCATAGCGCGATAGCCCCGCGTTTGGGCGTATTCGAGAGAGTGCAGGCACATCTGTCGTGCAATGCCGCGGCCCGTGGCGTGGGGATGCGTCATATAGCCGCAATTGCAGACGTGCGCGCCGCCGCCCGGCTGGTTGGTCCGCAGGTAATAGGTGCCGAGCACGGTCTTCTCCGACTCGGCGACAAAGGTTTCCTTGTCCGACCCCAGCCAGTAAGCGCGGCCGGCTTCTTCGCTCATCTCCGTATCGAGCGCATAGGTCTCGCCGGCACGAATCGTCGGCTCGACGATATTCCAGATGGCAGGCCAGTCTTCCGCTCGGGCAGGGCGTATTAGTAGCGTCATTGTTTAATCCGGTGAGGTCGAGATCGCGCAGAAATGGTTGCGTCAGAAAGGGTTGCGTCGTAAAACTGCGCGAAAGTGTAGATTAAAAAGATTCATCAGTGATGGAAATGGCTCCATGCTGCGGGGCGGGGGCGTATATTGCCTAGCAAAAACCGATAAAACTACGTGCCTTTCACTGCTTGGCGGCTCTTCGGAAACTCGAATTGACTGGGCAGGCGCAGTTCGGCCCGGTTTGCGTAGATCATGTTGTTTTGCAGCGGCGGTATTTCTGTGTCGATACAGATTGCCGAAGACACATTCTGTCCGATCTATGCACGGTTGATTTACCCGACGCAGGCCGTTTTGGCATCGACGTCTTCCTTACAGAACAGGCACAGCAGGGAAGTGAGACGATCTGGAAGAGGAATGCGGAAGTGTGGAAATACGGGGATGCGGGAATAGGGCACGGTTACTGGCGCGGAATGGCTCGGTGATGCGGGTTATCGGTATATCCAAGCATCTGCCCCATCAGAACGATGAGTTAGCCTGGTCAATTGACGTTGAATATCAATAGGTTGTACATTTTTCCGGCCTGGTTTTTCCAACTGTTTCGAGAAAGTTGCTCGCCTGCTTCTTGTTATTGTTGTGATGGCGGTGGGTCAGGGATTCGAACCCTGGAAGGACGTCAATCCTTGCTAGTTTTCAAGACTAGTGCATTCAACCGCTCTGCCAACCCACCGTATTCCCGTTTTCTGCCGCCAAGGTTGTCGGAATCCGGGAAATCTCTCGGCCTGTTTTTCCGCTCGGCGCGTTTCCGGATTTCTGGCGCTTTCTTCCGGCGCTTTTCGTGAGAAAGGCCGCATCATACCACGTTACAGACTGTTACCCCCGCATCGCGTGACTTACCGTACTCTGCCGTCGTTTCGCTTAGGCGAGGTTTTTTTACGGGAGATCGTTTTATGTCGCAACATTATGATGTGATGACGAGTCAAAGCGTCCGGGTCGCTGCGCAGCAGAATCGCGTTTTGCGCAACACGTACCTGCTGCTCGCTTTGTCGATGCTGCCGACGGTCATTGGCGCGCTGATTGGCGTGAAGATGCGGTTTTCTTTCTTTGCCGGCAGCCCGGGGGTGTCTGTCCTGATGTTTATGGGCGTTGCGTTTGCGTTCATGTGGGGTATCGAGCGCACTAAAAATAGCGGTTTGGGCGTTCTTCTTTTGCTCGGCTTTACCTTCTTCATGGGGTTGATGCTCTCGCGCATCCTGCAGGTGGCGCTGGGCTTTTCAAACGGTGGGACGCTGATTGCGACGGCCGCGGGCGGCACGGGGGCGATTTTTTTTACGCTGGCAGGTATCGCCGCGGTGACAAAAAAAGATTTTGGCTTCATGGGGAAATTCCTGTTCGTCGGTCTGGTCCTGACGTTGCTGGCGATGGTTGCCAATTGGTTTTTTATGATTCCGGCGCTGTCACTGACGATTTCCGCTGTGTGCGTGCTGCTTTTTTCCGCGTATATCCTCTACGACATCAGCCGTATCGTTCATGGCGGCGAGAACAATTACATTTCGGCGACATTGGCGGTTTATCTCGATATCTACAATATCTTTGTCCATCTGCTTAATCTGCTGATGGCTTTCTCCGGCAGCCGTGACTGAGCGTACAGGAATACGATCAGATTGCTGAAGGATTGACAGCGTGACAACGGGCGGCTTGAGCCGCCCGTTTTTTTGTTCTGGCGTCCTGGTTTTCTGCCATTTTCTGCCAATCTCCGTGAATAGGCCGGTTCAGCCCGTCAGGTGAGCGGTGAGGGGCTGGGGAACAGATCCCCCTGGATCATTCGTTTTCCTGACCGGCCGGGGATTTCGTCAAATATGACGGCGTGCCGGGGAAGCGCTTCCAGATCCAGAGAAATATAGAGATCGCGCAAGGCGATCGGCGAAATACCGGCAGCTTGCCAACCACGCAGCAAATATTCGCAGGCGCCGGCAAAATCGTCGCCTTCAATTTCGGCGCGCAGGGTGCAGACATGGTCGCCTGGAATGACTTTTGAGAGTTGCAGAATGCGCTCGGCGCCTTGTTCCGGCGATAGCGTCGGGTCGATAACAAGAATTTCATCGAGCGTCGGCAGCGTCGTGGGCAGTTGCGGGCAGGCGATGATTTCCCCCTCGACGACCGGGATGAAAGGGTGGCTGCCGCGACAATCGCTGGCGTAAGCGTAGTCAAGGCGCTGTGTCAGGCGCAGCGCGCGTCGGCTGCTGCGCCAGCCAGGCGCTGCAATGGCGACCGGACGTTCGCCGACCAGGGCGGTGAATTCTGCCTGCACACGCTGCATGGAGGTTGTGACCCAGGCAGCGTCCGCCGTCCCGACGTTTTTCTCCCAGGCAGCAGGGTTCCATGCGCCGACACCGATTTCAAATCCGGCTGTCAGCGTTTCACGCAAAATGTGGCTATAGTCTTTGCTAATGTCTGAGTCCTGTGGCCCGTCGTCATGAAGACGTATGTTGCGCAGGCAATTTCTGAGCAGAACGGTCTGCGCTTGAAATCTGCAACTGCGGTCCGGGCCAAATGAGAAAAAGAAGGTTCCCGATGCCTGATAGCGATCGAACAGGGCCAGCAGCGTCGGCACGCCGGTCAGCGCGCCCTGGCGGGTGTTGACGTCGATTTTCAGGGCAATACGTTTCATGAGGGAGAGCAGCAGGGGCGTGTATCGGAGATGTGGATTTTATTCAGGGTGCGGCGCCGCCTACAACAGGGTTAATGCGTATGGATATGGCGACCGCCGCGGATTCTGGCGACATACTGGCGCGGTTTTTCCGTAAGCATTC
>CALHZD010000144.1 GCA_938040985.1 uncultured Propionivibrio sp.
GATCGCTGGCATCATTTCCACGACGCACTGGCCGAGCGTTGTGATGCTTCCGGACGCGACGACCCGGCATTTGTCGCGCCCTTGGCGCTGGGGCTCGGCTATGCGGAGAAATGGGATCGCCAGCAAGCCATGCTGGCGGAAGTCGATGCGCAGATCAGTGCCTTGTCGGCAGATCGCGCCGCCTCATGAGCACCATCGACCCACATCCCCGCGAGACGATGATCCGGATCGAACGGATCTGCAAACGCTACGGCACACAATTAGCGCTCGACAACGTCGACCTGACCATTGGCGCCGGCGAAACATTCGGCCTGCTCGGCCCGAACGGCGCCGGAAAAAGCACGCTGATCGGGTTGCTGGCGACGCTCAAGCGCCCCGATTCCGGGCGCATTTCCATCGGTGGCCACGATGTTCTGCGCGAACGGGATCGCGTCCGCCAGCAGATCGGCCTGGTCTTCCAGGAAAACAATCTCGACCGGGAATTGACCGCGCGGCAGAACCTCGATTTCCAGGCGCGCCTGCACCGTCTGGATAATCCGTCCGCGGCCGTTGCCGCCATGCTCCGGCGTCTGGAGCTGGAAACGCACGCCGACCGGCCGGCGGAAGAGTTTTCCGGCGGCATGCGGCGACGCCTGATTATCGGCCGCGCTCTGCTTTCTGCCCCACGTGTTCTGCTGCTCGACGAGCCAACGACCGGCCTTGACCCCGCCATCCGCCACGCGTTGTGGTCGCTCATCCACGAAGCGAGCGAAAGCGGATGCACGATTATTCTGACCACGCATTATGTCGAGGAGGCGGAAACGCTGTGCGACCGCGTCGCCCTCATGCAGCGCGGCCGAATTGTCGATTGCGATACGCCCGTCTCTTTGTGTAAACGATATGGCAAGCAAAAACTTGAAGATGTCTTGCTGGCGTTGAATGCGGGGGATGCGGGGAAATTGGAAGAATTGGCGAAATAGGGGGCGACGATGTTGTCGACGTCATTTTTGCGTGGTGCGGCGGCCATTTTTCTGCGCGAAATGCAGATTTTCCGGCTACGGATTGCGCGTCCGAGCTATGCGCTTTCCTCGCTGATTACGCCGTTGCTGTACCTGCTCGTGTTTGGTTTGGGCTTGGGTCGCCAGGTGCGCATTGCAGAGGGTGATTACCTGTCATTTCTCATTCCCGGACTCATCGGAATGGCGGCGATGCATAACACGTTTTCCTCGGTGGCTGGCGCCATTAATTTTTCCCGTTTTTATTATCGTACATGGACATTGGTGATTCTGGCGCCGATCAGTCCATTTGACGTTTGCGCTGGTAACATTGCCGCAGGCCTTGCCCGTGCATTGATTGCTACGGCGCTCATTGCCATCACCGGTCTGGTGGCGGGTTGGCGTCCTGTGCTGACACTGTCTTTCCCGTTGGCGTTAATTGTTGAAATGATCTGTTTTTCCGCATTGGGCATTCTCGTCGGCGTCAAAACAAAGACATCGGAGGAACATATGGCGTACGCCAATTTTCTGATTACGCCAATGGGCTTTTTTTGCGGCACGTTTTTTCCGCTTGATAACTTGCCGGTCTGGCTGGCTTACCCCTTGCGTGCGTTACCCCTGACGCAAGCGACGATGATTCTGCGTCAGCCCGGCTTTACGCCGGAAAACTGTTTGCTGCTGTGCGCCTTGACGTTCGTTACAGGGATTATCATTTTCCTCGCCGTCCGTGCAATTGCCGAATACGCTGAATAGCGCGCATCGCCACGATTCATGCTGTATTGCTCTGGAGCGGGTAACTTCGGATGGCGTCAATGAATGCTTGGGCAGACTGTGAGAGATAACGGCTTTTGTTCCAGACTAATCCCGCTTCAAGATATAGTGGTCTGATCAGGCGCAATGCCTTGATTCTTGGGTTGTCGTGCGCCAGTTGTTCAAGCAGAAAACCTATGCCGACACTGCGTTCGATCAAACTGACGATCGTTGCAATCTGATTTGAGGAAAATGCAATATTCGGCGTGATCTGATGCCGGGCGCATTCTTGGAGAACCAGTTTTCTTGATAAGAAATTTTCCTTGAACAGAATGAATTTTTCGTCTTTCAGTTTGGTGAAGGCAATGCGTTCGCGTTCGGACAGCGGGTTGTCTGGCGACATGCAGACATGGATTTCACTGCGAAAGATGGGCGATACCGCAAGTTCAGGAGGCGTTTCCGGCATAAACATTAGCGCGACATCCAGCTCACCCCGTTCGAGCAATGATTCGATCGTAAGCGCACCTTCCTCAATGACAATAAGTTCCAGCGCCGGGTGATCCGCACGAAACTTGCTCAGTACATAAGGAAAAATAACTGCGCCCAACATCGGCGTAATGCCAACCCGGATGACGCCGCGACGCAAATCGGCAAAATCTTCCATTTCCTTGGCTGCGCTGTGTACGCGATTGAAAATATCTTCTACACGGCGCAAGAATACGGCGCCGGCAGGCGTCAAAGAAATCCGTTTGTGGTAACGCTCGAATAAAGGAACGCCAAGTTCCTCTTCCAGATTACGGATGGCAATTGAAATGGCCGGCTGTGCAATGTGGCATTGTTCCGCGGCTTTCGTTACGCTGCCGAGTCGGCTGACCGTCAAAAAATATTTAAGCTGCCGGAGCTCCATTGAGGATATTTGAATATATATAAATTATCAGAATATCAATAAATAATATTTTATTTATATTTAATACGAACGTACACTACATCGCATCGGCTGATTTGATATTTAAAGATCATTATTTTCTCAATGGAGATTTGCCATGATGATTACCGGTGTAAAGCGTAATGTTTTTGAAGATCTGCGGTATGCCTATAGTGCACTCGATTCCTCACATTACGATGCTTGGGATATTTTGCTGGAGCTGTTCCGCGCAAAACACGAAGCGGCGATGCGTGACGCCATCGAAATTTTGATTACGGAATACCCTTCATATGCATCCGAAGCGCAGGAAATTCTTGAGCGGGCGAAGATACGCGCATTGCATTAATGTGTAATGTGCAAATCAGGGCAGGTCTGGTTTTATGAAACATAAAGCTAATAAGCCCGGCCTCTGTAAATCTGTATCGATAGTAAAGAGTCCGTAATGGACGCCACTTTTTAATACGTGATGTTCCCGCTGTATTGAACGTGAGCATCAAATACCCGTGATACGCCGACACGAACCGGCCGGATGGTTGATGTTCATAGATGCTTAACCTGATTAAGCACTTTCGATGTCGTAAGGATTTTTCATGCGCTTGCTTTTGCGGTTTCGCGCATGCCAGTTGCCAGCGAATCCTCGATATCTCCTTCCGCATCAAGCAGCAGCGCTTCCAGTTTTTCCTTATCCTCGCCGGGGTTTTCCCAAAGACCGCGCGAGATCGCTTCCAGCAGGCGCTCGGCAATATTCTGCAAGGCGTAAGGGTTGTGTTCCTTGAAGAAGCGTTGCATTTCCGGATCGAAGGCGTAGGTTTTCGCCATCTCTTTGTACTGCCAGTCTTCCAGAATGCCGGATGAAGCATCCCAGTGATAGCAGATATCGATCAGGAACGACATATCGCCGGCACCTTTATAACCGTGGCGCTTCATTCCCTCGATCCATTTTGGATTGAGTACGCGTGTGCGGAAAATAAAACGCCCTTCCTCATCCGTAGAGCGGATGCGCGGTTTGCGCGGGTCGGACGAATCGCCCGAATAGCTGGGGACGTATTTCCCGCTCGCGGCCTTGACCGCCGCGTTCATACCACCGTGGTAGTTGTTGAAATCGACGCAACTGAAAATATCGTACTCGCGCGTCGACTCGTTTTTCACTGTGAGATCCAGCTTGCCCATACGCTTGCGGAAATCGTCCTGTCGCGCTTCGCCATAGACGCCTTCGCCATAGGCATAGCCGCCCCAGGCGATGTAAATCTCGCCCAGGTCAGCCGTCTTCTCCCACTGCCCGCTGAAAAGGAGATCGGCCACGCCGGCGCCATATGTGCCCGGCTTGTCGGAATAGACGCGGAAAGCGGCGCGCCTCTCGGCTTCTTCCGGGGAGAGGCCGGCCTTGATCAGCTCCTCGCGTTCGATAGCGACGTTGTGCGCCAGTGGATTGACTTCCGGCGGCTCCTTGAGCGCAGCGATCATGCGCGCCGCGCTGTCGATAGTTTCCATCAGATTGGGGAAGGCGTCGCGGAAGAAACCCGAGGTGCGTACGGTTACGTCGATACGCGGGTATTTGCGCTCTTCCAGCGGGATGACTTCAACGCCGTCGACGCGGCCGCTATGCCGGTTCCAGACCGGGCGCACGCCCATCATGTAGAGAATCTGCGCCATGTCGTCGCCGCGCGTGCTCATTGTCGGCACCCCCCAGAGCACCATGCCGACTTGGCGCGGCACTTTGCCCTCATCCTGCATGTAGCGCTCGACGAGCGCATCGGCCTGGCGCACGCCCACTTCCCAAGCCTCTGGGGTGGGAATCTTGAACGGATCGACGGAAAAGAAGTTGCGCCCGGTCGGCAGAATGTCGATGCGCCCGCGCGTCGGGCTGCCGGAACCGCCCGGCGGCACAAAGCCGCTATCCAAGCCGTGCAGCGCGTATTTGATTTCGTCGGTGATCTGCTGCAACTTCGGGCGAATGCCATCGCGCACGAAATACAGCACATCGGCGACCCGCTGCGAGCCGTTGAAACGCGCCTGCGTTTCATGGCGGATGGCTTCGTCCGACCATCCCGCCTCGTCGAGCGCATCGTAGGCGGCGCGCACATCGACGAGAATCTGTCTGAGCACCTGGCCCTTGGTCTTGCCGAGCGCCGGCACCAGCTCGCCGGGATGGTCGCGTAGATCTTCGCTGTCGAAACCGCGCGCGGCGGCGACCGCATCCCAGAGCGAGGCGACGTCGCCGTTGGGCAGGCGCGTCAGATGAACCATCGTCTCGTTGAAGCGTTCCGGCGGCGGCACTTGCCCGAAGGTGTGCAGGCCGTCGTTGATTGAGGTGACGTCAACGGTTTCCAGATAGCCGTGCAGCTTGCCGAAAAAGTCGAATGGATTTTCTTCCGCCGCTTCGCGCGTCATGCCGATATCGGCGTCCAGATGCGCCTCGGCTGCCAGCGCCCAGACTTTCTCAAGAATCAGCGTGATTTTAGCCGGATCCTCATGCTTGGCGTAATAAGCCGCCTCCAGCAGATCCTCGATCTTCTCGAACTCCTCGGTTTTTCCGGCATTCGTCTGCGGCGGAATCATGTGGTCGAGGATCACGCAGTACGAACGGCGCTTGGCCTGCGTGCCTTCGCCGGGGTTATTGATGATGTAGGGGTAGAGGTGAGGAATGTCGCTGATCGCCGCATCCGGGTAGCAGTCGCGCGAAAGCCCCGTGCTCTTGCCCGGCATCCATTCCAGCGTCCCGTGTGTGCCGACGTGGATGACGGCATGCACGCCGAATTCTTCGCGCAGCCAGCGGTAATAGCCGAGGTAATGGTGCGTTGCGGGCAGATAGGGGTCGTGAATGGTTTGTCCGTCAGGTTGCAGAACCGGTTGATCCGCTTCTTCCATGCGTGCGCGTGGCGGCTGCACACCGAGAAAGACATTGCCGACGACCATGCCGCCAACGAGCAGCTTGCCGTCGTGATAGAAGGTGACGCCGGGCGCCGGTCCCCATTTTTCATCCATTTCCCGCTGCATTTTCTCGCTGCGCTCGGCATGCCAGCGCAGTGCGGTCGGCGTATCGATCGTGCCGACCGCGCGTTCGGCCATCTGCGCCGGCTGCAGGTAGCGCCGGTCGCTGGTCAAACGGTCGATCATCTCGAAAGCGATCGCCTCGCCGTTCTCGAAGCGGCGGTCGATGCGATATCCCTGCGCCGCCATGCTTTCCAGAAGGGCGTTCACGCTCTCGAACGAATCCAGCCCGGACGCGCAGCCCAAGCGATCGTTGCGCGGCGGATACTGGTGGAAAATGATGGCTACCTTGCGTTCGGAACGCGGTGTGCGGCGCAGCTTCGCCCAGTTCATCGCCCAGCGCACGACATGGCGGCTGCGGTCGGGCACTGGTTTCCGAACCAGCAGGCGGGCGCCGGTCGCCGGATCGGCGCCAATATCGTCGCGCGTCGCCACGACGGTACCGATGATCGCGCCGTCGAACTCAGGTTGCGCGATATTGACCGAGACGTCCATCGGCGATACGGCCTGTATCGTTTCTTCCCATTGTGCGCGCGGGTTGTAGGTCAGGATCAGTTGCAAGGTCGGCACGTCGAGTTCCGGTAGCACCTGATCCGAGCCGGGGGTGGCCTGCGTCAGCGAAAAACTCATCGGCGAAAATAGGGCTTCGATCAGCGTCACGCCGTCGCGCTTGAAAAAATGCTCGGTCACTTCTGCGACGCTCATATTGCCGACCTCGGCATCGCGGAAGCGGCTGTGGAAGACGGCTAGCGGTATGCCGCCCTGTGCCTCGATTTCCGCAATGAGCGCGTCGTAAGTTGCCAAGTCGCCGTTCTGCCAGGCGTAATTGCCGAACCACATGCCGATCACCGGCGCATCTTCACCAACGCGCGCACGCGCCCAGTCGAGGTAAGCGTCGCGGTCGAGTAGGCCGCCGCGCCAGTCAGGGTGGTAAAGTCCCTCGCGCGGCAGCTTTTCCGGCGCGGGCGGCTCCGGCAGATCGCAGCCCAGTTCGCGCGCCAGCGTCAGTAGCATGCCGCGCAGATTGTTGAGTCCGCCTTCGCGGATGTAGGCATGGCGGCGCTTGTAGGCCTCCGATCCAAAGTCGGATCCGATTTCCCGCGCCAGTTCGACATCTTCCGATGACATACCGCCGGCCTGAACGTGTATGAGTTTACCGGCCGCCGCTTCCGCTAGGGCGTCGATGCCTGGAATCGAGCGCGCACCGCCGTGCGGCAAGAGGACCAATGCTGACGAGGAGCGAATCGCTTCGGCCATTGCTTCGATGCGCTTTGAATCGAAGAGATCGTCCTTGCCTGCGGCGGCGACGCGCAGGCAGGCCGCTTCCTCCGGCGAGAATGCCGCGACGGCACGGCCAAGGAGGGGCAGGTGCGTCGCAGTGGCATCAATGACGACGACCGTATGTTGTGCTGGGTTCATCTTCGCTTCCTTTTCAAGAATGCTTTGGCATCGCATCCGCAATGTTGAAACTTCGTTCAGACGATTGTCTGTACATCTAATCGTTCGCCATTATGATGGCTTGACGGTGAAGGCATAAGCCCATTCCTTGACGGCGCTTCGGGTGATGACGTCGACAGCCGTGCCCTGATGTTCGCCGACGTGCGTATCGCCCATTGCCTCTTCAAGATCGCCCTCGACGTCGAGCACTGCGTCGCGCAGTTCCTGAAGGCGATTTTTATCGGCTGCCCAGAGGCCGCGTGCCTGAGCTTCCAGCAGGCGGCGGACGATTTCCTCGAAAGCATGCGGGCTGGTTTCGCGCAGCCAGTTACGCATTGCCGGGTCGGATACAAGCCGGTCATGTACGGCGTCGAACTGCGAGTCGGTAATCGCATGCGTTGTCGCTGACCAGCCGAACAGTACATTGATACGGTTGGAGATACCGCTGGCGCCGGTATAACCCTGTGCCTGGACAGTCGCCAGCCATTCCGGGTTGAGCACCGTCGTGGCGAGGCTCTGGGACAGCTCCTCGGCGAGCGTGCGTACCTCGCCTTCGCGCGTGGTTTGCGTATCGCCCCAGTAAAGGCGCATTGCGCCGCCGTTAAGACCGCGGCGCGCGGCGGCATTGCCGCCCTGCACGGCAAGATAACAACTGCTCGAAAGAAGATCTGCTTCCGGCCATGAGGCGCGTTGATAGGACAGGTCGGTTTTACGCAGCAGGTGTGCGTATTGCGCCATCTGCTGCGTGGCGGGTAATGCGGCTGGCCGTCCATCCGCGCCGAAAGCGGTGCCCAATGTGTTGATCAGCACTTCGGCCAGATCGCCATCATCCTCCCAGGCCGAGGCGTCGAGCGCAACGCCGATGCCGCCGCCGTAGCCGCCATCGGCGTTAGCAAAACAACGGTAGGTTGCCAGGCGACGTAACGCCGCCTCATCGCTGTCCTGCATCTGCGTGCGCAATTCTGCCAGGCGCGCGTCGACATGGGCACGGACGAAGTTGCGATCAGGCGGCTCGTCGCGTTCGGTGACTGCCAAAACGGCACGGTCGAAGAGCGCATAGATTTCCGGCAACAGGTCGCGGACGACGCTGCTCATCTGGACAACGACATCGATGCGTGGGCGAGACAAGGTTCGTCCGTCAGATGCAATCATCGTTAATTCATCGAGCGGTAGTACCGTTACGCCCGTCACTTTGCCGTTGGCTTGCCGCTCTGGCGCACAGCCGAGCAGCCAGAGAATCTGCGCGGTGAGTTCGCCATCAGCCTGAAAGGCGTCGGTCGACCAGAGCGTGATCGCAATCGTTTCGGGGAATCGACCTTCATCGGCAAGGTAGGCATTGAGCAGTTTTTCGCCCATGCGCGCGCCGACTGTCTGCGCCGCCGGCGTTGGTACGCAGGCCGTGTCGGTGCCGTAGAAATTGCGGCCAGTGGGCAGTACGTCGATTTTGCCGCGCGACAAGTGCCCGCTTGGGCCGGGTGCAATGAAACGGCCATCCAGTGCCCTCATCACAGCATCAAGTTCACTGCTGCAACCCGCTAGATCTTTGCATAACCCGGCTTCGCCCGTTTCGTCGAGGCCGCCGCCGCGTGCTTCGTTGATATAGCGCAGTGTGTCTTCTTCGCCGGGCGCACGGCCGAGTACGTGTAATCCGGTGCTGAGCATGCGTCGCCGCAAGGCGTCGAGACGGCGTGGTAAAAGTTCGATGGCCAACCCCAGGGCTTCATCGTCCTCGACGGCTTGACCCATGCCGGTCAGTTCGCTGCGCAGCGTTTCGCGTAAAGCGTCACGTCGGGCGCCCGCTGTTGCCGAACGATACTGGCGCAGCAGCTCCTCGAGCGTATCCCAGCGGTTGCCGAGCGTATCGGCGCGCGCGATGGGTGCGCTCAGATGGTCGATGATGACGGCGCGGCCGCGACGTTTGGCCATCATTCCTTCGCCGGTGACCGACATCAGGTAAGGATAGATGACCGGCAGATTGCCAAGCGAAATGTTTGGAAAACAGGTTTCCGAGAGTCCCGTGCGCTTGCCCGGCAGAAATTCCAGCGGCCCTTCGGTGCCCATCATGATGAGCGCATCGACATGCCGTTGCAGCCACCAGAATGTCGCCAGCCATTGGTGCGAAGGCGCAATGGCTGGGTCGTGCAGGATCCGGCAGACTTCGCCGTCACAGCGCGGTCCCCAGCAGCCGCGCTTTGGATCGGTCATGACGAAAACGTTGCCGAAGGAAAGGCCGGTGACGATCAGTGTCGGTTTCGGGCCGTCCGGGTGATGCACCATTGATTTTCCCGGGAAGACGCCCCAGGCTTCATCAACGGCGCGGCGTATTGTCTCCGGCTGGCGATCAAAGTCGGCGCGGAAGGCGGCTTCGTCGATTTCAGCGAGAACGCCGCCCTTGGCGACGATTTCCTCGACCGAAGTCCAGCGGAATTCGGAAATGGCTTTGTGCGTCAGAATCAGGTCGAGCAGGGCGCGGCCATCGGACGGAATGTCCTTGACCTGATATCCCGCCGCATGCAGGCGATGCAGAAGGTCGACGACGCTTTGCAAGGCATCAAGCGCTGCGGCGTTGCCGATCGTCGCTTCAATGCTCTTGCACGGCGGGTTGTGCAGCATGATCGCTATGCGCTTGTCGGCATTGGCTTTATGCCGCAGTTCGACCCAGGCGCGGGTGCGGCCGGTAAGTCTGGTCAACTGATCGTCGAGCAGCTGGACGATGCGCCGTTCGTCTTCTGTACCTTCGTCAACGCGTGGCGAACAGGCAATGACCGTTGGGTCGATGCAGCCGATCATTTCCGGCCGCGACAGGCTGAAGGAGAGCATCATGGGACTTAGTCCCTGCGCATCGTTGCGCCATTCCGCGGCCGAGCCAGTCCAGTGGCGTACCAGCTGGAAAACCGGCACGTCGTGCCCCGCGAAAGGACCGCCGGGGGTTTGTGCCTCGCGCCGGAAAACGACGGCGATATTCCAGATTGCGGCCAGTCGTTCACCGCAACCGTCGAGAAAGCGCCGCAGTGGATTATCCGGCGCGCCAAGCGGCGCGGCGTCTTCCCAGTCACAAAACATCGGCATTGGTGCAAACCCGGCCGATTCGAGATGTTGAATGCAGGCATCGACAATCTCCGTCTCTCCGCCGAGCCAGGCGTTGCGGTCAAAAAGTATCGCTACGATAGGCGGCGCCCGATCGTCCGTCGCACTGATCTTTCCATTGATGCGTCCATTTATCCAGGACAAGTAGCTTGCGGCCTCGTGCCACAGCTGCGGCGATTCGGCATGGTAGATGCCCGATAGTACCGGTTGCCCCGGTGCTACCGGCGCTTCGGCCAGTACGCCGGCGCGGTGCAGCAGATAACGTGCGGCGTTGGCAAGGTCGTTAACCGTTCCCGCCTTGCAATAGGCGGCGATGCGCTGTTGTGCGTCGCGGTCGATCTCGCCCGCCCAGGCCGCTTCCGTTTCGAGTCCTGCCGGCAGGGCGTAGCGTATGCCTCGCGCCGTTTCCAGCAGGTGAGGGAAGGTGCTGAAATGGCGGGTGATGTCGAAATAGATAGCGTCGGCGTCGGGCATTTCCTTGTCTATGAACAATTCCCAGTCGATGGACTGCATCTGGTTGAGCACCTTCAGCTCTATGCCCTCATCGGCAAGCGCCTCCGCCGCACGCGCCCATATCCGGCCGAGTGCAGTATGGGTAAACAGAAAAATGACTTTTCGCATCATGGTTGTCCGTGACGAACAAAAGTGCCGGTTGCACGGCAGGAACGCCATAAACATGCGGTGGCATGTCTATCGAACATCGTTTTTCCTTTACTTTAGACCATCAAAGCTGGCGCATCAGAAATCATAACGATAGGCGATCTTGCCGTTGCGGCCGGGCAGGGGATAACCGCCTTTTTCTTCATAGTATTTATCAGCCAGATTTTCAACGCTGAGCGAGAGCGAATGATGTTTGTCGAAACGGTAACGCACAAACAGATCCATGGTTGTAAAGCCGGGGAAGCGGACAACTTCGGCGGTGTTGCCGACCCAGTTGTTGTCACGCCATTGGCCGACGCGACGCAGACCGAAACGGCCGCTCCACGGGCCGTAGTCGGCCTCGACGGCGGCGCGCACCGTCGTGCGCGGGACATTATGGATGTCGGTCCAATTTCCGTTGTTTTCCTCCTGACGTGAGAAATAGTGCGTGCCGGAAAGAGAGAGGCGAACGATTTTGTTAACATCCCAGCGCCCCGTCCATTCCAGCCCGTGCATGCGCGCTTCATTGGCGTTGTAATAGGTTGAGAGATTGGTAAGCGGCGAAGTGCTGATCGTCGTGATTCGATTACTGATCTTGTCAGTCACTTTGGTATGGAACATTGTCAGATCGGCGTAGAACGTCGGGTTGCTCCATTCGAGTCCGATATCGTAGGTCAGGCTGCTTTCTGGCTTCAGATCCGGGTTGCCGCGCGTGATTTGAATGCTTCTTCCCTGGGTCGAGACGGTATAGCCGCTGACGTTAGATGCGCTCGGCGCGACGAAGCCCTTGCCGATCGTCCCGTGCACGCGAAAGCCATGACCAAGCAGATGTTTGAAGCCGGCGCTGGGGCTGGTGTTATCGAACTCTGCCGTCGACGGCGTGAAGCCGGTTTTGAACGGCGTGTCAAGCGATTCGGTGCGAATCCTGTCGTGCCGCACGCCGACATAGAATGTGCTGTTATTGTCGTTGAAGTACCAGGTATTTTCGGCATAGATGCCGATTGTGCGCTGTTCGTGGTCGGCGGAATACGGTCCCCTACGTTTGCCGTTGGCGGACCAGCTACGCGATTCGACCTTGGCCTTTTCATGGTCGATACCGAAGACCAGACTCGCCGAATCGCTCCAGTTCCAGGTATCCTGCAACTGCACGCCCGTCCATTGAATGTCGGATTCGTAACTACGGAACGGCAGGTAAGGGCGGTCAGCCGCCGAACGCGAAGTCTTGTTATAAAGCGTGTACGCTTCCTGTCCCATGAACGCGCGCGCCAGCAGGCGATGGTTGCCCATTTTGCCCGTTACGGACAGGTCGGTGCCGTTACGATCCATATTTTTATTGCTCTGGTTATTGGTGCCGTAAGCGATATCGCCGGGCGTGGCGATGTCGCGGCCGCGGTAGAGGTCGCTTTTCAGATTGATGCGCCAGTCCCTGTTGAGATTTAGGCCAAGCCGCAGCGCATGGTTTTGTTGTTTATAACTTGTGCTGGGGCGCAGAACACCGCCACCGGCTTTAAAGTCGTCGCTCCGGTCGAAATATGAACCGAAATAGTCGAAGTCGAAGAATTCATTGAGCGCACCGCCGATAGCGCCTTTGACTTCCTTGCTGTCGTAACTGCCGTAGGCGAGCTGTCCGAAACCGCCAATGGCTCCCCGACTATCGCGCGTAATCACGTTGACGACGCCCCCCATGGCCTGCGAACCGTAAAGCGCCGAGGCCGGCCCCTTGAGAACTTCAATACGTTCGACCCGATCCATGTTGATCAGCGACAGGTTGGTGCCCATTGCCGGTCGTCCGTCGATCAGCAGCAACGTATGTTTGTTGATGCCTGAGTATTCAGGACGGAAACCGCGGATGCCGATACCGGACAGATTGCCGGGATACTGGATGACATCGACGCTGCTGTTTTTCTTGAGCGTATCGGTCAGGTCCTGACTGGGGGTGCTTGCGATCTGTTCTGGGCTGATAATTTCAATGCGCTGCGGCGTTTCTTCAATTTTCGCCTCGGAACGGCGGGCGGTAACGACCATGGTGCCCAGCGCAACGTCTTCTGCCATGACAGTCACTGGAACGGCTAACGTACATAAAACCAATAGCGGCTTGCTGTTTTTCATGTTTACTGACTTCTCCACTGAATAGAACGCGTGTCGTGAATTTGCCGGCTAAGGCCGGTTTCCCGACACAAAAGACGTCGCCGTGGCCTGACGGGCGGTCATGTCTAGTGAAAGCGCGACAGGCCTTAGCGACATTGATCAAAAATGCTGCTCGTCCGTAATGAACGGGTAGTACCAATCGGAGGGTGATTCAGCAGATAGCTACTCTGTGCAGAGAATATGGCTGAAACCAGCGTCTATCCGCATATCGGGAAGAAGCTTCCCGACTATGGGAGATGAGCGTTGCAGCAAGACGAAGCAAAGCGTTTATCGATATGTTGCCTTGTCGAAAACGGATGCTCAGCCATTATGTTGCTGCGGATAGGCATTGGTTATATTTTCTGCTTTCCGCGTGTTTCAACATCCCCGGCATAGGTACGCTCTCTGCCAAATCACTTACCGCACTGCTTGCGTATTTATCGCAAGCGATGCGGGCAGCGTTTTTTTCGGGATGCGGCGTTGGGAAGGTTAGG
>CALHZD010000145.1 GCA_938040985.1 uncultured Propionivibrio sp.
CTGAAGCAGGCGCAGTGCCAATCCTCGGGGTGAGGGGAAAGGTTCTGACGGAAAGTGCCGAAAGCCTCTGAATTGTCCTTTGTTCCGGCGTAGTGCCGGGGCGGATGGAACTGAAAAGAGATACATAAAGCCCCTGCGCAGAGCCGCATTGGCTTGCCTTGACTTTTCAGTGCATCCTGATCGGTTGTCCTTAGCGTGCTTATCGATTGTCCCTGATTGATCTTCCTGATCGAAGCCGCTTGAAGGAACCGAGAAGGAACCGCGAAGAAACCGGAGTGATTGACGAGCGCATAAGCGCCGGCGAGCACGGAAAGCCTTTCCGAATCTGATTCCTAACCTTCCCAACGCCGCATCCCGAAAAAAACGCTGCCCGCATCGCTTGCGATCACGTAGCCGGAGGCTTGGACTTTCGGTTCGCGCAGATCAGCTTTCCTACCCGGTCACGCGCTCAAGCGTACATACAAAAAAAGTACGTCTGAACGCTCCCGAGCCGAAAGGGAAAGCCGACTGACCGGTCACAAGCCCTACGGTGAGACCCTACAGTGCTGTAACCCCCTGCCGCCGCCAAAACAGGCGTACTGCAAGGCGGACTCCCCGTATCGAACCTCGGTGACACGTCAGAAGAACCCCCGGCGACACGTCAGCGGTGCGGACAAGGACATTGCAACGCCACAACCCGGTGGCGCGTGCGATTTCGCCGCCATGTTCCATGCGTCTGTTTGCCCGCTCTTATCGCGGCGAAGCAGACGAGGGGCACGAGGAGAGCAGCGTTTCCGCCTTAAACGTTCATTCCAGCCCCTCTCCGTATCAGGGATGAAAGGCGAAGGATGATTAGGGATCGGGGGAGGCGCAATCGCATGCGTTATGCCGCGCCGCCGCATCATGGTCAAAGACGGCCGTGTCGTACCGACCGGGCTGGATGCCTTTGCCCTCGGCCTGTACGACGACCCGCACGCTTCTTTCACGATGAGGCGCACGTTTTCGTCGAAAGGAGTCTGAGCATGGCTTTTGGCAGTTTTAATTCAAGCGGCGCCCAGGCGCCGATGGCGGAAGTCAATACGACGTCGCTGATTGATGTGACAACGATGTTAATGATAATATTTATCATTTACGAGCAAGCTGTTTTTTAGCATACGAAGAAAGGATTTCGATTGATCAATCATGGCCGCACGTAGCTCATTTTCCTCCTCTGCGCCCAGCCCGGCACAGCGCGGCAGTCTATTTATGATTGTGCTCGGCCTGCATGCCTTGTTGCTGTCGCTGATGATGGCGCATAAAACCGTTCTTCCGCCGAAAGTCGTCGAGTCGCCGCTGGTCGTCGACCTGATCGAAGCGACGCCACTGCCGGTTTCACCAGCTGCAGCCCCTGCCGCTGAGCCACCAACACCGCCACCGCCACAACCCAAACCGAAGCCGACGCCCGCACCCAAACCGCAGCCACCTCAGCTTGAAGCAACAGCATCTTCGGAGCCGGCGAGCGACAACGCGCCGGCGGCGCCGGCGGAAGAAGCCGCACCGCCCGATCCGGCCCCTGCCGCAACAGGCGGTTCGGGCGGCGTCGAGGGCGGACAAGGCGCAGCCGGTTCCGGCCTCGTGCAGGCGCGTTTTGACGCCGATTACCTGCTCAACCCGGCGCCGCCCTATCCACCGATGTCCCGCCGCATGGGTGAGGAAGGCCGGGTCATCCTGCGCGTGCGCGTTTCGGCCGCAGGAAAAGCCGAGCAGGTCGACATCCGCACATCTTCAGGCAGCGCTCGGCTCGACGAATCGGCGCGGAAAACAGTGCGCGCCTGGCGATTCGTTCCCGCCAAGCGTGGCGGTATCCCGGTAGATAGCTGGGTTCTGGTTCCTATTCATTTCCGACTGGAGCAATAACATGCAAGCAGATAGCACTCAAAACGTTTTTGGATTCGCCCATCTATGGGCCAGCGGCGATACGGTTTCGCACGGCGTGGCCATTCTTCTGGTGCTGATGTCGATCGTCAGCTGGTATCTGATTCTGGTCAAACTGATCGAAGGCTGGAAGCTACGCCGCGCCGGGCGTCTTGTCCCCGATTTCTGGGCAGCGCCCTCACTCGACGAAGGCTTGAAACGGCTGCGCCGCGCCGGAGCGAACAACCCCTTCGCCCAGCTGGTGACACAGGCCGTATCCTGCAATTCCGACTGCGCCACGGCCGACGAGCAATTGAGTGCGCATTTCGATTCCTCCGGACAGATGGAGCGCACCTTGCGTCAACAGCTTTCCGCCACGCAGTCCGAAATGGAAAGCGGGCTGACTTTTCTGGCAACGACCGGCGCGACATCGCCTTTTGTCGGCCTGTTCGGCACGGTCTGGGGCATTTACCACGCGCTCGTCGCCATCGGCATTTCCGGGCAGGCTGCTCTGGAAAAAGTTGCCGGCCCGGTCGGCGAGGCCTTGATCATGACCGCCGCCGGACTGGCCGTCGCCCTGCCTGCCGTATTCGCCTACAACGCGCTGAACCGCGCCAACCGCGTTGTGCTGATCAGCCTGGATGCCTTCGCCCATGACCTGCACGCCTTTTTCACGATGAGGCAAACATTTTCGTCGAAAGGAGTCTGAGCATGGCTTTTGGTAGTTTTAATTCAAGCGGCGCCCAGGCGCCGATGGCGGAAATCAATACGACGCCACTGGTTGATGTGATGCTGGTATTGCTGATCATCTTCATCATTACGGCGCCGCTGATGACGCATTCGGTACAGATCGAGCTGCCGCGCGCGTCGAGTTCGCCAACGCCGGAAAAACCGATGACGCTGTCGGTTTCCATCAACGCCCAGGGCAACATCTACATCGGCTCCGAACAGGTGGCCAACGATCAGTTGATGGCGCGCTTTCAGGCCGCTGTCGCTCAAGACCCAAAAGTGGAAATGCATCTACAGGCTGACCGGGACGTGCGCTATGAAATCGTTGCCGAAACGATGAGCGCTGCGCGCCGTGCGGGTCTCACCAAAATCGGTTTTCTTACGCAGCCATCAGAGGCACATGAGTAAATTTTTCTTCGTCGCTCCCGAGGCCTCAAAGGGTATCGGGCCGATCCGGGCGCCGTATTTGGGCGTACATGCAATGTGCGTTTCGTGCCGATGCACGGGCGAGGCGATCCTGACGGGTCGGTTTCCGCCCGACAGCACGGCGTTGCGGCGAAACGGCATTTCGGCATTGCGTCATCCGCCCATCTTTCAATCAAAAGCCGAAAACACGCGGAGCAGCGGATTAAAGGTTGGGAGAAACAGGATGAAAAGCAGGATAAAGCGCACGTCCGCACTGCCGGCAACGGCAGCGACGCCTTGTGGTTTTCTTGCCGGCCCGCTGCATCAGGGCGCCGGCATTCGGTCAGCAGTCCATATCTATTCGATCAAAGGAGGAGTTGAATTATGAAAGTTGTTTTTCGCCGTACGGGATTGGCCGCATGCCTTGCCGCCCTGCCGGCCGCCGCATTTGCCGCCGATACGGAACCCGAGCATGAGCTGCGAGAAATGGTGGTCAAGGGCAATGCGCCCGTTGCCGCCGCCGTTTCTTCAACCGTGGAAAGCGTCACCGCCCAGCAGATCAAGGAAAACATCAACGCCGTCACTTCAGGGCATGTGCTCAAATACCAGCCCAGCTTACAGCTGCGCGAGCGTTACATCGGCGACCGCAACGCCAGCATCGGCAGCCGCATGAGCAACGTCAATAGCAGCGCGCATTCCATGGTGTATAGCGACGGCATTCTATTGTCCAATTACGTTGGCAACAGCCTTCTTTATTCACCGCGCTGGGGCATGGTTGCGCCGGAAGAAATTGAGCGGGTCGATTTCATCTATGGTCCATTTTCGGCACTTTACCCAGGCAACTCGATGGGAGTGACAGCAAACTTTACGACCCGCATGCCAGAGAAATTCGAGGCGCACGGAGCGATCCAGTACTTCCAGGAAGAAGTACGCAGTGAATACCGGACGAACAAGAGTTTCCCCAGTTACAACGCCAATGTCTCGCTCGGCAACCGCGCCGGCGACTGGTCTTTCTGGGTCGGCTATAACCGTCTGGATAGCGACACGGCGCCTTCCATGTATGGAACGGCGACGCCAAAACCCGGCCCCGGCGGTGTCGAGGTATCAGGTGCCATGACCGACAGGGACGCGCTCAATAATCCCCGCGTAATTACAGGCGCGATCAGCGCCGAGCGCACCATTCAGGACCAGGGGAAACTCAAACTGGCCTATGATTTTTCTCCCAACTGGCAGGCCGCTTATACCTTGGGCCTGTGGCAGAACTCCGGGGAATCTTCTTCCGAAAGCTATCTGCGTAATGCGGCGGGTCAGACCATTTATAACACGACGCCCAGCGGGCCATACCAGTATGTACGGATCAACGGACAGCGCTATACCGTCAGCAGCGTTACGCCCCGCAGCAGCGAGGATTTCCACTGGATGCAGGCGCTGTCGCTCAAGTCCAAGCGCAAGGAAAATTGGGACGCCGAGCTCAATTTCAGCGTCTATCGTTATGCCAAGGACGAGTCGCGTAATGCCAGCAATACGGGGCTGGATTCCGGTCAGAACGGCGGCCGTGGGACTTTGACCGACCGCAGCGGCACCGGCTGGGAGAACCTCGATCTACGCGGCGAATGGCGGCCTGATGGCGAAAAGAGCGCGCACAAGCTGCATTTCGGCTACCACTTCGACCGCTATACGTTCAAGTCGGACACCGGCAACGTCGATGACTGGCGTTCAGGCGGCATCCGGGAACTGACGTCGGCTTCGCGCGGCAAGACGAACACCCATGCGCTTTATCTTCAGGATACGTGGCGTTTTGCGCCGGCCTGGTCGATGACACTGGGCGGCCGCTGGGAACACTGGCAGGCCTACGACGGCAGCAACGCCAATCGCGCCAGTACGCCGAGCCAGGTTTCTTACAGCGATCGTAAGAAGAGCGCCTTCTCGCCCAAGCTGTCCCTCGGCTTCCAGGCCGCGCCGGACTGGCACTTGCGCGCCTCGTTGGGCAAGGCGACGCGCTTCCCGACGGTGACTGAACTCTTCCAGGCGATCACCACCGGCCCCAACCGCCTAGAGAATGACCCGAACCTGCAACCCGAGCGGGTACATTCCGGTGAACTGGCGATCGAAAAATCGCTGGACAACGGTCAGGCGCGCCTGTCGCTCTTCCAGGAATACCGTTACGATGCGCTCATTTCGCAGACCGACACGACGGTGACGCCCAATATCACCAGCATTCAGAACGTCGACAAGGTGCGCAGCCGTGGCGTGGAACTTTCCTGGGGGTTGAACGATGTCGGGATACGCGGCCTTGATCTGAACGGCAGCGTCACCTATGCCCAGTCGATCATCCGGGAAAATCACCGTAATCCGGATACCGTCGGCAACTGGATCGTGCGTATCCCGCGCTGGCGGGCGACGCTGGTGTCGACCTATCGCGTCAACGACAAGCTGTCGTTGAGCCTGTCCGCCCGCTACAGCGGACGCCAGTACAACCGCATGGATAATCTAGACGTGAATCCGGATACTTATGGCGGCGCCAGCCGCTATCTCATCGCCGACGCCAAGATGGTCTACCGCTTCCATCCACAACTGCGGTTTTCCCTGGGCGTCAATAACCTGAACGACGAGAAAGCCTACATCGGTCACCCCTATCCGCGGCGTATGTACTTCGCCGGGCTGGCGTTCGATTATTGATCGGTATGCCGGATGAACGCCTCACACCACAGCACGCACCGGATTCCGGACGCAACCCGGAACACGCGCGGCCTCCGTCCGGCGTCAAGACGCCCCGAGCTTAACCAATGCTCAGGGCGTCTTGACTGGCCGACCGAGACCATCGCAAGCATCATTTTTTTAACCCGCAACTGTAACTCTCACTGGAGATGACACCATGAAAAAACATTCCTTCAATACGATCGCGTTGACGCTGGCCGGCTTTCTGCTGATTCCACTGGGCGCACAGGCGCACGGCACCTGGCTGGCCAAAATTCACGGGGAACACACCGTGATGTACGGCCATCATGAATCCATGACCGATCCGTACGATCCGGCCAAAATCGTCGATGCGCGCGCATTCAAGAACGGCCAAAATGCTGCTGTCAAGGTCGTCCCGCACGAGCAGCGCTACGCCACGCTGGAAGCGGACAACCCCGGACTTCTCGGCTACGTCATGGATAACGGCGTCTGGGTTCAGACCAAGGACGGCAAATGGCACAACAAGCCCAAGGATGCCTTCAACGCCTCGGAAGTGACGCTCGCCCAGCATTCCTACAAATATGCGGTGAGCTATCTCAATGATCGGGAACCCGTGCATGCGCTGGGCTACGATCTGGAAATCGTCCCCGCCGTTAACCCGGCCAAGCTGAAAAAAGGCGACAAACTGTCCGTGCAGGTGCTGTTCAAAGGCAAGCCGCTGCCCGAAGCCACGCTGACCAGCAGCTTTTTCGGCGACGGAGAAAAACTGACGACCAACGCCGAAGGCCGCGCAGAAGTCAGCATCGTGCGCGACGGCTTCAACACGCTGTCGGTCGGGTACGCCACCGAACAAAGTGGAGACAAGGCCAAAGCCGACAAGGTCAGCATGTCTTCCAGCCTCTCCTTCCGCACGCACAAAGAACAGAAAAAGTAAAAAACGCGCCGGGAGCTGCAAGCCGCCGCTCCCGGCAATAACGACCCCTTTATAATGCCTGCGGGTGTTTTTTGTTTTTATTTTTCCGTGAGACCGAAATTATGAACAGACTTTTCTCGGCGGCCATTGTGCGCCCGCTGGCTTTTCTTTCCGCCCTGTTGTCCGTAACGCTGGCGCATGCCCACTCTCCGCGCCTGGCGTGCTATCCGGACGGGAACGAGTACATCGAATGCGAAGGCGGTTTTTCTGACGGCAGCAGCGCCAAAGGCGTAGAAATCAAGGTCATGTCCTACGAGGACAAAGTGCTCTGGCACGGTGCGCTGGACGCCAAATCCAGCGTGCGCTTCAAACGCCCCAAGCAGGATTTCTACGTGCGTTTCGAGGGCGGCGAAGGGCATTCGCTGGAAGTCGACCACAATGACATCCGCTGATCCATCAGCCGACCTTTCAAACGCTTCTTCCGCCGCGCTGCCGGACGGCTGCATCCAGCGCGTACCGCCTGCCGGCGCCCTGCGCGAGACGCGCTGGGTGCTGCTGGCAATGGCGCTGACTCTGCTGGTCAGTACGCTGGCAATAGGCTGGCAGCGTCGCCTGCTCCCCCAGGAGCGCCTGCAAGCCCACCAGATTGACCTGTCCACCGGGCTGAGCACGGCGGAACAGGGTATCTATACCGATTTGCAGGCCGTCTACGATGAATGGCAAAGCATGAATGCGCCGCTGCCGCCGCCGACGCCGCAACGCTGGGCGGACGAGGGCTGGCCGCCGTTCATCGACGACCTGGCTGCGCGGCAACGCGGCCGCCGCCAATGGCGCCTGCTCACCGTCGGCGATCGTTACGCCTACCTGGGCACGGGCGGACATACGGAATCATCGCCGGCGCAAGGCAAACAACACGCCGCGCCGCGCATACTGCTCTGGCGGCTACCGGAAACGCATGCCATACATGCGATGGCGAAAGCAAAAGATGCTACAGAAAACGCGCATGCCGATGAATTGCTCCATACCGGCTTCGATCTCTGGCTGCATGAAGCCGATACGACGCCTGACGGCGCATTACCCGAATCCCTGGATGAAGCCAGCCTGATCCGCCACGGCTGGCGGCAGGCGGTGGCGCGCCTGCATGCGGAACATCCGCGCCTGCCGGCGCATGAAACCGGCGGATTTTAGACATGAATGACCTGAATGGATGTTTTTGATGAAACTGACCTTACCAGCACATTTTTCTGATCCCTGCGCCTCGGGCTGCCGCCGCGCCCGCCGCCGCTTTCTTACCGGCCTGGCCGCGCTTGCCGCCGGCGCGTGCCTACCACCGGCGCGTGCGGCGGCCTTGACGGTCGGCGTGACATTGCACCCTTATTACAGCTTTGTCGCCAACATTGTCGGCGACCACGCGCGGGTATTGCCCCTGATCGACGCCGGTTTCAATCCGCACGCCTACGAGCCGCGCGCCGAAGACATCAAGCGCATCAACCAGATGAGCGTCGTCGTGCTCAATGCCATCGGGCACGATGATTTTGCCAAGCGGATGATCGCCGCCAGCGACAAGCCGCAGTTGCCGACTATCAACGCCAACGCCGACGTACCGCTGCTCTCCACCATGGCCTTGGGCGCGCCGCTGGGTCGGGCAGTCAACCCGCACACTTTTATTTCCATCAGCGCCTCCATGATCCAGGTCAACACCATCGCGCACGAACTGGGCAAACTGGCGCCTGCGGAGGCCGCCTTCTTCGTCGACAACGCCCGCATTTACAACCGCCGCCTGCGCAAACTACGCGCCGATGCGCTGTCCAGGGTGACGCGGGCGCCCGACGCCAGTTTTCGCGTCGCGACGGTGCATGGCGCCTACGATTACCTGCTGCGTGAATTCGGGCTGGAAGTGAGCGCCGTTGTCGAGCCGGCGCATGGCATGGAGCCGAGCGCCGCGCAGTTTCGCGCCATGGTCGAGCGCGTGCGCACGCAGAACATCCGCGTGCTGTTTGCCGAACAGGACAACCCGACCGGCTTCGTGCGGACGCTAGTACGCGAAACCGGCATGAAAGTCTATCCGCTCACGCACATTTCGCACGGGGCTTACACGGCGGATAAATTCGAGAAAGATATGGCTTACAACCTCGACACCGTGGTGCGCGCCATCCAGGAATCGCACGCATGAGCGCAGCGCCCGCCATCGGTCCGGCCGTGTGCCTGCGGGATGTCCGCCTGCAACTGGGCGCCACGCCCATTTTGCACGGGATCGACTGGCAGGTGCGGGCAGGCGAAGTGCACGCACTGGTCGGCGCCAACGGCTGCGGCAAGAGCAGTCTCATCAAGACGCTGCTCGGCCAGATGCCGCATCGCGGTGAAGTGACGCTGCACTGGCCGGGCGATACGCCCGGCACGCTGGCTTATGTGCCGCAGGCCATCGAGTGCGATCGTACCCTGCCGATGACGGTGCAGGATTTCATGGCCTGCATGTTGCAGCCGCAGCCGCTGTTCTGGGGCATCCGCCGCGCCGTGCGCGAGCGCATCGCCGCGGCGCTGGGGCGCGTCGATATGACGCATAAAATGACCAGCCGCATGGGCGACCTCTCCGGCGGCGAACGCCAGCGCGTGCTGCTGGCGCAAAGCCTGCTGCCGCCGGCGCAACTGGTGTTGCTGGACGAACCGATGGCGGCGCTCGATCAGGCGGGCATTGCCGTCTTTGAAACCCTGCTGGGCGACTGGCGGCGTTCGGGCGCAACCGTAATCTGGGTGGAACACGATCTGGCGGCCGTCTGCCGCCTGTCCAGCCGGGTAACGGCGATGCGCCGCGGCCGCATGCTATGGACACGAACGCCTGATGCGCTGCACGACGCCGACATGCTGCTGCAACTGTTCGCGCACACCAGCATGCCGGATGACGCCACGCCCTCCGCGCCGAACGGTCAGGGAAAACAAAGCGCCCATAAAATGCAGGAGGAGAAGACCGTATGAGCCAATACTGGGATGCCGTGCATCACACCCTGCAGGCGGGCGCGGTGGCCGGCTGGCTGCCGCATATGCTGCAATACGGCTTCGTCATCAATGCGCTGCTGGCCGGCTGTCTGCTGGGGCCGCTGCTAGGCGGGCTGGGGACGCTGGTCGTGGTCAAGCGCTTCGCCTTTTTCTCGGAAGCGGTCGGGCATGCGGCGCTCACCGGCATCGCTATCGGCATCATGGTCGGCGAACCGGCCGGCAGTCCTTACGCCAGCCTGTTCGGCTTCTGCATTCTGTTCGGCCTGCTGCTCAATTACCTGCGCGGGCGCACGGGGCTCTCGCCCGATACGCTGATCGGCGTTTTCCTCGCCGTCTCGCTGGCGCTCGGTTCCAGCCTGCTGCTGCTGCTCGCCGCGCGCATCAACATTCACATTCTGGAGAACGTGCTGTTCGGCTCCGTACTAACCGTCAATGGCCGTGATCTGGGCGTGCTCGCCTGCGTCACCATTTTTACGATGATCGTGCTGCATCGCACCTATAACCGCGCCATGCTGGCCAGCTTCCACGCGCCGCTGGCGCAGGCGCGCAAACTGCCCGTGCAGTGGCTCGACTACGTTTTCGTCATGCTCGTCACCATCGTCACCGTCGCCGCAGTCAAAATCATCGGCGCCATGCTGGTCGGTGCGCTGCTCGTTATTCCCGCCGCCTCGGCGCGCCTGCTGGCCCGCTCGATGCGCAGTTTTTTCTGGCTCACCGTGATATTCGCTACGGCCTGTACGCTGACGGGCATTGCCGTGCCCGTCGCACTGGATCTTGCCGTGCCGTCGGGCGCAGCCGTCATTTTGTGCGCCGGCGCACTGTTCGGGCTGGCCGTGCTGGGACGCGCCCGTGTGGCGCAACCGGCCATTGTGTAGTTGATCAATCGCGCATTTTTTACGGACATTACCCCGCCTTGTCGCATTTTTTGTCGTTCGCCGCCAGTGAAAAAGAGTAGGCTCTCCCGGCTATCTAATTTTCTTCGCAAGGCGGAATTTGGAGGCTTACCATGTTTTGCAAACGTCTTTTTTCGGTTCTGAACACCGCGTTCTGTCTAGTCTTCTGGCTGGCGCTGCCAGCCGCAACGCATGCGGCTCCTGATAGCGCCCAAACAGCAAAACCGGCCGATCAGGCTCCGGCAATACGGGCAACACGCGCCGAACCGCTGCGTGTACTGGCGGCGCACCCGGTGGTCTACGGACTGGCGCGACAGCTAATGCAAGGCGCCGACGGCCTGGCGCTAACCCGGGTTGCGCCGGCGCGCCTGCCCGCCAACCGCATTCCCGCCTATCTGCTCGGGCGCGGTCAGGATGCGCTGATGGACGCGGCCGCCCGCTCCCAGGCCGTACTGACGCTGCGTTCCATCTGGCCGGATGACCAGCTCTACCCGCTGGCGCGGCGGGCAAACATCCGCATCGTCGAAATCGATGTCGCCAACCCTGTCGAAGGCGACCTGCCAGGCATCACCCTGCTGGGCGGCAAGGCCGGCGCAATCAGCGATGCCGGCTTCCTCAACAATCCCCCTTGGCAGGATAGCGCCAACCTGGCGCGAATGGCCGCGCTCATGGTCAACGCGCTTGCGCGCCTTGCGCCAGACGCTGCGCCGCGTCTACAGGCCAATCTGAACGTGATCAATCAGCGCCTGCAACAGGCCGCCTCGCAAACCAGCCGCGCCCTGGCGGAAGCGGAGCAACTTTCCGTACTCCTCCTCTCGCCGCGCATGCACGTGCTGGCCGACGCCTTGCAGCTCGAACCCGTCTCCTGGCAGATTCCGGAAAACGATGCCGAATTGCCGGCCGCATTGGCCCAGGCACTGGCGCGAGGCAAACCGCGGGTGGCGCTCACCCACACCTCCCCCGACGAAGCCGCGGCAAAACTGATTGCAGAAAGCGGTGCAAAACTGGTGATACTTTCCGAAAATGCCGACGACCCCGTCACGGCCCTGATCGATGCCATGCAAGCTATCGGCGAAGCCATGCACGCCGCCCGGCGGCCTAATTCATAACTCCCCTGCGCCGCACCAAGGCCTGCGGCTTGCGGTGCTTCGATATTCTGTTGGCGCGGTCTTTCTTCAGTCTTTTAAGTGTTCGCAGCGCATCATCCAAACACATTTATCCGAAAGATGAGAAGCGTATGCGTTCAAACAAGGCAAACTGGACCTTTCAACCCTAAAAAGAAAACGAAGGCTTAGGAATCTTCCTAAGCCTTCGTTTTTTTGGTGGGCCCGCAGGGACTTGAACCCTGGACCAAAGGATTATGAGTCCTCTGCTCTGACCAACTGAGCTACAGGCCCGAAATTGTTTGCACGGCTGCCGTGTCGCGTTTCTTCCGCTTCCGGATCACACATACCGCAACCGGTGCATTCGATTAATGGTTACTGCTGTCAAGGAAACTGCGCAGTTTGTCCGAACGCGAAGGATGGCGTAATTTGCGCAATGCCTTGGCTTCAATCTGGCGGATGCGTTCACGCGTCACGTCAAACTGTTTGCCGACCTCCTCCAGTGTATGGTCGGTATTCATTTCAATGCCAAAACGCATGCGCAGCACCTTGGCTTCTCGCGGCGTCAGCGTATCCAGCACATCCTTGGTAATCAGGCGCAGGCTGGAAAACAGGGCGGCATCGGTCGGCGCCAAGGTGGCGGCATCCTCGATGAAATCGCCCAAATGCGAGTCGTCATCGTCGCCGATGGGCGTTTCCATCGAAATCGGCTCTTTGCTGATCTTGAGAATCTTGCGGATCTTTTCTTCCGGCATTTCCATTTTTTTTGCCAGCGTCGCCGCATCGGCCTGCCCGTGATGGACAAGGCCAGCAAAACCCTGGCCTTTCACGACTGGCGCCCCGGCTGCCCGATGGAAATGGATGCCTGGGGCATTCCCCAGCCCAAGGGCACGCCAGCTATCGCGCCCGATCTGCTGCTGGTGCCTTGCGTGGGCTATGCGCCCGGCGGCGTGCGCCTGGGCTACGGCGGCGGCTTTTATGACCGCACCCTGGCCGCGCTGCGCCCGCGCCCCTATGCCGTGGGCCTGGCCTTCGCCTGCGCCTTCGTGGCCGATTTGCTGCCCGAGCCGCACGACGCGCCGCTGGACGCCATCCTCACCGACTGCGGCCTGGCCTGGCCCGCCGAGGCCGAATCGCATTGAAAACAGGAGCAAATTCAAGACCCGTGAAAACGGCTCTGGCGCAATTTCCACCAGGACCTCATGCTATTTGAAAAGGAGCAAAAAAAGACCCTTCATCCAGCCCCTCCAGGCGGCTGCCCGGCTTGAAAAAGAACGGGGCAGCCGCAACTGCCCTGTGTCATTGGGAGCGTGCGCGCTGCACGCTCACGAAAGGAGAAAACACTGATGCGAGCCGACAAATTCACCACCAAATTTCAAGACGCGCTGGGCGACGCCCAGTCGCTGGCGCTGGGCAAAGACCACGCCTACATCCAGCCCGAGCACTTGCTGGCCGCCATGCTGCGGCAAGAAGGCGGCCCCAAGTCGCTTTTGCAGCGCGCGGGCGTGAACACGCAGCAGCTGGCGCAGGCGCTGGACGCTGCCGTGCAGCGCCTGCCGCAAGTGCAGGGCCAGGAGCAGGTGCAGCCCAGCCCTGATCTGATGAAGCTGCTGCAAGCCACCGAAAAAGAATCCATCAAGCGCGGCGACCAGTTCATCCCCAGCGAAATGTTTTTGCTGGCGCTCACCGAAGCCAAGCGTTGCCTCGACTGCGCCAAGCCTACTTGCATGGAAGGTTGTCCCGTTAGCATCAATATACCCTCGTTTATTAAGAACATAGAGCGTGGCCAGTTTCTTGCTGCGGCCAAGGTTTTGAAAGATACGTCGGCCTTACCTGCTGTTTGCGGTCGTGTTTGTCCGCAAGAAAAGCAGTGCGAGAGCCGTTGTGTGCACCTCAAAATGAACGAACCCGCTGTGGCCATTGGCTATTTGGAACGTTTTGCTGCTGATTACGAACGCGAAAGTGGCAATATCTCCGTACCCGAATTGGCACCAGCCAACGGTATAAAGATTGCCGTAGTAGGGTCGGGACCTGCTGGCTTGAGTTTCGCTGGCGATATGGCCAAGTTTGGTTATGACGTTACGGTATTCGAGGCCTTACACGAAGTGGGGGGCGTTTTGAAGTATGGCATACCAGAGTTTAGACTTCCCAATACGATTGTGGACGTGGAAATAGACAATCTTAAAAAGATGGGGGTGAAGTTTATTACCGACTGCATCGTTGGAAAGACTATCTCCGTAGACGACTTGGAAGAGCAAGGATACAAGGGTATCTTTGTTGGTTCGGGTGCTGGATTGCCTAATTTCATGGGCATACCGGGCGAGAACGCCATCAATATCATGTCGTCTAACGAATATCTTACACGTGTTAACCTCATGGATGCTGCCAATCCCAACACCGATACGCCCATTAACCTGGGCAAACGTGTAATGGTTGTGGGCGGAGGTAACACCGCGATGGACTCGTGTCGCACGGCCAAACGCCTTGGAGCAGAGGTTACGCTGGTTTACAGGCGGTCGGAGGCGGAGATGCCAGCTCGACTTGAAGAGGTGAAACACGCTAAAGAAGAGGGCATCGACTTCCTAACGTTGCACAATCCGCTTGAATATCTAGCCGATGAGCAGGGTGCTGTTAAGGCTGCTGTGCTGCAAGTGATGGAGTTGGGAGAGCCTGACGCTAGCGGAAGACGTAGTCCGCAACCCATCGAGGGCGTTACGAAGACGCTCGATGTAGACCAAGTGATTGTTGCAGTGGGGGTATCGCCCAACCCGCTTGTGCCTAATTCTATCCGCGGGCTTGAATTGGGACGCAAGAATACCATTGTGGTGAATGAAGGTATGCAATCTAGTCGCCCAGAAATTTATGCTGGTGGCGACATCGTTCGCGGTGGTGCAACGGTTATTTTGGCTATGGGCGACGGCAGAAAGGCTGCCGCCAGCATGCACAAGCAGTTGTCGGAAGAATTGCAACCTGCACTTTAAGCGTGCACCGTAATTATTACGTGGCGATATAATTCGCTAAGTGTAGACTATACACTCCATTTTATTTAAAGTTGCCTTTTCGGATTGAAACCATCCGAAAAGGCAACTTTTTATTTTAGGGAGGTTCTAAAAATACACTCAAGAATGAACTTATAGTCAAACAGAATTGCTTTTGGAAAATAGTTGTTAGAAGAACGCAAGACGTGCGTAGCATGGCATCAATAAATCCTTACGCAGAGGAAAAGGAGCACTTTTTGTTTGCTTACGATGCACCTATGGTTTTCCAAATCCATTTCTGTTTGACTAATAAAATAAGAAAAGGCATAAGCATGGAACTTTTATAACATGCCTTAACCTTGCAAGGAAGGTAAGGCCAATCTGTGCTGTTCAACCTATTTCTTGGAAGATGGTGTTGGTTTGTTGGGTTGAATGTTTGTCTTCCTCTAAGTCTTGGCCGATATGGAGAAACATGAGTTTGTGATAGAAACAGCATCTCTCTTGCAAAACGTATAGGATTAACATCATTCAATATGCGATTTACCATTGGTAAACCAATTAAACCCCAATCGGGCGTTAGGCCGCTTACCTATTATTTTAGGTTGTTTCCAT
>CALHZD010000146.1 GCA_938040985.1 uncultured Propionivibrio sp.
AAAGATTTCTGAGCAGGCGCCTGGAGAAGCCTTGTTTATAAGGGCTTCAGGGCATGCGTCCGGGAGATGCCTTAAATACAAAAGCTTCAGGATAGTGGTTTCGGAAGCCAGCCGACCACCACGCCAGAAGCGCGCGATCAACACGCCTACCTCCTCGCCATTTCCGACGCTGCGCTCACCAGACCACCGCCAGAGTTCGCGTCAATAGGGCATTTCGGACAGGTGCCTCTGGAACCCGCGTGAATAAAGGAACTCAGGGCATACCCCGCTGAAATGTCCTGTTTATAAGGGCTTCAGGGCACACCCCTCTGAGATGCCCGTAAATAAAGGGCTTTTGGGCAATCTTATCTGAAACGCCCTCAATATGCGGGCTGGCGGGCGGCCCTTCTGTAATGTCCATGGATAAAGGCGTTCCGGAAAGGATGTCCGGAGATGTCTTGTTTACAAGGGCGCTCAAAGCGCCTCTTCTGAAATCCGCAGAAACAGGGTAGAAAACATAAAATGCTATGAAGCGCCCGTAAATAAAGGGCTTCAGGGCATCAAAAAATATAAACCGGAATTTTTGCCCGATACAAGCCGCCGAAATTCTTATAAACAAAAATTTCGGCGAGGGAGGATGCGCTATTCAGGGCGTTTCCTTACGGCTACGCAGCCTGCAGCGCTGCGTCGACCTCGCGGTGCAGGGCCGTCAATATCTGCGCGTATTCATCCCAGCCGATGCCGTCGACGGACAGCGCGCGCTTGCGCAGGCTGCCATCGACCGCGCCGGCGGCGAGCAGGGTTTCCAGCACGCGGCGCTCGTGCATGACCGGGCGGAGCAGCGACCGGCCGGAAAGCACGGAGAGCGCGGCGACCAGGGCATGGCCGCCCCAGTTGGAAACTCCTGCCGGAATCACATAATCGGCGGGCGTGGCGCAGAAAATCAGTTCGCCGTGGGCGACCCGGTTTTTCAGACGGCTGCGCAGCGCGCCCAGCCCCAGCTCGTTGCCGCCGTCGCCGATGGCGATTGTCGTGTAGTCCCGTCGTTCTGCCGGCGGCATCAGCCGGTCGGCGGCGGGAACGATGTCGTCGAGCCGTTCGCCGCGCATCGAGTAGCGATGTCCGTCCAGGGCGCTGCCCGGCCGCTCGATGGCGAGCACGTGCGTCGGGCGATGCGTCCGGATGATTTCGTCGATCCGGCGGTCGGCCAGCCGCTGCGCGTCGGGCAGGGAGATAATCGGAAACGGTGGCGATGAGTCGGTGTTGCCCTCGTGTGCCTTGAATAACGGGGCGGCGGCGGTCAGCAGGCCCGCGCTGTGCCGGTCGGTGATCAGCGCCACTTTTTTGCCGAGCCGGTGCAGCGCGTCGGCTAGCGCCAGCGCGCCGGGCGGGCCGTCGTTCTCGCCGATCATCGCCGCCCGGATGCAAAAGCCGGTCGCGATGAGGATGCGCTCGCCGCGCAGCAGACTGGCGGCCGCCAGCGGCAGATCGTCCGCCATCGCCAGGCTGGATAAGCCGCGCTGGCCGGGATCGCGCCGGATCAGGCGGGCAATGCGTTCTAGCGCGGCCCTGCGCTCGGGGGCGGCGTTTGCCGCAACGTCGGTCATGCCGTGGGTCTCCGAAGTGCCATGAAGTGCGCCATACTGCCACAAGCCGCGTATTTGCGGGGCGGCTGCCGGGATGGCGCTGGATCGTCGGGTGTCGCCGAACGGCGGTGGCAGAGATGATCTTTCGCCCGCCTGTAGCGCCGAACGCCACGCTGCCTGATCGGTGGGGCGGCCCGGCTTGTGCGGGTGATCAGTTTTTTCGGAATATCAGCGCCCATTTTTTATGCAGACTAGCGCCGGAATGTGTTCTGCTACAGAATAACGTTGTGCGCACGGATTGGGTGATTGAGGTTGACCTGCGTACAGATGCAAACGGTGCGTCAAAAAGGGAGACGGCGCGCCGGCAGGCAGGTAAGTAAGTGTGTCACCGGGGCGTGCCTGCTCGCGCCAATGATCCGGTGTGCTTGCGAGGCGCTGCATCGGTGTCTGGGCGTCGGCGGCGCGGCGGAGTGGAGTTGTCCGGGCGGGGCGCCCGGTTCCGGGGTAGGTTGTGGCGGAAGCCGGGTATGAATCATGACGAAATTTTTACAGAGGAGCGTTTGACCATGAAGAAACTGACCTTTGTTGCAACAGCCGCATTGCTGGGTTCTGTGCTGGCCAGCCCGATGGCCGTTGCGCAGCAGAAATTCGTGACGATCGGTACGGGCGGCGTGACGGGAACGTACTACGCCGCCGGCGGCGCCATCTGTCGCCTGATGAACAAGGAGCGCGCCAAGCACGGTATTCGTTGCTCGGTGGAAAGCACGGGCGGCTCCGTCTATAACGTCAATACCATCAAGGCGGGCGAGCTGGACTTTGGCGTCGCCCAGTCGGACATTCAGTACAACGCGGTGAAGGGGCTGGCGCAGTTTAAGGACAGCGGCCCGCATACCGATTTGCGCGCCGTCTTCTCGGTGTATCCGGAATCGCTGACGATCGCCGCGCGCAAGGAAGCCAATATCAAGACTTTCGAGGATTTCAAGGGTAAGCGCTTTAACATCGGCAACCCCGGGTCGGGCACGCGCCTGACGATGGATATGCTGCTCAACGCGCTGGGGATGAAGACCAGCGATTTTTCGCTGACTTCCGAGCTGAAGCCGGATGAACACGGCGCGGCGCTGTGCGATAACAAGATCGACGGCTTTGCCTTCGTGGTCGGCAGCCCGACGGCCAATATCCAGGACCCGACGACGACGTGCGGCGCGAAACTGGTGTCGATTACCGGCCCCGCCGTCGACAAGCTGATCAAGGAGTATCCGTATTTTGCGCCATCGACGATTCGCGGCGGCATCTACCCGAACAACCCGGATGATGTGAAGACTTTCGGCGTCATGGCCAGCTTCGTCACTTCCGCCAAGGTGCCGGATAACGTCGTTTATGCCATGGTGTCCGCCGTCTTTGATAACCTGGAAGAATTCAAGAAGCTGCATCCGGCCTTTGCCAACTTCGACCCGAAAACGATGATCAAGCAGGGGATTTCTGCGCCGCTGCATCCAGGCGCCGTCAAGTACTACAAGGAAAAAGGCTGGATGTAATCGCTGAGAAGCCGGCCGCGCGGTCGACGCCCCGTCGGTAAAGCCGTAGGGGCGGGGCCTGCCGGTCGGCCAGAACGCCGGCCGCACGACCATACGGAATGTGCGGGCGGAACGCGCAGGGCAGGGGGAGCGCCGGAAAGCGGATAAAAAGCGGGCTGAGAGAAGCCTCCCGGAAGGGGGCGCCGGAAAGCGCCGAGGCGCGCAGAAGTCTGTTGCCAGGGCGGCGTGACGGGCATTGATCGGCGCCGGTGATACGGGTATTTCAAGCGGAGAAAGCGAGTGAGCGAAAAGACGGAAAATACAAAAAGCGCGCATGGCATGACAGACGAGGAAGTCCGGCAATTCGTCGCCGATTCCGACACCGGCAGGCGTCGTCCGCAGGGCGTCACGGCGCAGATCATGCTGTGCGTCGCCTTTGCGTGGTCGCTGTTCCAGTTGTGGATTGCCTCCCCACTGCCGTTCTCGCTGGGCATTTTTGTTCTCAACGACACCGAGTCGCGCGCCATTCATCTGGCGCTGGCGATCTTTCTCGGCTTCATGCTGTTTCCCGCCTTCAGGCGTTCGCCACGGCAATGGATTCCGTTGCCGGACTGGGTGCTCGGACTGGCGGGCGCTTTCTGCGCCGCCTATCTGTGTCTGTTCTACGAGCAACTGGCGCACCGCCCCGGTCAGCCGAATACGATGGATATTATCGTGGCGTGCGGCGGGCTGGTGGTGCTGTTGGAGACCACGCGCCGTGTGGTCGGCGTGCCGATGGCGGTCATGGCGATGATTTTCATCGGCTATATTTTCCTCGGCCCGTATATGCCTGACGTGATCGCCCACAAGGGGGCGTCGTTTTCCAAGGCAATGTCGCATTTATGGCTCTCTACCGAAGGAGTTTTTGGCGTTGCGCTCGGCGTTTCGTCCGGTTTCGTTTTTCTTTTCGTTCTCTTCGGCGCGCTGCTCGATACGGGCGGCGCCGGCAATTACTTCATCAAGTCGGCGCTGTCGCTGCTTGGGCATATGCGCGGCGGCCCGGCCAAGGCGGCGGTCGTCTCCTCCGGACTGACCGGGGTGATTTCGGGCAGCTCGATCGCCAATGTGGCGACGGTCGGTACCTTTACCATTCCGCTGATGAAACGCATCGGCTACAAACCCCACGTCGCCGGGGCGATTGAAACGGCCGCCTCGGTTGACGGACAGATCATGCCGCCGGTGATGGGCGCGGCCGCCTTTCTGATGGTCGAATACGTTGGCCTTCCCTATACGCAGATCATCAAACATGCCGCACTGCCCGCGTTGATGTCCTACATCGCGCTGTTTTATATCGTCCATCTCGAAGCCTGTAAGTCGGGCTTGCAGGGTATTCCGCGCCGGCATATCCCGCCGGTGGGGCGGCGAATCATCAACATCATCATGACGGTCTGCGGCGTCGTCATTCTGGCGAACGCCATTTATTACGGGCTGGGCTGGATCAAGACAGTCGCCGGAGAGGCCTCCCTATTCGTCATTGGCGCGCTGATGCTGGCGATGTATCTCGTTCTGCTCAAGTTCGAGGCGCGTTATCCGGAGTTGCAGTTGGACGATCCCAATCAGCCGATCATTGAGCTGCCCGACCCCGGGCCGACGCTCAAGAGCGGTATCCATTTTCTGCTGCCGGTGGCGGTGCTGATCTGGAATCTGATGATCGAAGAGCTTTCGCCCGCGCTGTCGGCCTTCTGGGCGACGGTTTTCCTGATCTTTGTTTTACTGACGCAACGCCCTCTCCATGCCTGGTTTTTGGGGCGGAATGATGTGGCGGCGCAGGCCAGGCAAGGGGTCGTTGACGTGCTCGTCGGTTTGACGATGGGCGCGCGCAACATGATCGGTGTGGCGATCGCTACGTCGACGGCAGGCATCATCGTCGGTACGGTGACGCTGACCGGCGTCGGGCTGGTGCTGGCGGAAGTCGTCGAGATGATTTCGTCCGGCAATCTGATCGTGATGCTGGTCATGGTTGCCGTCGCTTCACTGATTCTGGGCATGGGCGTGCCGACGACGGCCAACTACATCATCGTCTCTTCGCTGATGGCACCGGTGGTGGTTGAACTGGGCGCGCAGAGCGGCCTGATTGTGCCGCTGATCGCCATACATATGTTCGTCTTCTACTTTGGCATCATGGCTGACGTGACGCCGCCGGTGGGGCTGGCGGCTTATGCCGCCGCCGGCATTGCCAAGACCGACCCGTTGCTGACGGGCTTCACAGCGTTCTGGTACAGCATCCGCACCAGCGTGCTGCCGTTCATGTTCATCTTCAATACGCAATTGCTGCTGATCGATGTGGAGAGCCTCGGCAGTTTTCTGCTGACCTTCATCTCGGCGACGGTTGCCAGCCTGCTTTTTGCCGCCGCCTCGCAGCTATGGTTTCTGACCCGCAACAAATGGTACGAAACCCTGCTGTTACTGGTCGTGGCTTTCAGCCTGTTCCGTCCCGACTTCTGGATGGACATGATCTACCCCCGCTACACCCAGGTGCCGGCGGCCGATCTGATGCAGATCGTTGAAAAAGCGCCTGGCGGCGAGCGCCTGCGTCTCTGGGTCGAAGGCGAGGACGCCAACGGCAAACTGATTAAAAAGGGGATGCTGCTGTCGCTGGGCGAGGCCGGACCAGCCGCCAAGCGCCTGGATGCCTTTGGTGTTCGCCTGCTTGAGATGGGCGGGGAGACGAACGTGGTTTCCGTCCGCTTCCGCAGTCGCGCCGAGAAAATCGGCTTCCGGCAGGGGCAGAAGGTCATTGCCATGGAAGTGGCGAATGAACGGCCGGCAACCGAGTGGATGTTCATCCCGGCGCTTGGGGTATTGGCGCTGATCATCGTCATGCAGCGGCGGCGCATCGCCGCCGGTGCGCCGTCCTGAACCAACCCGTCAATGGCGGGTGCTGGCGACGACGGGTTCTTTGCCAGCCCCGTGAGGAACGCACGCTGCGGACGGCGCCTATTTTTCGTGCATACCCGCTCGTACAGGATCCACGTCAGGCGCCGGGCTAAAGCCCGCGTGTGCTGGCTTCTTGTGGCAAAGCGATCGACCGGAAACGGTGTTCGAACATCTTCCGGTTTGCTAAATGCGGAGAATAGAACCACTTTCGGACCGCTTTCGCCGCAGCCCCAGTGCGGCGTCACAATCATATGTTCTTGATCGTGACGGCGAATAATGGCGATGCGGTGATCACCGCATCGCGTAGGGCAATACGGTAACGAACCACGGAAACAGCGTCAGAATGATGAGTGTGGTCAGCAGCGCGCCGAGATAGGGCAATGAAGCGATCATGACCCGTTCGATGGGAACCTTGGTAATGGCGCTGGCGACGAAAAGGTCGAGTCCAACCGGCGGCGTAATACAGCCGATGGCGAGGTTGACGACCATGAGAACGCCAAAAAACAAGGGATCGATCCCCAGCGTTTTGGCAACCGGCAGGAAAATCGGCGTCAGAATGACGACAGCCGCCGAAGCATTGACCATCGTCCCGGCGATGAGCAGCAGAACATTGAGGGCCATCAGAAACATGATGGGCGAGGTGGTGATCGAGACGACGAATTCGCCGAGTCGGTGCGGGATTTGCAGACTGGTTAGCAGCCAGCCGAAGACGTTGGCCGCGCCGACCAGCAGCATGATCATCGTTGTGCCGATGACGGCCTGGAAAATGATTTGCGGAAAATCCCTGAACTTGAGTTCCTTGTAGATGAACAGGCCGACCACAATGCCGTAGACGGCAGCGACTGCGGCCGCTTCGGTCGGTGTGAAAATGCCGCCGTAAATACCGCCGATGATGATGACCGGCGTCATCAGGGCAAAAAAGGATTCCTTGAATGCTTTGGCCAGGTGGGCAAAAGAGAAATTCCCCTCCGGGCGAATGCCGCGTTTTTTCGCCATGTACCAGCTAACCAGCATCATTGACGCGCCCATCATCATGCCGGGAATGAAGCCGCCGATAAAAAGATCGCCGATCGAGGTATCGGCAATGACGCCATACACAACCATGGTGATCGATGGCGGAATGACGATGCCGACAACGCCGCTGGAGGCCACGACGCCGGTCGCCCAGTCACGGGCATATCCCTTTTTCTCCATTTCGTTAACCATCGTTGTGCCCAGCGCGGCGGTGGTGGCTGCCGACGATCCGGAAATGGCGGCGAAGAAACAGCCGGAAACGGAGACCGTTTGCGCCAGGCCGCCGGTGAACGAGCCGACCAGCGCTTGCGAGAACTGAACCAGGCGCGTCGTCACGCCGCCGGCAGACATGAACGAACCGGCCAGCATGAAAAAGGGAACGGCCATGAACGAAAATGAGTCGATCCCCGAAAACATGATCTGTGTGATCATGACGAGCGGCTTGTCCATGAAAAAGAACAAAATGCTGGCAACCGACAGGCACAGCGAAAAAGCTACAGGTACACCGAGCGCCGTCAGCAGCAAGAACAACCCCAACAATACGTATTCCATGCCAGTTCTCCCCGTCGAGTGTCAGGTACCGCTGCCCTGGGCTGTTGGATCATTGCCCTTGAATAAACGCAGTGTGTTGCGAATCAGGTAAAGCAGCATCAGTACGCTGCTGACCGGAATGACCGCATAAACGTAACTCATTGAAATTTCCAGACCCGGTGCCTCCTGAAAGGTCATGACCTGAACCATTTTCGAGCCCTGGAAGAACAAAATGGCGGTGAATAGATAACCGGCGATGAGCGAGATGAATTGCAGCACTTTTCCGAACGGGCGTCCTTTATAGTGGTTTGGCAGAAACTCGACGGCCAGGTGTCCGGATTCGCCCATGATCAGCGCAGAACCAAGGAATACGACGTAAACAAACAAGAAACGCGCCAGCTCTTCCGACCACTCGGGCGTGTAATTGAAGCAATAGCGTGTGATGACCTGGGCAAAAATGGTGATCAGCATGGTCGTCATGGCAAAACATGAAAACCAGTACAGAACCGCTCTCACTTTTTCCAGCAGTCTGTCGAGCATGGGCTTTCTCCTGAAAGCCCCGGACGATGTGTCCGGGGCTTTTGAGAGGCAACGCAGTATTTACGCGCCGCCTTCGACTGATTTACTTCTCCAGCGCCTTGATTTTGTCGATGTTGTTCTGGCCGACTGTCTTGGCCAGTTGTTTATACACGCTCTGGGTCGCTTCCATAAAAGGCTTGCGGTCGACGTCGATAACCTCAATCTTGCCGGTGGCTTTGATTTTGTCCCAGAACGCCTGATCCTCTTTCTCGGAAAGCTGGCGTTGCCAGGCGATGGCTTCGTTCGCCGCAGACTGGATGATCTCCTGCTGCGCCGGCGTCAGTTTTTTCCACGCTGTCATTGAGATCAGCACGGGTTCGGGGGCGTAGGCGTGACCGGTCAGCGAAGCATACTTCTGAACTTCATAGAAGCGCTTGGTGAAAATATGCGCGCTGGGGTTTTCCTGACCATCGACCGTACCCTGTTGCAGCGCGGAATACAGCTCCGCGAAAGCCATGGGCGTTGGCGAAGCGCCCAATGCCTTGATCATCTCGACGTATACCTTGTTGTTCATCACGCGGATTTTCAGCCCTTTCATGTCGGCGGGCGACTTGACCGGGCGGACATTGTTGGTCAGGTGGCGAATCCCGTTTTCCATATAGCCGAGCAGCTTGATGCCTTTGGCTTCAAGCGGTTTGCCCAGTTCCATGCCGACCGTATCGAGGGCTTTGTAGGCGTGCGCGCGATCCTTGAACAGGAACGGCATGTCGAAAATCGCCATTTGCGGCTGAAAGGTGCCCAGCTCGGCGGTGCCGGTCAGCGTCATGTCGACCGTGCCGTAGATCAGCCCTTCGATCAACTCTTTCTGCGCGCCCAACTGGGAGGAGGGAAAGACCTTGATCTCAATCTCGCCGTTCGATTTTTTCTTGACGAGTTCGGCGAAGTGGTCGGCGCCCATGGCATAGGGATTAGTTTTTTCGGCAATGTGGCCCAGTTTGAGCACCATGCCCGAAGCAAACGCCAGCGATGAGGAAAACAGCGTAACCAGGAAGGCGGAAAGATATTTCGAACGCTTTTGCATAATTACCTCTAATCTGTTGGTCTGATGGAAAACGGCCGTACCGGTCTGCCACTGCCACTACTGCTGCAACTCCGGCACGGTATGGCTTCTGTCCTGTCATGCCGCAAATGCAGATTGACGATAGCACGCCCGCCAGTTCATAGACAATACTGCGGCGAGGTGTTTTTTCGATGTGTTGCGATCGCCCATTCGTCGGCGGCTGTGAATCTGTGAATGGGTTCTTGCAGACTTTGGAACAACAAAAACCGTGCATGCGCATTCCGGCGCCGGTAATCCGTCAAACGCACCTTCCGGGAAACGGTTGGACCGGACGCGGCGGACAGCCGGGAATGGTCGGGCGGCGGATTACGCACCGTCGGCAATCAATGATTGCTGGAGCGTCAGGGCGTAGGCGGAATCGCTGACCGGCGCCGCCAAGCTGAGCGCCGTTCAGCCGCAAGTGGCGATCTTTGAGATGCCACTTCTGTTTCATTCGCTGTTTCATCCGCAGCGGAAAGGCGTTTTTAAACTGGCCGCTTCCGCGTCAGCGCCGGAACAGCCAAAACCGGCAAAACCACGGCCGGCGAGGCTGTGCCTGCTAGCCGTTGTTTCCCATCAACGTGTGAACCAGCGCCACGGTGCGCGCGGTTGCGCCGCGGTGCGCCTGGCTGAAGGCGCGGGCGGCCGCCCGCATCCTGTCGAGCGCTGCATGATCGTCCAGCAGAAGCGCCGCTGCACGGGCGGCCGCGTCAACGCTGCCGATCTGCTGTGCCGCGCCGCAGGCCAGCGCATCCTCGGTCGCCTGAGCGAAATTGTACGTATGCGGGCCAACCAGCACCGGACAGCCGCAGGCTGCGGCCTCGATCAGATTCTGCCCGCCGAAAGGCAGCAGTGTGCCGCCGATCAGCGCCAGATCGGCGAGCGTGAAATAAGCCGGCATTTCCCCCATGCTGTCGCCCAGCCAGAGACGGGTCGCGGCGTCCGGCAGGCCGCTGCTGCGCCGGCGGCTGTTGATGCCGCGCGAGGCAAGCATAGCGGCGATTTCATCGAAGCGTTCCGGATGACGGGGCACGAGAACAAGCAGCGCTTCCGGCGGCAGCGCCTGGAGAAAGGCGTCGACGATCAGCGTTTCCTCGCCCTCGCGGGTGCTGGCGGCGAGGCAGACGGGGCGTCGGCCGATCGCTGTGCGCCAGCTTTTGCCAAGCGCAATTTTTTCCGGCGCGGGGTCGACGTCGAATTTGAGGTTGCCGAAGCTGCGAACATTTTCGGCGCCGATGGCGGCCAGCCGCTCGGCATCGGCCGGGGTTTGCGCGGCAACGGCGGCCAGTTGCCGCATCATCGGCCGCACCAGCGACGCGAAACGCAGATAACCTCGCTGCGAATGCGCGGAAAGACGGGCATTGATCAGCAAAATCGGTATTTGTTGCGCCTGGCCGATGGCGATCAGGTTCGGCCAGAGTTCCGTCTCCATGAGCAGGCCGATTTGCGGGCGGAAATGCCGGAAAAAACGGCAGCAGGCGCCCGGCAGATCGTAGGGCAGGTAGGCCTGATGCAGGCGCGCGCCGTATTTGGCAAGCAGTTCACGACCCGTCGCGCGGCCGGTCGGCGTCATGTGCGTCAGCAAAAGTTCGTGCCTGGGGAAGGCGGCAAGCAGGGCGCGAATCAAGGGATCGGCCGCGCGCGTTTCGCCGACCGAGACGACGTGCAGCCAGAGCAGACGCGGCGGCGCGGTGTGCGCATAGAAACCGTAGCGTTCGCCCAGATGATGCAGGTATTCCGGCTGCCGGCGCGCCCGCCAGAGCAGGCGCAGCCAGATCAGCGGCTGGATGAGCATAAACAGCAGGGTATAAATCAGGCGGGGCATGGGTGGCTTCGGGGATTGGGTGGGGTGCTTCGTCACGTTGGCGAGAACCTCGCCGCCAAGGCCTGCTCTGCGGCAGCAAGAACGTCGGCGACGCTCGGCGGCGCGCCCTTGCCGCCGAGATTACGGGCAAAGCCCGCGCCGAGCACGCCGGTCAGCGCCGGATCGGTGGCCGTATAGAGCGCAATCGTTGGCGTGCGCAGCGCCGCAGCCAGATGCGCCAGCCCCGTATCGACGCCGATGCAGAGGCGGGCGTGGCCGAGCAATGCGGCCAGATCGCGCAGGCTGGAGGGCGGAGCGACACGGGCAGCGGGAATGCCGGACGCGATGCGTTCCGCCCGCTGCCGTTCGGCGGCGTTGCCGGCGGGCAATACCGGCGTCAGGCCGCGCTGACTTAACGCTTGCCCGACTTCGCGCCAGCGGGCTTCTTCCCACAGCTTGTCCGGGCGGCTGGTGGCCGTGAGCAAAACGGCATAGTGAACGATATGGGCGCCGCCGGGCGCACTGCTCAGCCAGGGAAATTCCATTGCCGGCGGGCGGAGGCCGTAATCGAGCGGCAAGGGGCTGGCGAGCGGGGGCGGGAAAGTGGCTGCGGCAATTTCAGGGGATATCGTGGCTTTAGGATGCCGCGCCGCGCCGGAAGCGTCCAAGGCGCCCAGCGCCAGCGCGGCGAGCCGGCGATTGCGCTCGACGGCGTGCAGATGGGTAGGAACGACGAACGTGCGGTCATAAAAACAGGCGGCCAGCGGCTCACGCGCCACTTCTCGCGCGTAACCGAGCGTTTCGCCCAGCGCCTGACGGGCGATCAGCGCGCTTTTGATCAGCCCCTGCGTATCGAAGATGGCATCGTAAGTTTGCGCCCGCAGCCGTTGGCGGGCGGCGCGGATTTCCCGCCCGAGTGTCGACCAGTGTGCCGGTTGGCAGAGCAACTTGCGCCAGCGGCGGACAGCGACGGGAATGACTTCTTGAACGGCCGGATGCAGGCGCGGAATGTCGGCAAACGCCTCTTCGACGCACCAGTCGATTCGCGCGTCGGGAAAACGGCGGGACAGATCGCTGGCGACCGGCAGGTTGTGTACAACATCGCCGAGTGAGGAGGTCTTGACCAACAAAATACGCATCAGCGGGTAAAATATCGGCAGGGGATTTGCGTGGGCGCCTGTTTATATTGCGCATGGCGCTGAAAACGCTGCGCATTATATCGGGGATTGGGGGTTGCCTTTTGACTCGGCACCCCGGATTTTCTGATGACCTGAGTTTCTAAAAACACGAGAAAGGCCTGAACGTGATACTTGTCACCGGCGGCGCCGGTTTCATCGGCGCCAATTTTATTCTGGACTGGCTGCGCGCGGGCGATGAGCCGGTCATCAACCTGGACAAACTGACCTACGCCGGCAATCTGGAAAACTTGGCCGAACTGGTCGGGGATCCGCGCTATGCTTTCGTGCAGGGCGACATCTGCGACAAAGCCCTGGTTGAGCGGCTGTTCCGGCAGCATACGCCGCGGGCGGTGATCAATTTTGCCGCCGAAAGCCACGTCGATCGCTCGATTCACGGGCCGGGAGAATTCATCCAGACCAATATCTTGGGCACGTTCAATCTGCTCGAATGCGCGCGCGCCTATTTTGGCGGCCTGGATGAAGCGGCGCGCAAGGCGTTTCGTTTCCTGCACGTATCCACCGACGAGGTGTACGGCTCGCTGGACAAGGATGACCCGGCTTTCACGGAACGTCACCGCTATGAACCCAACAGCCCGTATTCCGCGTCCAAGGCGGCGTCCGACCATCTCGTGCGCGCCTATTGCCATACCTACGGCTTGCCAGCGCTGACCACCAACTGCTCGAATAATTACGGCCCCTACCAGTTCCCCGAAAAACTGATTCCGCTGATGATCGTTAATGCGCTGGCCGGCAAATCCCTGCCGATTTACGGCGACGGCCAGCAGATCCGGGACTGGCTCTATGTCGGCGACCATTGCGCCGCCATCCGGCGCGTGCTGGCAGCCGGACAGCCGGGAGAAACCTACAACATCGGCGGCTGGAACGAGAAGCCCAATCTCGACATCGTGCACGCCGTCTGCGCGCTGCTCGACGAGTTGCGCCCGCGCGCCGACGGCAATTCCTACCGCGAGCAGATTAGTTACGTGACCGACCGCCCCGGCCATGACCGGCGCTACGCGATCGACGCGACCCGCATCGGACGCGAGCTTGGCTGGCAGCCGCAGGAAACCTTTGAAACCGGCATTCGCAAGACGGTTGCCTGGTATCTCGATCATCCGCAATGGATCGCCAACGTGCAGTCCGGCGCCTACCGCGAGTGGGTGGAGAAAAACTACGGCGGGCGGGTGTCATGAAAATTCTCCTTTTTGGCAAGGGCGGCCAGCTCGGTTGGGAATTGCAGCGGAGCCTGGCGATGCTGGGCGAACTTGTTGCGCTCGACTTCGACACGCCGGGCGAATTATGCGGCGATTTCACCAAACTTGACGGCCTTGCGGCGACCGTGCGCCAGGTCAGGCCGGATGTCGTCGTCAATGCCGCCGCTTATACGGCCGTCGATAAGGCCGAGTCCGAACCGGAACTGGCGCGCCGGATCAATGCCGAAGCGCCGGGCGCGCTTGCCGATGCGGCCGAAGCAATCGGCGCCTGGTTCGTTCATTACTCAACCGATTACGTGTTTGACGGCAGCGGTGAGCGCCCCTGGCGGGAAGAGGATGCGACGAACCCGCTCAGCGTCTATGGACAGACCAAGCGCGACGGCGAAGTCGCCGCCGCCCGCTGCCGCAAGCATCTTATCTTCCGCACCAGCTGGGTTTATGCCGCACGCGGCGGCAATTTCATCCGCACCATGCTTAAACTGGCGCAGGAACGCGAGCGCCTGACCGTGATCGATGATCAGGTCGGCGCGCCTACCGGCGCCGATCTGCTGGCCGATGTGACGGCGCACGCCGTGCGTGCGGCATGTGCCGCGCCGGCGCGTTCTGATCTTGCCGGCCTTTACCATCTGGCGGCGAGCGGCGAGACTTCCTGGTACGGCTATGCCCGTCTGATCATCGAACAGGCGCGCGCGGCCGGGTTGCCGGTGCGGGTCGCGCCGGATGCGGTCGTGCCGATTCCGACCGAGGCTTATCCGCTGCCCGCGCCGCGGCCGCGTAATTCCCGGCTTGATACGTCCAAACTGCGGGAGGCCTATGACCTGGTTCTGCCTGACTGGCGCAGCGGCGTTCTGCGGGCGTTGACCGAAATCTTGAATCAATGATCGACACCCGCGCAGGAAATCTCCCATGACCTCCATGAACCATCGTAAAGGCATCATTCTTGCCGGCGGCTCCGGCACCCGGCTCTATCCGGCAACGCAGGTCGTCTCCAAGCAACTGCTGCCTATTTTTGATAAGCCGATGATTTATTACCCGCTCAGTACGCTGATGCTGGCGGGCATACGCGACATTCTGGTCATCTCCACGCCGCAGGACACGCCGCGTTTTGAACAGCTGCTTGGTTGCGGCGAGCAGTGGGGCATCCGCATCGAATATGCGGTGCAGCCCTCGCCCGACGGCTTGGCGCAAGCCTTTCTGATCGGCGAATCGTTTGTCGGCGATGCGCCCTCGGCGCTTGTGCTGGGCGACAATATTTTCTACGGGCATGATTTCGCCCGCCTGCTGCGCGAGGCTGACGCCCAACGCGAAGGCGCGACCGTTTTTGCCTATCCGGTGACCGACCCCGAACGCTACGGCGTCGTCGAGTTCGATGAAAAATGGCAGGCCATCAGCCTGGAGGAAAAGCCGAAAGCGCCGCGTTCGCGCTACGCCGTGACCGGGCTGTATTTTTACGATCGGCAGGTCGTCGAGCTGGCCAAGAGCGTCAAACCCTCGGCGCGCGGCGAGCTGGAAATCACCGACCTCAACCGGCTGTATCTTGAGCGCGGTCAGCTCAGCGTCAAGACGCTGGGGCGCGGCTATGCCTGGCTCGATACCGGCACGCATGAGTCCATGCTTGATGCCAGCCAGTTCATTCATACCATTGAGCGCCGCCAGGGGCTAAAAGTTGCCTGCCCGGAAGAAATCGCCTGGCGCAACGGCTGGATTGACGCCCGTCAGCTGGAAAGCATGGCGCAGGCGCTTGCCAAGTTGGGATATGGCCAGTATCTGCTCGGCCTGTTCCGGGACAAAATTCTGCCATGAGGACGCAGCCATGAAAGTCACCCCGCTGGCGATTCCCGACGTGCTGTGCATCGAGCCGCAGGTGTTTGGCGATGCGCGCGGCTTCTTTTTCGAGAGCTTCAACCGGCAAAGCTTTCAACAGGCGACCGGTCTCAAGGTCGATTTTGTCCAGGACAATCACTCGCGCAGCGCCCGACATGTTCTGCGCGGCCTGCACTATCAGCTACCGCCACGGGCGCAAGGCAAACTGGTGCGCGTCGTCGTTGGGGAAGTTTTTGATGTGGCCGTCGACATCCGTCCGCAATCGGCCACTTTCGGCGCCTGGGTCGGCGAAACGCTTTCGGCGGAAAACAAGCGCCAGCTATGGATTCCGCCCGGATTCGCCCACGGTTTCCTGGTGCTCAGCGAAGCGGCCGAGTTTCTCTACAAGACGACCGATTACTGGGCGCCGGAACTGGAGCGCTGCATCCGCTGGGACGATCCGCAGCTGAACATCCGCTGGCCGCTTTCCGCCGCGCCGCAGGTGTCGGCCAAAGATGCGACGGGCGCCGCTTTCGCATCGCTGCGGTCGCGGTGATCTAGAAATTTTCTGCATCAATCATGTTATTTTCCTATCGCGCGCTCGATGCTTCCGGCGCTGTTCGGCAAGGCGCAATTGAAGCCTCCGGCGAGGCGGAGGCTCTGGAGTCGCTGCAGGAAAAAGGTCAGATTCCGCTGGAACTGAAAGCGCAGACGGTTGCGGAGAGCCATCGCAAAGTCATCTCCGGTGCGCAGAAGATCCGCCATACCGATGTGGTCGCCTTTGTTCGCGAACTTGCAACGCTCCTGAAATCCGGCGTGGGCTTGTCCGACGCATTCTCAACCCTGCTGGAGACGACCGATCATCCGCGCATGAAAGAATCGCTCTCGCGCCTTAATGCGGCGGTGTTGGCGGGCGAACGTTTTTCTGCGGCGCTGGAAAAATCGGACTTCGGGCTGCCGCAGTATGTGCATGCGCTGGCGCGCGCGGGCGAAGCCACCGGCGACCTTGGCAATGCGCTGGCCAGAAGCGCCGATCAGCTTGAATTTGAAGAAAAAATGAAGAACGAGGCGCGTGAAGCGCTGACCTATCCGATGATTCTGGTGTTTACCGGCATCGTCGCCATCAGCTTCATTTTTGCTTTCGTCGTTCCCCGTTTTGCGGGCATGTTCCAGGGGCGCAAGGTCGATTTGCCTTTGTTGTCCCAATGGGTGCTCGGTACGGGCGTGTATGTCCATGATCACTGGTTGGGCGTGCTGTTCGGATTTGCCGGCGTTGCCGTGGGCGCTTATCTGCTTTTCCGGAGCCGCGCAGCCAGGCAGCATATAGCGCATATTTCTGCACGGCTGCCTATCATCTCCGGCTGGATTGCCGGCGCGGAAACGACACGCTGGACCTCAATGCTTGCCGTGCTGGTGCAGAGCAAGGTGCCCATCCTGATGTGTATGGACCTGGCGGCGCTTTCGGTACTGCTGCCGGAAAATGCAAGCCGGTTGCGCAGTGTCCAAGACGATGTTCGCCGCGGCAAGCGTCTTTCCTCGGCGATAGAAGAGCGGCGCTTGCTGGAGGGGGCTTCCTTGACGATGCTGAAAGTCGGCGAAAAATCCGGCCAACTTGGCGCGATGCTGGAGCATGTGGCAAGCTACACATCCGATAAGCACCGTGCCTTGCAGCGCAGCGTCGTGGCGCTGATCGAACCGGTCAGTATTCTCGTCATCGGCCTCGTATTGGGCGTTATCATGGTCGGTGTCGTGATGGCCATGACCAGTCTTACCGAGATCAAACTATGAACAAACATTTTTACTCCAAACCTCCGAAAAAAAATCTAAGCCATCCAGGTCGCCCGCAAAACCGCTGCTGCGCGCGATATGTCGCCGACGGTCGGGGTTTTACCCTGCTGGAGATGCTGGTGGTGCTCGTTATCATTGGCCTGCTTGTCAGCCTGGTCGGGCCGCGCCTGTTTGCCAAAGTTGATGCAGCCAAGGCGCAGACGGCCGCAGCCCAGATCAAACTGCTGCGCGGCGCGATCGAAACCATGCGGATGGATATTAATGTCTATCCGAGCGAAGAGCAGGGGTTGCGTTTGCTCACCGATGCGCCAAACGAGCCGGAGATGAAACGGCGCTGGAAAGGCCCTTATCTGGAAGGTGCGGTACCGCTTGACCCCTGGGGCAATCCCTACCAGTATCGCCCGCCGGAAGCCAGCGGCCAGCCGTTCACGCTGATCTCGTTGGGCGGTGACGGCAAACCGGGCGGCGAAGGCGTCGACCAGGACATCGGCGGCGATACCGCGACCAGTCGCAATTACGGTAAGTCGCAGTGAATCTCCATCATGGCGAAGACAGCGCCGCTGCCAGATGATGTCCAGAGTGCGGACAGAGCGCAGTGCGGCGGGCTTCACGCTGCTCGAAGTCCTCTTTGTGATTTTCATCGTCGGTCTGTTGACTTCCTTGCTGGCGCCGCGCATCGGGGCCAGTCTCAGCAGCTTCGAAGCGGTATCCCAGCGCCGGCTGATCGAAGATCAACTGTTGCAATTACCCCGCCGCGTTCGTTACATCGGGCGCGGACTGGAACTGCCGCGCGACCAGGGGAAAAAGGATATCGGCGACGGCGCGCCGGCGTTGCGGCTTCCCGATGGATGGACGGCCGACATACAACCGCCGCTGGTCATTTCGCCAGTGGGCGCCTGTTCCGCGGCTGTCATCAAGCTGGTCTATACCGACAGTCCGGCAGCTTCCGCGCGTTATGGCATTCACGAGATCAGCTGTGAAATCGAAAAACTGGCGGACGCGGCGGACTGACGGCCGTGAGCGCGGTTTCGGCCTGCTGGAAGCCCTGGTTGCACTCGTCCTGCTTTCCAGCATCGGCTTTACGCTGCTTGCCTGGGTGCAGCAAAACCTTGATACCCTGCAACGTATGCGCGGTTTCTATGCAGAACAGGAAGCGCGCAAACTGGTCGCGGAATGGCTGCATTCACTCAATCCGATGGAACGGCCGAACGGCGAAGCGTCGATCGGCGAAACGATCCGGCTGGAATGGAAAACCGCGCCGCAGGGCAACGCGATCAGGCAGATGGGCTACCCTCGGGGCGTCGGCATCTATGACGTACAGCTCTACAATATTGACGTATCCGTTTACCGTCGTGAAGAAACACAGCCCTGGTTCGTCGAAACCGTTACCGGCGTCGGCTACAGGAAAGAGCGCACGATGGATATGCCGTTCTGATGAAGCGGCGACGGCCTCTTGCGGCCTCTCACGCCGCGTTTTTCCGCGGTTTCGGCCGTAACCTGCGGTTCCGGCGCGCAGCGTGGCATTCGGCAAGCGGTTTTACGCTCGTCGAAGTCATAGTTGCGCTGGTGGTCACCAGTCTATTAGTTGCCGTGCTGATGGGGGCGCTATTTTATATGTATCGCGTGCAGGAAAGCCTGCAGGATGAACTTGTCACGCGAGAAAAAGTGCTCAGGACGAGAGCCTGGTTTGAGGACGTGCTTTCTGCCTGCTTGCCCATCAAGGCCGATTCCGGCCTGACCAATGTGCCTTTTTCCGGCAGCACGACCGAAATCCGCTGTGAGACAACGCAGTCCCTGCGTCCTATGCTTGGCAACGCGCCTGTGCCCGTGCACCTCTCTTTAGTGCGCGAAGGCCAGCGGACTCAGCTTGCCTACGACGAATACCGCCCCAGTCCGGATGCCGCCGAAAGTACGCGCCTTACGCTCGCGGAATGGGAAGAGGCTGAGGTCGAATTTCGTTTTGCCGATCATGACGGCAAAGAAAGCGAACGCTGGCCGAAAGAGAATGGTCACCAGGAGGAAACGCTGCCTGCGCTGGTCATGCTGCGCATCAGGCAAAAAGATACGCCGGAACATGTCTGGATCGTCGGGCTGCGCAACGACCCATGGTTTGAACCGCCGCGAAAAATGCCTTTCGGCCTGGAACTCAAATGAGGCAGCTTTTTGTGACAAAACCGCCGCGCCGCCAGAAAGGTTACATTCTGGCGCTGAATATCGCCGTTCTGGCATTGATGCTGATTGGCGCGGCCTACATGGAAAACCGTATTTCCTTGGCCAGAGACCTTGCCCGCGCCGAAAAGCAGCGGATCGACGGCGAGTTTGCCGTCGCTTCGGCCAAGGCGCGGGTGCTTTACCTGCTGAGCGCCGCGCCGCGCAGCCGCTTCGGCCTGGGCGTGCTGCCGAACGCCAGCATTGCGCTCGACGGAACGCCATATCGTATCGGCCGGGATGTCATCGTAAACCTGCAAGACATCAAAGGCTTGTTCAGCCTCAATACGCTGGCGCTGGAGGGCAATGGGCGCACCCTGCTCGAACGCCTGCTGGCAACCTACGACCTTGATGGAGAAACCGTGGGTCGCCTGGCCGACACCTTGCTCGACTATCGTGACGGCGACGATCTGCGCCATATTAACGGCGCCGAAAAAGAAGATTACGCGCACGCCGGCAAAGCCGGCGATATCCGCAACGCTGATTTTTTATCGCCGACCGAGATTTCCCGGGTGCTTGGTTTTTCAGAAATTTTCCAGCTCTGGCCGGAAACGGGATCGCTGGTTGATCATCTGCATGTTTCGCGCGTTCTTCTGTTCAATCCCAACACGGCCGACTGGCGCATCCTCGTTGCCATGACCGGCATCCCGGCCGAGCTGGCGCAAAACCTTGTGGCTTCGCGCCGGCGGGGAGAAACTCCAGATATCTCGCAGCTTCTGCTTTCCGGAACATCCAGCAACCCGTTTTCCGGCGCAGTCATGACAACGCTCTTCCCTTCGGAAACGATCATCGTCACACTGCGTTACGTCGGCAGTCCGAGCGGAGTGCGTATGGCGGTCAAACATACGCCGACCTTCGCCCATTCGCCCTGGATCGTCCAATACTCATACCGCGTTCCGCTGCCTGCGCTGACGCAGAAAGAAATCGAAGCCTTGCCCGAATTGCCGCCGCTCTCATCGGTACGCGACCTGAGCGCACCATATCAAGTACAATTGCCGTTTTGATTGAAGAGTCATGGACTTGCGCACGAAACCCGATGCGTAACGGAAAGTTGAGAGGCGGTTTTGTTCGGAACGCTGTTGGTAAAAATGAAGCAAATGCGCGCAGAGCGTTCGCCGCGCCGTTCCCGCCTGTTCGACGCTTGCCTGAAGTTTTTTGGCTGGAAGCGCGACTTGCTGACCGTGCCGCGCAGCCAGGCGCGCTGGCTGAAACTCGACGTGCGCGGCGTGCCGCCGCGTTTTTTGACTTCCGCCCTGGCGTTACAGCTCAACCAGTTGCTGGGCGCGGGGCGCTATGGCTTTTGCTATCGCGTATTCGACGACACGGCGCATCTTTGGTACTGGGATGAGTCGCCGGAGGGCGCGCTGGCGGCCGCCTGGGGCGAAAAAAAATGCGACGCCGAATATGCGCCCTGGCCGGAATCCCTGCTGCGCCCGGCGCTGGCTGATGGCGTCCACCTGCTCGATTGCCTGGATGGCTGCGAAGCGGTTTCGGTTGTTGGCGGCCGTTTGGCAAAAACGCGCTGGTTCGCCGCGCCACCGGATGACGCACAATGGCGCGCGTTTGCCCGCGATGCGGGGTTTGACCCAGAGCGCTATCTCTTGCCGCCCGCGCGAAGCCTGCGCCTGGGCAAAACGCCGGAACCGGGCTGGAAACTTTCCACGCGGCTCATCCGGCCGATTCCTCCCGTCGTCTGGCTGTCTGCCGCCGTAGTCGCCCTCGTCGGCGCCGTCGTCGTTGCCTTTGGCATTTACAGTCTCAAACTCAGCTGGGCAATCGCCTCCGAACGGGCGGCCTACAAAAAAATAACCACCGAGCACGCCGAAACCATTGCGCTGCAAAAGCGGATCGACCGCAGCACCGAATTCCTCGACGCCTTCGATGGCGTGCGGCCGTCCTGGACGCAGCTCGAACTGATGCAGGCGGTTGCCGATGCCGGTCTTATTTCCGAATCAACCCGGATTTATCTGACGGAATGGGAATATCGCGGCGACCGGCTGCGCCTGCAATTCGCCGTTCCCGCCGACAACTTCAGCCTCGGCCTGTTTCTCGGTGTGCTGGAAAGCCTGCCGGCGTTCAGGGAAATCCGCCTGATCACCGACTCGCCGCCCGGCACGGTCGGTATCCAGGCGCGTGTGGCGGAAACCCCGCCTACGGCGGATGCCGGCGAGGCGCCGGAAAAAGAGCCGCAGAAAAAAACCGGCGCAACGCTCGCCGCGCCCGCTGCGGGCGCCGATGCCCCGGCCGCCGTGCCGAAAGATGAAGCGATGCGGGAAGAACAATTGACGGAAGGGAAGGCGGCGCATGGCGGATCGTAAAGACGCATTGCTCAGGCAAGTCCGTGCGCTGGCGGACGAAGTGCGCGCAAACCGCAAGCTGCAATACGGCCTGCTCGCCATTGCCGCCATTATTATTGTCGAACTGGGGCTGGACTGGTCGGACGCGATTTCTGCCCGCGAGCGCCGCTTGCAGGAACTGCGTACCGAATTGCGCCAGTTGCGCGGGCAATCGCGCGATGAGGCGGCGTTGAAAGCGACCCTGGCCGATCTCGAAAAGCAGCAGGCGGCAATCGAAAAACGCCTCTGGACCGTTTCTTCCGACCCGGTCGGCCAGGCAAAGCTTAAAGACTGGCTGATGACGCTGGCCAAAGATACCGGCGCCAAAGAATTCAAACTTGTCCTCGCCACGCCCAAGGCCATTGGCGAGCGCACGGCGGCGGGCGTTGCCGGCGACAAGGAAAACGCGCTGGGGCTGCGCGAATTTCGCGCTGACATCGGTTTCGTGTTTACGCCGGAAACGCTTGAGCGGATGCTCTATGCCATTGAAAGCGGCGAAACGCTGGCCAGCGTCGAATCCTTAAGCGTCGTTTCCCGCACGCGCAAAGCCGAACTGGGCGTCAGCGTCGTCATGCGCCTCGGTCAGCCGATGGATGCCGCCGAAGCGGCGCGCGCCGCTGCCCGGTTGAATGAAACCGCCGGGCAAAGCAAGGCCGAAGGCGGCGAAGAACGGGCGGCCGCCATGTCCGCTGCTGCGGCTCCCGTAGCACAGCCCCAAGCACAACCACAAACACAAACTGCACTGGCCGTCGCGCCTATGCCGCCGGCGCTTGCCGTTCCGGGTGCGGGAGCGCAAAACAGCGAATCGCCGCCACCGTTACCGGACGCGTCGCCTGCATCGGCGCACGCCCCAGCGCCGGCCGCCAGCAGTCCGCCAGTTCCCGAATCCGCCGGTCGTCCGCCGATCCCGGCAAATATATCACCGCCACCTTCTGCCGAAAGCGGGGCATTGCCGCCATCGTCCGGTATGCCGCTTGCGCAGCCCGTTGAGAAACCGCCTCTCGATCTGTCACAACCGCCGGCCATGCCGCAGCCGCCGTCAGGGCAGGGCGGCAGGGCGGCAGGAGGCCAGCCGCAATGACCAAACCCGTGCTGCTGCGCCTCCTCAGCCTGCTGGGGGCGGTATGGCTGGTCACAGCGCTCGTCGTCTGGCTGCTGGCCGACCCGTCGGATAATCTCGTTGTTACGCGCGGTGGTCGCGGCGGCGCCCGCACGGACTACAATCTTGCCCTGCGCGACCTGCGCCCGGCCGCACAGACCCTGGAGAAAAACCCGCTCTGGGGGCTTCGCCGCGACGGCTCCGTTGCACCCAAGCCCGAGGCGAAAAAGGCCGAGGAAAAACCGCCTGAATGGCATGTTATTGCACTGGTTGCCAAGGAAAATGAAAAACACCTCCTGATCCGCATCGTCGGCCAGCCGTCGGTCACGGTCAGGGAAAACGAGCGCCTGCCTGACGGCCGTCGCGTCATTCGTATCGAACCCAAGCTGTACGTCGTGGAAAACGCCGACGGCGAAGAAGAAAACGTCATTCTGACATTCTGAACATGCCCAATTACCAGCCCCTCTTTAGCTCATAGTGAATTCGCTCATGCACGACCACATCCTCACCGCCGACCGTTCCCTGATGCCGCCGCTGCCCGTGCGCCGCGTTCCTGCGCGGCGTGCGGCGAATCTGGCGTTCCTCGCCTGTCTGTTTCTGACCGGCTGTGCCGAAACGCCCTTCGTCCGCTCGTCGCTGCCCATCGAAAGGCGGGACAAAACGCACGAAACCGTGATCACCGGGCAGATGCACGAAGATCGGCGCACAGCCTTTTATCAGACGCCGCCGCCGGCTGCCGCCGAAAAAAATATTGCCGGCAATGCGCCGCCGCCGACCAACCTGAAAAAAAGCGGCGAAAAGGGCGTGACGCTTAACCTGCAAAGCATGCCGCTGCCAGAGTTCGTCAATGCCGTTTTTGGCGCGGTGCTCAAGCTCAATGTTTCCATCGATCCGCAAGTCGCGCAGCGCACGGATATGGTCAGCCTGCGCAGCGGCGCGCCGATGGACGCAGACCAGATCTTTGCCGCCGCGCAGGCCGTACTGCGTTCTTATGGCATTGCCGCGCAGGAATTCAATGGACTCGTCCGTGTCGTACCGGAAAACAGTCAGAGCGGCTATCTGCCCGAAATCCGACGCGGCCGCGCCATGCCCGACGTACCGGAAAGTCTGCGCCCGGTTTTCTTTCTGGTCGAACTGGAGCACACGCAATCGACCCAGGCGGTGACCTGGCTGCGCACGCTGTTCGGCAACCGGGTCACCGCCACCGAGGACGCGCGGCGCAACATGATTCTGCTCAGCGGCCAGTCGGACGCCATCCGCACCGCGCTCGAAGCGATCCAGCTGCTCGATCAGCCGCAGATGCGCGGGCGCTACAGCGTGCGTATCGCGCCGGTTTTCTGGTCGGCCGAAGAAATGGCGCGCCGTCTGGTCGATTTGCTCACTGCCGAAGGCTATGCCGCCTCGACGCTGTCGTCCTCGCCCTCGCCGGTGCTGGTCGTGCCGGTGGCGCCGATCAATTCGGTCATCGTTTTCGCCGCCAACCAGCAAATCCTCGAACATACCCTGCACTGGGCGCAGGAGCTTGACCAGACGCCGCCGAGCCGCAGCGGCGGCTACATCACCTACCACGTGCGCAACGTCGATGCCACCGACCTGGCGGCCACTCTCGCGCAAGTCATGGGCGAGAGCGCTGCAACTTCGGAACCGGCAGCGACGCCGGTGCCTGCCGCATCAGGCGCCGCCGCCGTGCCCGGCGCCGCGGCGACGCCGGCATCCTCCGCAGTACGCCAGAATCCCGGCTCGCGCGTCGTCGTCAACAAAGCGGGGAACAGCATCATCATCAAGACGACGCCGACCGAATACCAGCAATGGTACGGCCTGCTTCAGGAACTCGACCGCCCGGCGCGCGCCGCGCTGGTGATGGCGACGATCGCGGAAATTCGCCTGAATAGAAACGACACCTTCGGTTTCAACTGGATGCTCCAGCAGTTCCAGCTGCACGGTCACAATATCAGTACCGGCACTTCTCTGCCGGTGCTTCCGGGTACGTCCGTTGAAGCTGGTACTTTCCGTATCGGGATGGCGACGCTGAAGGGCGACCCGCGCGCCTTGCTGAGTCTGCTATCGACCGAAAACCGCATCAAGGTGCTTTCCAACCCCAGCCTCATGGCGCGCAACGGCGAGACGGCCACCATCCAGGTCGGCACCGACGTGCCGATCCTGAGCAGCCAGATCACCACGCCGGTTGGCAACGCGGGCGGGGCTGCGAATCCTCCTTCGGTGGCCAGCCTGCAAACCGTGCAATATCGCCAGACTGGCGTTATGCTGAAAGTCAAGCCCGTCATCCACGCCGGCGGCCGCATCGAGATCGACGTGACGCAGGAGGTGAGTCTTGTACAAGGTGCGACCTCGGAAAGCGGTGCACAAAGACAACAAAACCTGACGCCGCCGGTGCTGTCACGCAAAATCGATACCAAAGTTAGCGTCTCCGACGGCAACACCATCGTCCTCGGCGGCCTCATACAGGACCAGACGTCGGAAGGAAAATCCGGCATCCCCTTCCTCAAGGACATTCCCTATCTCGGCGCGCTCTTCCGCACCAGTATGGGGAAGGCGGTCGATCGCACGGAGCTGATCGTTTTGCTGACGCCCTACGTTATTGAAGACGATTTCGACGCCAACGCTATTACCGACACCTTCCGCGACCAGTTTTCCTGGGCGCAGGAGATCAAACCCAGGGATCTTTCCACAAAAAATACCGGCGACGCGCTGACCGAAAACGCCGTGCAGCCGCCGGCGCCCGTCGAGCGCCGCCCCGTACCGGGCAGCGAGGCCAGTAGCGGAACGGGCAGCGAAGCCGGCAATGGCGCAGGCAGTGCGGGCAGTGCCGGACTGGCCGACACCGGCGGCAGCCGCCGTTTCAGCGGTGGATTCGGCGAGGCGGGGGCACAGGGGGCGCAAAACAGCGCGGCGCCGACCGCCGTGCCGACCACGCGCCCGAACGCCGGGGTAACGCCCGAGGACGCGCCGCCCCCGTCCTACCGCTCCCGTCCCTACCACCTCACCGACCTGAGTGAGGCAAAAAATGCGGCTCAGAACGCGCGGCGGCGGTCGGCAAATGCGGCGCATGAGCAGTCGCGCATCTTTGTCCCGCCCGACGACCTGCCCAAAACGGGCGCGCCCGACAAACCCGCTGCGGCTACCACAGCCGCGGCGCCGGCTGCAGCCGCTTCCGGCGCGGCTTCTTCTGCGGCACACTCCGCTACACCGACGGCGCGGCGAAGCGCCGCGTCGGGGGCGCCAGCGTCCGGTCAGCAGGGCGCGGCTACCACTACGCCGGCTGGCACATCAGCTAATACGCCGGCCGGCGCAACGCGCAATGCACCGGCGGGTGCCTCGCCCAATGCCGCGTCCGAGGGCGGGCGCAAACCGGTGACTGACGAAGCCATGAAAAAAGAACTGCTCGAACTCATGCGCGGCGCCGGTGGCGCGGGTGCTACTAGTGCCGCTGGTACTTCTTCCGGCACAAGTTCCGGCAAATAACAGACGGATATTGTCGGGCTGCGGCGTCGCTATTCCACCGCTATTCCACCGCATGCCCGCGTGCTCTGCGGCTGCGCCCCACGCCTTATCTGTCTCGGCGCGCTGTATCCGGCGGGGCACTCTGCGGATCCTCTGGCGGGATGCTGCCGGTCGTCTCTCGTCGTAGTCCTGTTCTATTACTGACGCCATGCCATCTCGTAGCGTACGCTGCCGTGGAACCACGCCGTGTAGCTTCACCTTGGAGTCTGTATCCGACGCTTTCCGAGTGGGCGCTCCTTGAACGCATCCGGCGCGAAAATCACTTTCGACCTCGCATCCCGCATTCCTTGGGCGAGCGCAACAGGGCGGCAAATTTTCGGAATCAGCAGGGAAATGCGGACCGGGCGCAGGGCGCCGTCAGCGTTCCTTGTGTGCCGCTGCCGGCTCGGCTGAAAAGCAGGCGTAAATGCCGGCCGTTGTTTTCGATATGCCGTTTCCGATACGCCGTGCCCGATATTTTGGCCGCTGTATTTTTTTACATTTATGTCGCGTATGAGACAAAGCAAAAGAATATTGGTATCTGCGCGCCCGGAATCTTGTCAATTGCATGGATTTGTGTAAAATTATGCGAAACCTTGTAAAAGTCGGTGGCGCTCCGTGCTGCGGAGTTTGCTGGCAGAGCGCGACAAGCACAGAGTTTCAAGGTTTTGTTGTTGTTCGTTGTCACTTTTGAGCGGCGCGGCCATTGGGTTGGGCGCGCGGCGACCGGCGGAGCGGCCAGCCTGTTCCAGTCTGCCTGTCGGGCGCAACGCTTAAACTTTTTTTGAGGATCCTCAAACATGAAAAAAACTCTTGCTTCACGTTTAGTCGTTGGTGCCCTCGCTGCCATCGCTGCCGGCGGCGTCATGGCCGGTCAGCTTCAGTCGTCTTCGACGCCGATCGCGCGCGAAGTCATTACCGCCGATGACATGAACATCGTCTCGCCGCAGATCGCTTACCGTTTCTTCGGTGACGTCAGCGCGGTGGCTAACTCACAGGTCTTTCAGGTGCAGTTCACCCTGTCCGCGGGTAAATGGAAAGACATTCCGGGTAATGAAGCTTTTGCCATTGCCGACGGTATAAGCCGCGTGGTTCAGGACCAGACGGTCGGCGCACCCGGCGGCGGCGCCCAAGCTGCCTATCAGATCGTCGGCAAGGGCCTGGCCAATGACGACAAGACCCTGTGGGTCACTTTTGAAGTAGCGCAGTCAGTCAATGCGAGGATCAGTCAGCCCCTCATTTCCGTCAACACGACGAGCAACACGATCGCCGGCGCGGCTAACACAGACGTTGCCATCCATCGTAACAACATTAACAACCTCAAGACGGTCGTCGGCGATATCGTCGCCGATTATGAAGGGACGGCCGGTACGAATGACAACAACTTCGCCGCCAAGTGTGTCGACAATAAGGACATCAAGGTTGACGTGAAGCACTTTATCGGCCTGGCCAATCCGAATGCGCTGGCTGTTGAAGGATCAAACGGTACGGCTGACGAACACATCCGTGCCGGTTCAACCAACGTGGGGACGTTGTTTACCTTCCCGACCAACATCAAGCTTAATGTGGTGCCATCGACCGGCGCGGTGCGCCTGTCCCCGGGCGGTTCGATGCAATTCCAAATGGCAAGGCCGGGTGAAGCCTTTATCAGCCCCACACTGGCCAATATGGGTAAGGTCACGCTGGTGCAGCATGCCCAGGGCAATGACGCAAACGTCACTGACAAGTACTTGCTGTCGGCCGGCCCGGGCGTGCTGGGGCAAGCGGCGGCAACCCGGAATGACGGCCCGGTAGAAGTGGAAAGCTTCAAGGTCAAGGTCTATGCATCCAACGGTTTCGTTCCGGGCGGTCGCGTCTTTATTTCCCAAAATGCGAACTGTGGCACCGACCTCGGCGGCGTTGACATTAACGCGGCCAATGCGGCCGGCCCGGTGACGCCGACCGTGCCTACCGGATCCATCAATACGCTCTTCCCAGCAGCCGGTACGGGTCCTGCCTATATCTGCTACCGTGTGCCCGGTGCGGAGACGATTCCTGCCTCCAGTTTCTGGGCGCGCGCCGATCTGGACAAGCCAACCGGGAATGCCAACCTGTTTGAGCAGGACAACGTCTGTAACGGCCAGTTGTTCGGCATGGGCGGCGGCCTGAAGATCGACGTGCGTAACTACGCGCCGGCCGCAGGCGTTGCTACCAGTGGCTGGATGTCGGTGATCCGCCTCATCAACAACAGCGACAGCTCGGCTGCGGACGTTTATGCCCAGATCATCCATCAGGACGGCAAGGTCGGCAAGTGGGGCAAGATCGCCCAACTGCCGGTGCGCGGCGTCACCAACCTGACCTCGCCACAGCTCGAAGCGATGCTGGTCAATGAACCTGAAGCGGCCGATGCAAACGCCAACAACGGCGAGGCAGCAAATCTGCGCGCCGACGAAAATCAAACCGGTGCGCCGCGTCTGCGTATCACCTCCAACACCGCTCAATCGCTGCGTGTTCAAAACTACGTGGTCAACAACGCTACCGGCGAAATGTTCGAAGCTTCGAACAGCCAAGGTGTTGACTTCGAAGGCCGTGAAGACCGTGCTGCGAAGACTACGCCAGACGACGTCAGCGGTCAGCAATTCATTAGCCAGGACGCCAACAGCGGTCTCAACCTCCGCTAATTCGGTGTCGTCTTTCCGGGGTCGCCTGCCGATCCCGGAAGGCGCAAAAACGGCAAAGCCGGCAACCTTGCCGGCAGCAGTTACAAAGAGGGGCATTGCCCCTCTTTTTTTGCCCGTATTTCTGCCCTCTTCCACAAGGAAAAGGTGCTTTTATAGCGGGTTAAATTAGCTTTCGATACAAAGCAGCCAGCCGCGAATAGTACAAGTAGTACGGCAAGGCGCAGCAACGCCGTAGCGAACGTCAAGTGAATTCACTATAGTGCTCGACAGGGCGTAGGGCTTTTCAAGGGATGCCCTGAACCCCGCGTGGATAAAGGGCTTCCGGGTAGGGTACCCGGAGATGCCCTATTTACAAGGATTCCAGAGCACCCTTTCGGAGATGCCCGACTAACACGGGCTTTCGGACACACGCCTGGAGCAGCACTGTTTACAAGTGCCTCAGCGCACCCCTTCGGAAATGCCCAACTGGCGCGGGTTTCCGGGTGCCTTCCCGGAAACACCCTGTTGACAAGGGCTTCAGCGTACCCTCATCGGAGATGAGGGCTTGTCCACCCGAGCGGGTAATGCGCCACCTGCATTGGGCTGAGGCTTAGCGGCGCAGGGCGTTAAACGCGCCGATTTCCCACTCGCGCAGGGCGATCAGCATGCCCGTGCCGTGGCGTT
>CALHZD010000147.1 GCA_938040985.1 uncultured Propionivibrio sp.
CATCAAGAGGAGTTCCGTGGGTGGAAGTCAGCGCGCAGGCTGCGGCGATTCTCGTTTTTTTAGTTTTAGGGCATCAACGAACATCTCACCCTGAAACCCTTGCAAACAGGTCAGAAAATATAAAACACGCTGAAACGCCCTAAATACAAGGGCTCCAAAACATCAAAAAAACATAAACCGAAGCGCTGCGCCCGACCAACTTTCTCAAACCGTGTAAATAGAGCATCTTCGAGCGCCTATCCTGAAGTCATTTATCCACGGGCGTTTCAGAAGGGCCGCACGCTAGTCCGCGTAAACAGGACATCATTGAACACCCTGCCCCGAAATCCTTGCAAACAAGCCAGAAAACATAAAATGCCCTGGAGCCCCCTAAATACGCGGGGCCCAGGGCATCAAAAAACATAAATCAGAACGCTATGCCCAACCAACCCTCTGAACCCCGCGTAGATAGGGCATCTCCAAGAGGGGTACTCTGAAGCCCTTTTAAACAGGGCGTTTCAGCGGGGTATGCTCTGAGTTCCTTTATCCATGCGGGCTCCGGCGCGCCCCTCAGTGGCCGCCGGCCGCCATCGCCCGCAAACGGGCGATGCGCTCTTCCGTCGCCGGGTGGGTGCGGAACAGCCCGTCGATGCCGCCGCCGGAGAGCGGATTCATGATCATCATCTGCGCCGTCGCGGGGTGCTCTTCAGCCGTCGGCATGGGAATATTCCGGGCATAGGCATCGATCTTGGCCAGCGCGTCGGCCAGAGCATTGGGGTCGCCGCTGATTTCCGCGCCACCGCGGTCGGCCTCGAATTCGCGGGCGCGCGAAATCGCCATCTGAATCAGGCTCGCCGCCATCGGCGCAAGCAATGCCACCAGGATGCCGGCCAGTGGATTGGCCGGGCGTCCTTCGGAATCACGCCCGCCAAAGAACATGGCGAAGTTGGCCAGCGCTGAGATCGCGCCAGCCATTGTTGCGGCAATCGTCGAGATCAAAATGTCGCGGTGGCGGACGTGCGCCAGTTCATGCGCCATGACACCGCGCAGCTCACGTGCCGAGAGCAGCTGGAGGATGCCGGTCGTCGCCGCCACCGCAGCATGCTCAGGATTGCGGCCCGTGGCAAAAGCATTGGGCTGCGCTTCGTTGATCAGGTAAACACGCGGCATCGGTAATCCGGCGTTATGAGCAAGTTCGCGCACGATGCCGTAAAACTGCGGCGCCGAGGCTTCATCGACTTCCTGGGCGTTGTACATACGCAACACCATTTTGTCGGAAAACCAGTAAGCAAAAATATTCGCCACGCCGCCGAACAGCAGCGCCATCAGCATGCCCTGCGAGCCGCCGACATAACCACCGATGATGCCAAACAGCGCCATGATCGCCGCCATCAGGATCGAGGTTTTCAGCCAGTTGCCAAACATGTGTTTTTCTCCGTCGTTCAAGCGGCGGAATCTGCCGCACCTGTCAGAAAATGGGGGGAAATATCAAAAATTCAAGGGATTCGGAAGACAGCTCATGACAGAGCGGGCGACGAAAATACTGCGCCGCGCGCTACCGGCGTCCCGGCTAGAAACTGGGCGGCGGACAGGCGTTTTGCGCCGGCCTTTTGCAGCGCCAGCAAACACAACGCGCCTTCGCCGCAAGCCACGAGGATGCCGTTTTCCTTATCGGCGGACAGCACCGTGCCAGGCGCCGCCCCATGACTGCTGCCTTGGTCACATTCCGCCACATCCACCGCAGCGCGGACTTCTGCGCGCCAAATCTTGATCGGAACGCCGTCCAGATGCGTCAGCGCACCGGGAAACGGATTAAAGGCGCGCACCTGGCGGGCAAGTTCTACGGCGGGCAGACGCCAATTAAGCACAGCCTCTGACTTTTCCAGCTTGGCGGCATAGGTCACACCGTGTCCGGACTGCGGCTGCATTGCCATAGGTAAATGCGCCAAGGCATCGACGATCAGACGCCCGCCCAGATCGGCCAGACGGTCATGCAGACTGCCGGCAGTATCATCCGGCGCAATGGTCAAAGCCTCCGAAAGCAGCACCGGGCCGGTATCCAGGCCGGCTTCCATCTGCATGATGCAAACGCCGGTTTTTGTATCGCCGGCAAGAATCGCGCGCTGAATGGGTGCTGCGCCACGCCAGCGCGGCAGTAGCGAAGCGTGAATGTTGAGGCAGCCGAAATGCGGAATGTCAAGCACGGCTTGCGGCAGAATCAGCCCATAGGCGGCAACCACCATAACGTCGGCGCCCACGGCACGGAGCCGCTCCTGCGCAGCGGTATCGCGCAGACTCACCGGCTGGAAAACCTCGATGCCCTGTTCAAGTGCAAAGCGCTTGACCGGCGAGGCCTGCACGGCCATTCCTCGACCGGACGGTCGGTCTGGCTGGGTCAGCACCAGTGCGATCTGGTACCCAGCAGCCTCGATAGCGCGCAGCGCATGCGCCGAGAATTCTGGTGTACCGGCAAAAATCAGCTTCATGCGGTAATTCGCGCCTGTTTAGCCAATCTGGTTTTGATGCGCCCGAGTTTGAGCGGCGAGAGGCGTTCAATGAATAGGATGCCTTTCAGATGATCGATCTCATGCTGGATGCAGACCGCAAGCAGACCATCGGCCGCCAGCGTCCGCGCCTGACCGTCGAGGTCAAAATAGCGAACAACAATGTGTTCGGCGCGTTTGACCTGTTCGTACACACCGGGGATCGACAGGCAGCCTTCCTCGCCGATCTGTTCGCCCTCGCTGGAAAGAATCTCGGGGTTGATGAACACCTGAAGCTGGTCCCGCGTTTCGGAAACATCAATGACAATAAGCTGCTGATGCACGTCGACCTGCGTTGCCGCGAGGCCAATACCCGGCGCTTCGTACATCGTCTCGGCCATATCTTCTGCGAGGCGGCGAAGCACCTCGTCAAAATGCGTTATGGGCGCTGCGATTTTCTTGAGCCGGGGATTGGGAAAACGAAGAATGGGAAGTAAGGCCATATAAAAAGCTTGCTCAAATAAATAATTGCGTGCAGAATCCAATGGAATATCTAAGAATGACATCTGCCATATTTGCCGGATTCCAGATTTCCACCTGAATCTCCCCAAAAATCGCCGAAAATTTCATAGGCATTTGTTCAAAAGGGGAAACTTCAAAGGAATGGGCTGGCGAATAAAGGCATTGAGGGTTTTCAAGATATTGCCGATTGTCTAGTGAGGATAACACGATGATACGCCGCATTATATCTGCGCTCCTGCTCGCTGCGACCGCCACACTGTGCGTAGCTCAGGGAAAACCAGCCGAACCGGCTAACAAACCGATCGAACTCGCCAAAGCGGCGCCCCAACGATACGTTGTCGTTAAGGGCGATACATTATGGGATATTTCTGCGAAATTCCTTAAACACCCTTGGCGCTGGCCGGAAATCTGGCGGATGAACCGTAAACAGATCCGCAACCCACATCGTATCTATCCGGGGGATGTCATCATTCTGAGTCGAGATGCTTCCGGCAGACCGTATCTGCGCAGGGAAACGGTTAAGTTAAGACCAAAAATTTATGAAACACCCAACGATTCGGGGGCAATTCCGCCCATTCCGGCACACGTCATCGAACCGTTCTTAGCCGCACCGCTGGTCGTCGAGGCTGACGAAATCGACAAGCTCACCAATGCGCCGCGTATCATTGCCACCCAGAATGAGCACGTCATTGTCGGTAACGGCGATCTGGTTTACGCCAACAATATCGATCCGGACACGGCAATGTGGAATGTTTACCGCAGAGGCCGGCCGCTATTTGATCCAGCAGATGGAAAAACCGTACTTGGCTACGAAGCATTCCATCTGGGCACGGCAAAGCAGGTACGTCCCGGCGAGCCGGCAACGCTTGAAATTCAGACCGCCAAACAGGAAATCGGCGTCAGTGATCGCCTCGCGCCGGCAACCAAGCCACCATTTATTGACTATGTTCCGCACCGGCCGGATGTGCAGATTGAAGGCCGTATCATTTCTGTTTATGGCGGCGTGGGCACGGGCGGACAAGGTTCGATCATTGCCATCAACCGCGGCGCGCGCGACGGCCTGGAAATTGGTCATGTACTGGCGCTCGAACGTAATCTGACCTTTACTGAGCGCGATGAAAACGACGATAAAGTCAGCGTTCAGATTCCGGCAACGCGAACTGGATTAATCTTTATTTTCCGTACATTTGCACACATCTCGTATGCGCTGGTAATGCAGTCTGATGGCATTATCGAACAGAACGATTTTGTCAGAACGCCGTAATCAGCGCTGTTTTATGGATTCTGTGCGTCGATGACGCTTGTTGAGGACTCGTCGCTGGACGCTTGGCTGCGCTTAACGCTCATACCTGGCGTCGGCGGCGAATCACAGCGTAAACTTCTCACCGCCTTCGGGTTGCCGGAGGCGGTTTTTTCTGCCGGGTACGATGCTTTGCGTTGTGCCGTCGGCGGCAAAACCGCCCGCCTGCTGCTTGAAGCCGATAATAGCCAGGCAGTTGCCGCCGCTCGCCAGTGGGCGCAAGCGTCTGACCAACATATTGTGACGCTGGCCGATACTGCCTACCCCCGCGCACTGCTTGACATTGCCGATCCGCCAACACTGATTTATGTACGTGGTCGGCTGGACTTGCTGCAACGCCCAGCATTGGCGATTGTGGGCAGCCGCAACCCGACGCCGCAAGGAATCAAAAATGCAGAGAATTTTTCTGCCGCTTTGGCACAGTCAGGACTGATTATTGTCAGCGGTCTCGCACTGGGTATCGATACGGCAGCACACCAGGCCGCGCTTTCTGTTCAGGGAGACACGATTGCGGTCATCGGCACGGGAATCGACCGCATTTATCCGGCGCGCAACCTTGATCTTGCTCGCAAGATTGTCAAACAAGGATGCATCATCTCCGAATTTCCCTTGGGAACGCCCGCTGTAGCTTACAATTTTCCTCGCCGTAATCGCCTGATTTCCGGCTTGGCGCGCGGCGTACTTGTCGTCGAAGCCGCGGCCGAGAGCGGCTCATTAATCACTGCCCGTCTGGCAGGCGAACAAGGCAAAGAGGTTTTTTCTATTCCCGGCTCGATCCATTCACCGCAAGCGCGCGGTTGCCATAAACTCATCAAACAAGGCGCAAAGCTTGTCGAAACGGTGCAGGATATCTTGGAAGAGCTGGATTGGCATGATCAGTACAGCGAAAAAGACCAAGCAAGCGCTTTCTCTCCTCCGGCGCCTTCGGTTACAGCTACGGTTCAGGAAACACGGACAGATACAGATGAACTGCTGGCGCTGATTGGCTTTGACCCATGCAGCATTGATGAACTGGCTGCGCGGAGTGGCTTGTCTATCGAAATACTTTCGCAACAATTGTTACAGCTCGAACTCGATGGCCGTCTCGCCAATCTGCCCGGCGGACGATTTCAGCGCATATCAGCATAGTGGCGCTTTTCTAAACGGGCAGAGAATCCGTGTAAACGTTGTGTAAATATGCGCTGCTATTCTCTGGTTTTATAGAAGCCTACGTAAAGCCAGCAATTCAAAAACCCCAGATTTTCTAGCGCTTGCCAATCGCTATTGTCCGCTCTTATTATGCGGTCTGTTTGTGCCGGCAGATAATGAAGGCATCCTATATTTTCTTGTGTAGCAGCTTTACGCCATGACTAAAAAACTGATTATCGCTGAAAAACCTTCAGTTGCCAGCGATATCGCCCGAGCACTCGGTGGATTCACTAAACGCGACGATTATTATGAAAGCGAGACGGCGGTCATCTGTTCGGCGGTCGGCCATTTGCTCGAACTGGTTTGCCCAGAAAATTATGAGGTCAAGCGCGGTAAATGGTCTTTTGCTCATTTGCCAGTCATTCCGCCGCATTTTGATCTCAAACCGATCGATAAAACGGAATCCCGGCTTAAACTGCTCATCAAACTGATCAAGCGCAAAGATGTAACGAGCCTCGTCAACGCCTGTGACGCAGGCCGCGAAGGCGAGCTAATTTTTAACTATATCGTCCGCTATAGCAAAACAAACAAGCCTGTCGAACGGCTTTGGCTACAGTCCATGACGCAGCAATCGATCCGCGACGGGTTCTCTAGATTACGTCCGGGCGCTGATATGCGCGGACTGGCGGATGCGGCTGTTTGCCGCTCTGAGGCCGACTGGCTGGTCGGTATCAACGGCACTCGTGCCATGACGGCTTTCAACTCAAAAACAGGTGGTTTTCATTTGACGACGGTTGGTCGCGTACAGACGCCGACGTTGGCGCTATTGGTTGACCGCGAGGCAAAAATCCGTAAGTTCAAGCCACGTGCTTATTGGGAAGTTGAAGCGGCCTTTGTTTGCCTGGCCGGCGAATACCGAGGGAAATGGTTTTCCGAGGCATTTAAGGGTAAGGAAAACGACGAACATGCGCGCGCCGACCGCTTGTGGGATGAGGCCCAAGCTCTTGCTCTGCAAAAGAAATGTGAGGGCAAATCTGGTCAGGTTAGCGAAGAATCCAAGCCATCGACCCAGCTCTCGCCATTGCTTTACGATCTGACCAGTTTACAACGTGACGCGAATGGTCGCTTCGGCTTCTCCGCCAAATCAACACTGGCGCTGGCGCAAGCCTTGTATGAAAAACACAAGGTACTAACCTATCCGCGTACGGATTCACGCGCTTTACCCGAAGATTATTTGCCAACCGTCAAAAATACGCTGGCGACGCTTACCGGAGAAGGCGTTGGTAAAAGCCATGACGAGGCATTGATTGCTCGCTATGCACCTTTTGCACACCAGATTCTGGCGCGAAATTGGGTGGTGCCCAACAAACGTATCTTCAATAATGCAAAAATTTCCGACCACTTTGCCATCATTCCGACGACCCAAGCGCCTAAACACCTTTCTGAACCAGAACAAAAACTCTATGACCTCGTCGTCAAACGTTTTCTTGCAGTTTTTTATCCAGCAGCCGAGTATCTGCTGACAACCCGGATTACCCGCGTAGAAGGCGAACCGTTTAAAAGCGAAGGCAAAGTATTGGTTACGCCCGGTTGGCTCACGGTTTATGGTCGGGATCGTCAGGAAGGGGAGGACGGTAGCCTAGTCCCGGTTAAGGCTAAGGAAATCGTACGCACTAACGAAGTTTGTATTCACTCAAATCAAACGCGCCCGCCCGCCCGTTATTCTGAGGCCACCTTACTTTCGGCCATGGAAGGCGCGGGCAAAACAGTCGATGATGAAGAACTGAAAGCCGCCATGGCGGGGCGCGGACTGGGCACCCCGGCAACACGCGCTCAAATTATCGAGAACTTACTAATCGAACAATATGTTCAACGTGAAGGTCGGGAATTACAGCCAACAGCTAAAGCATTCTCGTTGATGACTTTGCTTAATGGCCTGGGTATTCCGGAACTGACAGCTGCCGAATTGACTGGAGAATGGGAATATAAGCTTGCGCGCATGGAACGCGGCGAAATGTCGCGCCCAGCGTTCATGAAAGAAATCTCTGCGATGACCGAATTGATCGTTGAACGTGCTAAAACCTACGACAGCGATACGATTCCCGGAGATTTCGGGGAACTGAGGGCGCCATGTCCTAAATGCGGCGGACACATCAAAGAAACATACAAGAAGTTTCAGTGCCAGAAATGTGATTTTGCGTTGTGGAAAATTGTCGCCGGGCGTCAGTTCGAGCCTGATGAAATTGAAACACTGATCACTGCGCGCGTTGTGGGTCCATTGACCGGTTTTCGCAACAAGATGGGACGACCGTTCAACGCCACAATTCGCTTGAATGCCGATAACGTACCGGAATTTGATTTTGGGCAAACCGGCAACAAAGACGATGAAAATGCCGAACCTGTTGATTTTTCTGGCCAGACAAGTCTCGGTATATGCCCCAAATGTAATGCCAATATATTCGAGTACGGCACAGCTTACGTTTGCGAAAAATCGATAGGAAAAAACCGGACATGTGATTTCCGCTCAGGGAAAGTCATCTTGCAACAACCTATTGCTCCCGAACAAATGCATAAACTACTTACAACCGGGCGTACCGATTTACTCAAGAATTTTGTTTCCGCACGTACACGACGGAAATTTTCTGCGTATCTAGTACGCGGCACTGACGGTAAAATCGGCTTTGAGTTTGAAAAAAAAGAAACTAAAGCCTCGTTACCAGCTAATAAAGAAAAAAATACGAAAAATGCAAAGAGTAAATGACAGAGATAGGCGCTTGATTGAATGCAGACTAATGCCCATCCGTCGGCTGTATCTGGTGCCAAAAACCAGTGAAAAAGAATTTGGCGAAAGTTATTTCTCATAATTTAGGGACGGTTGTAGCATCATTTTTTGGTAATCAACAAAACTCATGCTGAACATCTCTGGGGGCCTTACGCTGTAAAGCTCCCGGGAGCAAAAAACTTCTGAACGCGAAAAATGCGCCCTTCTTGTCTCTCAATTCTGCCTCTCAAAACAGATTAAAAACCTACCCCATTAAAAGAACATACTGCGGTGATAGCTGCGTCATCAGCACTCTGCCAAACCTGCCCGGCAAGCCAGGTTCTAAGAAAAACGGCGCGCCGTGATCGGACAGGCAGGTCTGGAGCGCCCGTAAACACTGGGCTGGCGAGACGTCAGCAATAGCGCAATGCCGCAATAGTGTGATCGGTAGTCGCAAGCGCCGGTTTCGGTCAGAAAAACGCCTTGAACCTGACACCCCCGGCAGCTTTACCGCGACGTAAATAGACTGTCGCACAACTTGCAGCCCAGTATGAATGCAGCCCGAAAACCATCCGCCGCCATCTCGCTAACGCAGCCACCCAGACCCGTCCCGAAAATAAATAACCTAAATGTATTGGCGCTCTGCGCCGGGGTGAAGCATTACCGTCCGAGGCACAGCCGCCGCGACCGAAAACCCGCAACACCCCCTGTCCCGCAGCCCGCGTAAAACGGGCATCTCCTGAGGGGCTGCTTACCAGCCCAGTGCTTATGCGGGTTTCCGGCGTGCCTATCCGCAAGCCCAGTGTCTATGCGGGTTTTCGGCCGGCTTGCCGGAAAATGCCCGAATTGAGCGGAATGGAAAGGCTTCTGAAGTACCATCATGTGCTGAAAAAAGGAGAATAAGAGACGGTTTATAAAGGATTCTTTTGCTATAAAGAATGAGACCTTAAGCATGAGTCTTGTCCTTTAGCGCCAAACGTCTCAAAAAAGCATGAAATTTGGCCAGCACTCCATAAATGACGAATCAACAATAGCTTGGCCTATAAATTCAGAAACTTTGTCAAGCTATTTTTTTGTTTAAAGATTTAGCGTATTTTTCACGGCCTATGCATTACAGAACATTAAAGGCAAGGCTGGGGCAAATCATTTTGCACAGGTAAGCTTATGTTTACCGCCACACTTATTAATCGACAGACTTGCATCAAGGTATTGATTATTATAATTTTTACCGTTTTTATTTACCAACGTCTTTCTCTTCTACAAGCGTTTTTGGCAAGTACAACTTGTGGAGGAGCACAGTTAATTTTTTAGTGCATTCTTAGTACGCAAGCAAGTACCCAACACATGCCAACTTCTTGAGATGAGGAGCAAAAACAAGAAC
>CALHZD010000148.1 GCA_938040985.1 uncultured Propionivibrio sp.
CTTTGGCGAGGCAAAGAAAGTCAGCGGGGCGCGCTGCCGCTCAGCGCAACGGCATTAAGAGACGTTTCTTGGGGAAGGTCAGCGCGCAGGCCTTGGCAATTCCTATATTTAAAGTATCTCAGAACGCCTGCCCGCTAGCCCGCGTATTTAGGGCATCTCCGGCACACCTACCCCGAAGCCCTTTATTTATAAGGCTTCCAGAGTCACCTGACCGGAAGCCCTTTATCTACGAGGGTTTTAGAGGTAGGTGGCTGGAGATGCCCTATCCACGCGGATCCCCGGTGTGCCCTCGTGAGTGCCTCGCCGCAGGGCAGAAATTAATCGGCCATGGCCATGCTTGCCGCTTTGGCCAGAAAGCCGCTGCGGGTCATGCCGTTTTTATTCACGTACCCGTCAATCTGGCGCACCAGGTTCGCCGGCAGGCTAATATTCAGGCGCACGGGCGCCGATTGCAATTTGCCCAGGTCAATATCGGCCAGCATCCACACACCGCCGGTATATTCCGGGTTATTTTGCAGCCCGGACAGCGGGCTGGGCGCAGGCACCGCCGTGGCAGGTTCGCCTGCAAAGTGCGCCTCCACCGCTTCCTGGCACATGGCGGGGATGTGTTCCCATTCGTCCGCCGCGGCATGGCAGCCCGGGAAATCGGGAAAAACGATGCCGTGCGCGGTATTGGCGTCGCCGGGATAAATATAAACGGGATATAACATGCCTTGCTCCTTGCGCACTGGCGCTATAGGCCAGCCTGCTTGAATATGCTTTTGAGGGTTTCTTTCCCCAGGTCTTTTCTGGGATGCGGAACCGTAACCTTGCCGGGTTTGGTCGGGTGTCTGTACTGCTGATGCGAGCCGACCGTATGCACCAGATACCAGCCATCCGCTTTGATTAATTTGATGAGCGTCCTGCTGTCCATGATTGTATTATACACACGGATACACATTCATTGACGGCGCCTAAGCTGAAGGTGCCCTGAACCCCATGTATTTAGGGCATCTCCGAAGGGGATGCTCTGAAGCCCTTTATTTATAAGGGTTACAGAGGCGCCTGCCCGGAAACGCCCTGTTGACGCGGGTTTGCGAGGGGGCATACAACAAAGGATGGAATGATGAAATTACGACGACCGACCCTGGCGGATAAAGCAGCTGTTTTGGCGTTGGTGGCTGAGTTTGAACAGAGCCAGTCTGCCCATGATGGCGGCTTCTGGGATCCTGGCAATTTTTGTTATGAAACCTGGCTGAAGGGCGTGCAGGATGGCGAGCTGGGTTTAAATCTCCCCGACGGTTGGGTGCCGGCTATTCAACTTATTGGTTTTGAAGGGAAAAAGGCGGTCGGCTTTCTCAACCTTCGTCTGGCGCTCAATGATCATCTCTTGCAGTTTGGCGGTCATATCGGCTACTCGGTTCGCCCGACCGAAAGAAATAAAGGCTACGCCAAAGCCATGTTAAAGCAGGCTTTCAGTTTTGCTATTTCCAGAAATATCAAACGCGTGCTGGTGATCTGCCACGTTGGCAACCCCGCTAGCCGGGCGGTGATTCTGGCAAATGGCGGGGTGCTGGAAGACGTGCGTGAAGGAAGCGAGCGTTATTGGATAGCGCTGGAAAGCAAAGATGGAAATCGCGCCAAACAAGTCTAGGAGATGCCCAAAAAATAAGCGGGTGGCCACGCAACTGCTGCTGCCCTGAAGCCCTTATAAATAGGGCGTTTCAGAGGCACCTGCCCGGAAACGCCCTATCCACACGGGGTTGCGGGCAGCCCTTTTTAAAAACCAGAAAATTTATAGCGGCTCGACTTTGCCAAAAGACAAGGCGGCGAGCCGCTGACAGTACACACCAGTACGGCAAGGCGAGCCAACGCAGTATTTTGGCGAAGGAAGCCGCTATTTCAGAGTACGCGGGCTTCCGGGGAAAGTGACCGAAAACGCCCTAAATACGCGGGCTACAGCAGTGCCTCGCGCGGTAATTGCGGCAAGTGTGTCGTGGCGCGGCGGTTGCAGCTGGCTGCCATGAATTGCTATCAGCCGCCATCAACCGCCATCAGTCGTTCTCCAGTCTCCGGCTATTTCAGCGGCCGGATGCCGACGGCCTCGCGCACCTGGTCGAGGAATCCGCGGGCTTTTTGCCGCGCCTTCTGCGCGCCGGCCTGAAGGATGTCCTCGATTTGCGCCGGGCGGGCGGTGAGTGCGGCGTAGCGCTCGCGCGGTTCGGCCAGTTCGGCGTTGATGCGGGCGGCCAAGAGTTTCTTGGCCTCGCCCCAGGCCAGGCCGTCGGCCAGCAGCCGGGTGAATTCGGCATTTTCGGCCGGCGTGGTGAACGCTTTGTAAATCTCGAACAGCGGGCTTTCGCCGGGATACTTGGGTTCGCCCGGCTCCTTCAGGTTGGTGATGATCTTGTTGACCGCCTTCTGGGTTTTCTTGTCGTTTTCCCACAGCGGAATGGTGTTGCCGTAGGACTTGCTCATCTTGCGCCCATCGAGGCCGACGAGCAGCTCGACGTTCTCATCGACCTTCGCTTCCGGCAGGGTAAACAAGGGCTTGAAGCGCGAATTGAAGCGGGTGGCAATATCCCGCGCCATCTCAAGGTGCTGGATCTGGTCGCGCCCGACGGGCACTTCATTGGCGTTGAACATCAAAATATCGGCGCTCATCAGAATCGGATAGCTGTACAGCCCCATCTCGATGGCCTGGTCGTGGTCGCCGCCGCCTTCCGCATTCTGATCCTGCACCGCCGCCTTGTAAGCGTGCGCGCGGTTCATCAGCCCCTTGGAGGTGATGCAGGTCAGAATCCAGTTTAGCTCCATGATTTCGGGAATGTCGCTCTGCCGGTAAAACGTCGTGCGTTCAGGGTCAAGGCCGCAGGAAAGCCATGTCGCGGCGACCGCCTGGGTCGAGGCGTGGATCATGGCCGGATCGTGGCACTTGATGATGCCGTGGTAATCGGCGAGAAAGAAAAAGGACTCGGTGTCTTCATCGCGGGCAGCCTGAATGGCCGGGCGAACCGCACCCACATAATTGCCCAGATGCGGGATGCCGGTCGTGGTGATGCCGGTGAGAACGCGCTTTTTACTCATGG
>CALHZD010000149.1 GCA_938040985.1 uncultured Propionivibrio sp.
ACGTAGTCCTTCCCACTTATGTTCAGTGTATAGCGTCGCATGGTGTTTATCCTTTATTGATGAGTGAGTTGAGGGGATTAATTCCAGTTATTAGTCTGCCGCGCCCGCGCACGCGCTTCAGCCGTCCACCGGATCGGCTGCGTTCCGGGCCAGAAACTGCGGGCAACAGGACCGCCACGCCCCACTGCCTTACGGTGCTCGATAGCAGCAATGGTGATTACTGCCGCTAGGCTCGCCGGCACGCCTTGCGCTCTGTGCTTCGCCACAGCCAAGGCAATGACCGCGACGATGTCTTCTGATCCTGACGGTGGCGGCGTGCCAATCACAGCCACGGGCGCTGCTTCGACTTCCGCAGCGGCATCATCGTCCGCCGCATCGTCGCTCGCCGCAGATGCTTCTTCTTCGACTTCTTCTTTGTCGAACTTAAGCACAATCGTCAGTATCAACCACAACAACGCCAGCATGGCAAAGACCAGCCCCATGCCGAGAACGGTCATCTCAAGACCCCAGTCTAGATGTTCCATGAATCTACCTCATGCGATGTTAAAAAATGGCTCCCTTTAATTGCTTTTCGCCGCATACTGCGCCGGCGCATAAAACAATGGGTTTGGATTATCGTTCCCAAACCTCACCGTGGTCAACGTTCGATGTGATAAATCCCTGCATGGAACGTGGTTTGATGACAATTCGTCAACATTGGCGCGCTTTTCCTATCTAGTCGGCCCCGATGATGGGTTCATCCGAGGCTTCCGTCTATAGCGACAAAGTGTAGAATGCCTCGCGTTGTACCGCATCCGGAGTAGTCAGGGGCTTTCTTCGTCTGGCATCGGGTTTGCCGGCGATAAAGCGTATTCGACATACATCATTGGGAGACAACATGGGACAAATGACCCCTCGTACTGTAGCTTTAGTCGGCCACGGCGCAGCGGGCAAAACAACGCTCGTCGAAACGCTGCTCGCCACAACCGGAGCCATCACCACACGCGGCTCCATTGAAAAGGGCAACACCGTCTGCGACTTTGATCCACAAGAAAAAGAACTGGGGTATTCGATCAACTCCGCAATCGCCAGCACCCAGTGGCTTGAGACACCGATCCATCTGATCGACACGCCGGGATATCCAGACTTCGCTGCACAGGCGATTGGTGCCCTGGCCGCCGTCGATACCGCATTGATCGTCATCAACGCCCAATCCGGCATTGAACTGATGACCGAACGCATGATGAAGCTGGCCGCAGCGCGCAAACTCTGCCGCATGATCGTCATCAACAAAATCGACGCCGACAATGTCGATCTGCCCAAGTTGCTCGGTGACATCCGGGAACGCTTTGGCCACGAGTGCATGGTTCTCGACCTGCCGGCCCAACACGGACAGGCTGCTATCGACGTCCTATCGAATACCAGCGGCGAAAGCGACTTCGAATCGGTCGCCGATGCGCATCGTGCACTCATCGACCAGATCGTCGAAGAAGACGAGGATTTGCTCGCCAAATACCTTGAAGACGGCGCCGACCCGGCGCCAGAAACCCTGCGCGCGCCCTTTGAGAAAGCCTTGCGGGAAGGCCATCTGATTCCCATTCTGTTTGTTTCCGCCAAGACGGGCGCCGGCGTTCCGCAATTGCTCGACGTACTCGCCAAACTGGCGCCGACGCCAGCCGAAGCTAACCCGCCACCGTTCTATAAAGGGGCGGCCGACGATGAAAACGCCACCCCGTTCGAAGTCTCTCCAGAAGCCGGTAAACACATACTGGCGCACGTTTTCAAAGTCGTCAGCGACCCGTTCGTCGGCAAGCTCAGCGTCTTCCGGGTTCATCAGGGCACGCTCAAAAAAGACACCCAACTCTTTGTTGGCAACGCCAAGCGTGCATTCAAGATCAGCCACCTGTACCGCCTGCTCGGCAAAGAGCACATCGAAACCGACCAATTGCAACCGGGCGATATCGGCGCCATTTCCAAGGTCGAGGAAATCGAATTCGACAGCGTCCTGCACGACTCCCACGATGAGGACAATATCCACTTGAAGCCGTTGGCATTTCCTCAGCCGATGCAGGGCCTTGCGGTGGAAACCAAGAAGAAATCCGACGAACAGCGTCTGTTTGACGTGCTGCACAAACTCGAGATCGAAGACCCCTGTTTTACGGTTGAACGCCACGTAACGACCAACGAAACCGTCATCCGTGGCCTGGGTGAAATGCACCTGCGCGCCAAGCTTGCCCGCATGGCGCAACAGTACAAGCTTGAGCTGGCAACCAAGCCGCCGCAGATTGACTATCGGGAAACGATCACCGGCAAGGCGTCGGGGCATTGCCGCCATAAGAAACAGACGGGCGGCGCCGGCCAGTTTGGCGAAGTCATGCTGCGTGTCGAACCGCTGCCGCGCGGCGAAAGCTTTGAATTCGTCGACGAGGTCAAGGGCGGCGCCATCCCCGGCGTCTTCATGGCGTCGGTCGAAAAAGGCGTGCGCCAGGCGCTTGCCGACGGCATCGTTGCGGGCTTCCCGGTGTCCGATATTCGCGTCATTGTCTATGATGGCAAATCGCACCCAGTGGACAGCAAGGACATCGCCTTTTTCACGGCCGGCCGCAAAGCCGTCATCGAAGCCGTTCGCGCCGCCAGCCCGATCATCCTCGAACCCATCGTCAACATTGACATTGACGCGCCGGAAACGGCCGTTGGCGACCTTTCCGGCGACCTTTCCGGCAAACGCGGCCAAATTACCGGCACGCAACCGCGCGGTTCGGGAACGGTCTCGCTCAGCGGCAAAGTGCCGCTCGCCGAGCTTGACGACTACCAGGGACGCCTCAAGTCACTGACCGGCGGCCAGGGGTCTTACAGCATCCGTTTCTCGCACTACGCCGCCGTACCGGCCGCCACGCAGCAGCAGCTTGCCGCCAAACACAAGATCGTCGGCCTGGACGATGAGTAAATGCGCGTATCAACGTGCGCGCCAGCCTGACGCGCACGCCTGACGCAGAAACGAAAAAGGCAGCGACAGAAACGTCGCTGCCTTTTTTATGTGTAACGGGAATAATAGGTACCCGGAGATTCTTTATCCACGGGCATTTCAGAGGAGTATGCCCGGAGATGCCCTATCCGTCAGGGTTCCAGGGCATCGCTTTTTGGGTGGTATCGACGCCGAAAAATAATCAGGCGAACGACGGGGGCAAACAGGCCAGAAAACATAAAACGCCCTGAAACTCCCTAAATACAAGGGCTCCAAAGCACCACAAAACATAAACCGGAACACTGCGCCCGACCCACTCTCTCAAACCCGTGTAAATAGGGCATCTCCGGACGCCCTGCCCGCTAGCCCGCGTATTTAGGGCATCTCCAAGGCGTCTGCCCAGAGCGCCTTTATCCACGGGCATTTCAGAATAGCTGCCCGCCAGCCCGCATATTTGGGGCGTTTCAGAGAAGAGCGCTCGCTAGTCCGTATATTTAGGGCATCTCCAAGGGGGATGCTCTGAAGCCCTTGTAAATAAGGCATCTCAGCGAAGTATGCTCTGAGTTCCTTTATCCATGCGGGTTTTAGAGGAGATTGCCCGGAAATGCACTAAATACACGGGTTTCAGAGGGTTGGCCGGGCATAGTGTTCCGGCTTATGTTTTTTGATGCCCTGTAGCCCTTGTGTTTAAAGGGCTTCAGGGCGATTTATATTTTCTGCCCTGTTTTTACGGATTTTAGAAAGAACTTCGCAAGCTTAAATAGCGGCTTGATTTTGCCAAAAGACAAGGCGGCGGGCCGCAGACAGTATGAGTAATACGGCAAGGCGAAGCCAACGCCGTATTTTGGCAAAGGGAGTCGCTATCGCTCGACTTTGCCAAAAGACAAGGCGCTACCGCAGGCAGTATGAGTAATGCGGCAAGGCGGGGCTGACGCAGTATTCTGCCTAGAGAAGACGCTATTTTCTGGTTTATGTTTTTTGATGCGCTGTAGCCCACGTATTTAAAGGGCTCCAGCGTATTTTATGTTTTATGTCCCGGTTTACACGGATTTGCAGGCAGGCGTTTTTTATCGCCAATCAGCGCGCAATCGGTTTATAGCGGATGCGTTTGGGCTTTGCGCCCTCCTCGCCCAGCCGTTTTTTCTTATCCTCTTCGTATTCCTGGTAGTTGCCGGTGAAGAAGCGCCATTGCGATTCGCCTTCGGCAGCGAGGATGTGCGTGCAGATGCGGTCGAGAAACCAGCGGTCGTGGCTGATGACGAGGGCGCAGCCGGCAAATTCGAGTAATGCGTCTTCAAGCGCGCGCAGCGTTTCCACGTCGAGGTCGTTGGAAGGTTCGTCGAGCAGCAGCAGGTTGCCGCCGGTCATCAGCGTTTTCGCCAGGTGCAGGCGGCCGCGCTCGCCGCCGGAGAGTTTGCCGATGATTTTCTGCTGGTCGGCGCCTTTGAAGTTGAAGCGGCCGATGTAGGCGCGGCTGGGCATTTCAAATTTGCCGATTTGCAGGATATCGCGCCCGTCGGCCAGTTCTTCAAAAACGGTTTTGTCGTCGGCCAGATTTTCGCGGCTCTGGTCGACGTAGGCCATTTTAACCGTCGGGCCAATCTCGATACTGCCGCTATCGGGCTGCTCCGCGCCGGTAATCATGCGGAACAACGTCGATTTGCCGGCGCCGTTCGGGCCGATGATGCCGACGATAGCGCCGGGCGGCACGGTAAAGCTCAGGTTGTCGATCAGCAACCTGTCGCCAAAGGCCTTGCTCACGCCCTTGAATTCGATCACCTTGTCGCCCAATCGCTCGGCGACGGGAATGAAAATTTCCTGCGTTTCGTTGCGCGCCTGGTATTCGTAGCTGGACATTTCTTCAAAACGGGCCAGGCGCGCCTTGCTCTTGGCCTGCCGCGCCTTGGGGTTGGAGCGCACCCATTCCAGTTCCTGCTTCATCGCCTTCATGTGCGCGTCAAGTTGTTTCTGCTCCTGTTCGAGCCGCGCTTCTTTCTGTTCCAGCCAGGAGGAGTAGTTGCCCTTCCAGGGAATGCCGTGGCCGCGGTCGAGTTCGAGAATCCACTCGGCGGCGTTGTCGAGGAAGTAGCGGTCGTGCGTGACGGCGACGACGGTGCCTGGGAAGCGCACGAGATACTGCTCCAGCCATTCGACCGATTCGGCGTCCAGATGGTTGGTCGGCTCGTCGAGCAGCAGCATGTCGGGTTTGGAAAGCAGCAGTTTGGCGAGCGCAACGCGGCGCTTTTCGCCGCCGGAAAGGTGTTTGATGGCGGCGTCCCAAGGCGGCAGGCGCAACGCATCGGCGGCAATTTCCATCTGGTTTTCGGTATCCGGGCCGGCCGCGGCGATGATCGCTTCGAGCCGCGCCTGTTCTTCGGCGAGCTTGTCGAAATCGGCGTCCGGCTCGGCGTAGGCGGCATACACCTGATCCAGCAGCGCCTGCGCATTGATGATTTCGCCCATGCCGCCCTCGACTTCGTCGCGTACGGTTTTTTCCGGGTCGAGGCGCGGTTCCTGCGGCAAATAGCCGATTTTGATGCCGGCCAGATGCTGGACCTCGCCGTCGTATTCTTTGTCCTCGTTGGCCATGATGCGCAGCACGGTCGACTTGCCCGCGCCGTTGAGGCCGAGCAGGCCGATTTTGGCGCCGGGGAAGAAGGAGAGGGAAATATCTTTAATAATCTGCCGCTTGGGCGGCACGACTTTGCTCACGCGGAGCATACTCATAACGTATTGCGCCATGACTTTGATCGCCAGAATCGAAAAAGTTGGAGTCTACCCGAGCCAAACCGCTTTGGGATGTTCTTGGCAACACCTTGGCCATGCGCCATAGACGCACTCATATCATCAACCAGCCTCCAGCAAAGCGCCACAGGCTTGCTTGCGTACCCGTCCGGTCTCATTATTCAGCTACGCAGACTAAACGGCTCAAGCGATAGAAAATCCATGAAAAAGGGGCTTGAACTTCAGCCCCTTTTCCTTCTACGCATTTCGTTGCGCAACTATTTGGCCGGCATAGGCGGCATGAACGACATGCAATTGCGCCTGAAGTACGTTACAAGCCAATCATTCTGGTTTGCTCTGAACCACGCCATATCCGGGTCCGCAAGCAGCCCCTGAAGACAAATTTGCTTGTCCAACGCCTTTTTTTCTTCGATTACCATAAGCCATTTCTTTGTGTTCTCTGCATCGGCGAGAAGCGAATAGTTTACAGCGATATTGTAAGCAGCAAGGTTGTCACCTGAGGAAAACCCCTCCATAAAAGCCTGTGTCGCCTGTTCCAGAATTTTTCGGAATTTGCTTTCATCTTTCGTCTTGTAATACTTCGCCATATTTCCCAGCGCAATTCCTTGAGGTTCGCGTAGCAACTTCTTCCTTTCCTCGCCGATATCGGCGGCCATACCTTTTTTGACAATTGCGAGAGCCTTTTCCAGCAAGACAATCTTGTCTGCATCGTTCGTCAACTCCGCTCCGTCGAGGTAGGAGTGGGCAGCGAAGTAGAACGGCGTTGCTATCGATTCATCCGGCTTGATCGCCTCCTCGGCGATGTACTGATCAATCAGTCGGTCCGCTTCGTTGTAGATAGCCTCCCGTTTGCCTTCTTCGAAGAAGGATGCGCGCATCAACTTCGCGACGGCAAGATCGTTCTTGGCTAGCAGCGGATTACTACCGGTTTTCATATATGCCTCGAGAAGCAGAATCGCGTTATCGAGCAGCCCAATCGAGCATTCACGAGTACGCGAGAATTCGACATATTTCGTCATGAATGCCCCGCTCAGGTAAACGGTAAAGTCACGGAGCGGTTTCTTCTTCAGTTCATCGATACTAGCTTGCTTGTTCTTCCGGACCGAATCGCTGCAATTTGAAATGTTACGTTCAAGAATTGCAGTGTCTACCGTGAGGATGTAATCGTCAGAGGCAAACGCACTCGACGACAGGATCGCGCAGGCGCAAACAATGGTATGAAACAGTCGCATGGTTTCTCCGAGAAACAAGGGGGGCGAAAAAGGCAGAAAGCTCTTGGTTGTCTATTGGCAGGAGTTGAAATCGTGGTCCACGATAGCGAAAAACGGCTTTTTGGTGAACTCCAATCACTGACTAAAGCTGACCGGGCACGCGATTGTTCGTTCAGCCTGCATAACCGTTAATCGCGCTGCCGTTTTTTTTGGTTTTTACGCATTCTCAGGTTGAGCGTTTCCACCGTCAGCGAGAACGCCATGGAGAAATAGATGTAACCCTTAGGCACGTGAACGCCAAAGCCGTCGACGATGAGCGTCAGGCCAACCATCAGCAGAAAAGACAAGGCCAGCATCTTGATCGTCGGATTGGCCGAGACGAATTCACCGATAATCCGGGCAAAGAGCATCATCAGGCCGACGGATGCCACAACGGCGGCGATCATCACCTCGACGTGATCGACGAGGCCAACGGCGGTAATAATCGAATCGAGCGAAAACACCAGGTCGATCATCATGATCTGCGTGATCACCGACGAAACCGTGGCTTTCACCGCATTGTCGGCCAGATGCTCTTCCTCGCCGACGACCATCTGGTGAATTTCTTGCGTGCTTTTCCAGAGCAGAAAAATCCCGCCACCGATGAGAATCATGTCGCGCGCGGAAAAGTCCTTGCCAAAAAGCGAAAACAGCGGCTCGGTCGCGCCGACAATCCAGGACAGAATGAGCAGGAGGCCGATACGCATGAACATGGCCATAAACAGGCCGAGCCTTCGGCTGGGTTCCCGTTTTTCGCGCGGAAGCTTGTCGACGAGGATCGAAATGAAAATGATGTTATCGATCCCCAAAACCAGTTCAAGCACCGTCAGGGTCAGGAATGCGATCCACATCTGGGGATCGAGCAGAATGTGCATGGTTAATGCCCTTTGAAAATATTTTGGCCGTCAGGGGCAATCCACCGTGACGGCATTTCATCAACGGCGGATTCTAACGGTGACAGCGCCATGAGAAAAGGGGCTGCCCTCCGGAAAGAGATGCCTGTTTTCATCCTGACTCTAAATTACCCGTTCCGCCCTGCCGTTTTGCCTTAACGTTGCTCCTGGCGCCATTCGGTCAATTATGTTTCATCCATGCCCTAAAAACCGAACGCGCTTTTCGGGCATCGGATTGCGCCTGCGAAAACGCCTGATCGGATTAAATCGGATGAATTGCTCGCCGGTCAGATACCGTCCGCGCTTGCCGATGCCCTCGCCGGCAGCAATCGCTGCCTTGTCAGACCGGCCAGCTTCAGGGTTGAGACATCGGTGCACTCGGCGTACTCAAGCTTCTACCGAACGGGCGTATGCCGCGGCATCCAGCAGTGCGTCGATATCCGCGGCGTTGTCCGGCTTTAGCCGGAATAACCAGGCGGTATACGCATTCTGGTTGATGAGTTCCGGCGAATCCTTAACGGCGGTATTGATTTCGACCACCGTGCCGGCCGCCGGCGCATATACATCGGAAGCGGCCTTGACCGATTCGACGACGGCGGCTTCCTGCCCGGCCGCCAGTACCTTACCAACTTCCGGCAATTCGACGAACACGAGATCGCCCAGCAATTCCTGAGCGTGGTCGGTAATGCCGATGGTCAGTGTATCGTCAGCTTCGAGGCGCACCCATTCATGGCTTTGCGTGTACTTCAGGTCAGCGGGAACATTCATGTTAAATATCCTTAAATAAAAAATTTATAAAACAATATATTATAGATATTACTTAATAGATTACATTAGAAGTTTTTGGAGTCTCGCAGAAAGGCTGCTCCGCCGCGTTGGTCGTGAACGCCACATACTGTCAAGCCACTCGGCCACCAAGATGGAAAATAAAAAACCTTTCATGCGCTTTTGCCGCGGTTAAATTTGGCGCTGGCAATTTGAATGAATTTTGACTACCGCCCCGGAAATTTCGGCTTGCGTTTTTCCCGGAAAGCGCGGATGCCTTCCTGATAGTCCTCACTGTCATAAACGATCCGCCGCATTCCCTGGATACGCTCGAACAACTCGGGCGACACGGCATGGGCGCTAGAAAGCATATGCAAGGTATTTTTCATGACGCTGATGCTGAGCGGAGAATTCATGGCGATGTGCACAGCAATGTTTTCGACAAAGGTTTCGATCTCATCAGCCGGCCTGACATAATTGACGATACCGAAATTGAAGGCCTGGTCGGACGACAGCGGCTGCGCGGTAAACAACATCTCCTTGACGATCGGCAGCGGAATCATGTTAAGCAGGGTCAGCAGGCCGCCAATGTTGTAGGGCACGCCCATTTTGGCGGGCGTGATCGTAAAAGTGACATCCGGCGTGATGACGAGAATATCGCAGGCCATAGCGACTTCGCAGGCGCCGCCCCAGACGCTGCCCTCGATCATGCCGATGACGGGCGCCGGATATTCCTGGATGGTGCGGATCAAGAGACGCAGCGGGTCGTTCCAGCCCAGCGGATCGCGTTTGCCGCCGGGCAGTTCGCTGATATCGTGCCCGGCCGACCAGACCCGTGCGCCCGGGCGGGCGCGCAGGATGATTGCGCGTACTTCCTGACGGCGGAAATCCCTGAACGCCGCAATGATTTCATAGACGAACGCTTCGCTGAGCGCATTGCGTTTTTCATCGTGATTCAATGTGATGATGCCGGTAAAACCCCGCGTCTGCGTGATGATGAGCGCCATGGAAAAACTCCTTTGTGACGGTTCTTTGGTCTCTGCAGGTCGTAAAGGTCGTATTATCTGCCGTAAAGTGCCGTCAGGAGTTAAGTAAGACGGACGTACACTCAAGGAAATACCGGGTATTTAATCACCCTCGCCCCGCATTCGCTTTTCCAGTCTAAACATGCAATCGCCCGTAGTAAAACCGGTGATCATATTGGGAAAAAGATGATACTTATTAAAAAACTCCACAATATGAAAGCCACATTGATTGACATAGAAATGAATATTCCGCTGCTCGAAGTAAGGCGTTACCGTTTCCCATACCTGCGTATCAGAATGTAAGGCTTCAAGGGCTTTCCAAATATCCTTTCCTATGCCCCGGCTTTGGCATTCCGTCTTTACATATAGAAAGTCAAGATGGTTGTGGCGACGATCTCTTTGAATGCTGACAATAGCCCCGCCAACTCGCCGACCATCAATAATGGCTTCGTAAGCTTCCGCCCCTTCGGCGATGAGCGAATCGTCAATATCTTTTTCTGGAAGCACTGCTTCCTTGCTTGCGCCATATTTCGCTTCATAGCCTTTCTGAAAGGCTTCCTGCATTTCCAGTTTGAATGCCGATATATGCGCTTTTTTAAGCGGCTTTAGAATAAGATTCATAGCGTTGCCTTTTCACGAACGGCTACACATAAGTTCTGTTTTGCCACAAAGTTTTTATAGTCCCGCGCATAACCCGCCCCCAACGAGGTTTCCATCCCATTCAAAGCCGTCTCGTCTTTAATGGAAGGAAAAAACACTCTGCCCCTTGATATCGATAGCTGTTGGTACGTAACGTTCCACCACACGCCCTGCCGCTCTTCCAGCGCCTGCTAGGCATTTTGCCGTCTGACTGTCGCCCGTCCGCTGCTTTCTCACCGCCGCCTTTTTACTGCCTTTTCACCGCCTTTTCACTGCCATTCCGGCGCCCGTCCTGGCGCGCCGGATTAGGCTGGAATGAATGGATATGCCGGGGTGAAAACGCCGGATATGGTACCATCGCGCCTTCGGTTTTTCCCCGGTTTTTCCGCCTCTTCCTGCCTCTTCCTGCCTCTTCCTGCCTCTTCCTGCCTCTTCCAGCCCTTTCCTGCCATGTTCGTTGTCGATCTTCACTGTCACTCTACCGCCTCTGACGGCCTGCTTGCCCCCGCGGATCTTGTCCGGCGCGCGGCGGACAACGGCGTGACCCTGCTTGCGCTGACCGATCACGATACGCTGGATGGTTTGCCTGAAGCGCGCGCAGAGGCGGAACGGCACGGCCTGCGTTTCATTCATGGCGTTGAGATTTCCATCGAATGGTCGGGCGCCCAGGTTCACGTGCTGGGTCATGATTTTGACGCAAACAACGCTGCGCTGACCGCCGGTCTGGCCTCGATTCATCACGGCCGTATCGAACGCGCCCGTCGCATGGCTGATGCACTGGCCGCCATTGGCCTCGACGGTTGTTTTGAAGGCGCCATGCGCCACACCGGCAACCCCGGACTGATCAGCCGCGCACACTTTGCCCGCCACCTTGTCGAACGCGGCGTATGCAAGGATATCCGTAGCGTTTTTGAAGCCTATCTGGTCCCCGACAAACCCGGCTATGTCGAACACCGCTGGCCGTCGCTCCAGGATGCGGTCGATTGGGTCAATGGGGCCGGCGGCCTTGCCTCGATTGCGCATCCGACGCGCTACAAGTTCACGCGCAGCGCATTGCGGCAACTGCTCAAGGAATTCAAGGCTTCCGGCGGGCGCGGGCTGGAAGTCGTCTCCGGCGCCATGCCGCGCGAACATATTGCGCACTGCGCCCGGCTGGCCGAGACGCTCGGCTTGGCGGCCACCTGCGGCTCGGATTTCCACGGCGCAGGGGAAAGTCTCACCGATCTGGGACGCATCGCCCCTTTGCCGGACGGGCTGACGCCTATTTGGGAGCTTTTCCGATGAGACGCTATCTGACGGTTCATCCCGACGATCCGCAACCGCGCCTGCTGGCGCAGGCCGGCGAAACGCTGCGCGCCGGCGGCGTTGTGGCGATCCCGACCGATTCCTGCTACGCGCTGGCCTGCTGCCTGGGCGAAAAAGCGGCAATGGACCGCATCCGCCAGCTCCGTCAGCTCGACGAGCGCCACCACCTGACGCTGATGTGCCGCGACTTGTCGCAGATCGCCCAATTTGCGCGCGTCGACAATGCCCAGTATCGCCTGCTCAAGGCGACCACGCCGGGCAGCTACGTTTTCATTCTCGAAGGCAGCCGCGAACTGCCGCGCCGTGTGCTGCATCCTAAACGCAAGACGATCGGCCTGCGCGTGCCGGATCACAAAGTTGCGCAGGGGCTGCTGGCCGAATTGGGCGAACCGCTTTTGACGTCGACCCTGCTGCTGCCAGGCGATGAAACGCCATTGACCGAAGGTTGGGAAATCGACGACCGGATCGGTGAGACGCTTGATCTTACGCTCGACGGCGGCCATTGCGGCATCGAACCGACGACGGTAATCGACCTGACTCATTTGCCGCCACAACTTGTGCGTGCAGGGCGCGGGCCGCTTGCGCCGTTTGGCTTGACCCTCGCGGAAGAATAAAACGCCATGAATCTTTCCGATACCCTGCAAATCATTCTGGTCGCCGCCCCGCCGGCCATTCTTGCCATTACCCTGCACGAGGCGGCGCACGGTTATGCCGCCCGCCATTTCGGCGACCCGACGGCCTGGCAGGCCGGACGCATCAGCCTCAACCCGCTGCGCCATATCGACCCGATCGGCACGCTTTTGCTGCCGTTGTTGCTCGCCCTGTTCAAAAGCCCGATCCTGTTCGGCTGGGCCAAACCCGTGCCGGTCAGCATCCACCGCCTGCGCTGCCCCAAGCGCGATATGTTATGGGTCGCCGCAGCCGGCCCGGCAGTCAATCTGTTGATGGCCCTGGGCTGGACGGCATTGCTCAAGCTCGACACGCTGATCCCGTACAACATGCTAAGTCAGCCGCTGGCGCTGATGTGCCAGGTCGGCATCGGTATCAACCTGTCGCTGGCGATGCTCAACCTGTTTCCCCTGCCGCCGCTCGATGGCGGACGCATTGCCGTCAGTCTGCTGCCCGAACCGCTGGCCAGCCAATTCGCCCAACTCGAGCGCTGGGGATTTTTCATCCTCATCGCGCTCCTCTATTTGGGCGCACTCGACGTGACGGTCTGGCCGCTGGTCGATGCCCTTGAACGGTTTATCCTCTCCCTGTTCGCGCTGACGTGAACCCAACGCCTTTTGATTCCGAATCCGGCTTAGGAACAGCGGAAAGCGGCATGCAGGAACACGCTTACGCCCCAGAAACGCCGGAAATGCGCACGGCAGCGCCGGCTGCGACATCTTTCGCCGCCCTTGCCGCGCCGGCGGAGGCCGGCGAACCGGTCGCCCGCATTTACGGCGAACCGATGCAGCAGATGCCGCTCGATCTGTACATTCCGCCGGACGCCATGGCGGTGATGCTCGAAGCCTTTGAAGGCCCGCTCGACCTGCTGCTCTATCTGATCCGCAAGGCGAACATCAACGTTCTCGATATTCCGATGGCGCCGCTGACCGAGCAATATCTCACCTACGTTGAGGCGATGCGCGCGCAGAATCTCGAACTGGCGGCCGATTATCTGGTCATGGCCGCCATGCTGATCGAAATCAAGTCGCGCATGCTGCTGCCGCGCCCGAAAGCGCCGGAAGGCGAGGACGCCGAAGACCCGCGCGCCGAACTGGTACGGCGTCTTGTCGAATACGAGCAGATGAAGCTGGCGGCGCGCCGGCTTGACGACATGCCGCAGGCCGAGCGTGATTTCGACTGGGTAGAAGTCTGGGTGGAAAAATCGGCGCAACGCCGCCTGCCCGACGTGCGCCCGGAAGATCTGCACGCGGCCTGGCAGGCTGTGCTACGCCAGGCCAAACTGCATATGCGCCATACCATCGCGCGCGAAGAACTATCGGTGCGCGAGCATATGGGCCAGATTCTGCGTCTGCTGCGCGACAACGGCGGTTTCGTCGAGTTTGCGCACATGTTCGATGCCGCAGGCGGCCCGCAGGTCGTTGTCGTGCACTTCATCGCCATGCTTGAGCTGGCGCGCGAACGCCTGCTCGAAATGACGCAGGAACACCCTTTTGCCCCCATCTACGTGAGATTGGCCGATGGATGACATTTCCCCCAAAACCGCACTTGCCGACACAACGCCTTCACGGCAAGCCGGCAAAGCGGATCAGCCCGAAGCGGCAGCGATCCTGCCGGCACAGGAAACCCCGCATTCTCCGGAAATTTCGGAAACTCCGGAAAGGCGCGCTGATGCCGAAGACACGGCCCAGCCCGCCGATCCGGGCACGGAGCCGAGTGCGGCTGCGGAGGCGCAGAACGAAACGCCCCGCCAGGAAGCAGAGGCCTTTGCGCTCGAAATATCGCCGCCCGACCCGCCGGACAACGCCCGCGAACTCAAGCGGATTCTGGAGGCCGTGCTGCTCAGCGCAGCCGACCCGCTGAGCATGGCCGATCTGCGCCGCGTCTTTGACGGCGACATTGGCGTCGACGTTCTGCGTGCCCTGCTCGACGAACTGCGCGCCGAATGGGCGGAGCGGCCGCTTGAGCTGCTTCAGCTGGCAAGCGGCTGGCGCTTCCGCACGCGCGCTGAATTCATGCCCTATCTGGAAAAGCTCAATCCGGAGAAACCGCCGAAATACTCGCGCGCCGTACTTGAAACCCTGGCCATCGTTGCCTACCGTCAGCCGGTAACGCGCGGCGACATTGAGGATATTCGCGGCGTTACGGTCTCCTCGCAGGTGATCAAGGCGCTCGAAGAACGCGGCTGGATCGATGTCGTCGGCCACCGCGATACCCCGGGACGCCCGGCCCTGCTGGCAACGACACGCAAATTTCTCGACGATCTCGGCCTGCGCAGCATTTCCGAATTGCCGCCGCTCGAAGCGATGATGAACCACGAACTGGATCTATCCCATGCCCAATGATTCCAGAGGCCGCGCCGGCAGACCGGCACGAAAGGCCGCCGCGGAACATTCCGTAGCCAAAACCGCCCCAAAGCGCGGCAACCATGCCGGACAAGCAGCGCCTCGCCACAACATCCGAGCGGATGAGCGCCTGGCACAGGCGCGCTCCGCCCGCTTGCCGAAAACCGCAAAACCATTCCGCCAATCGGACAGCCCCATTCCGCGCCGGCAGCATGAGCATCACGGGCACCGTCCGTGGGATGAAGAACCCGCCACAGGCAAGCGTCACGGATATGCTGACGAACCCCCGTGGGTGCGCCGGAATCAAAATGGCTCGCCCGATAACGCAGCACGCAAGGCGCGGCCGGGTCGCCGAAATGACCGGCAAGATGACGGCCAGGATCGCCCGCCTCAGCAAGCCCGACAGAAACCACCGCAGCCGGAGAGGTCAGAACGAACAGCCTGGCGGGGGAAACCCGACCGGAACGATAGGCACGATAGGCACGACAGGCCGGCGCTGGCGGATAGACCGGATCGCCCGGGAAACCCGCGCAATGCACGCCGCACGCCGACAGAACACCGCTTTCCGCCCCGCCACACGGCAAACGCCGACCTGGCCGCCGCATCCGCACGGTCCGCCCGATCCATTCAGATCGACCCGGCCGCCTCACACGGAGACAGTGGTCACGGCAAAAAAGGTCGGCGCAGAAATTTCCGCGAACCGCAAGGCACGCCGGAACGCCTGCACAAACTGCTCGCCCAAAGCGGCCTGGGCTCGCGCCGCAAAATGGAAGAATGGATTGCCGCCGGCCGCGTAACGATCAACGGTCAAACGGCGATGCTCGGCCAATCGGCCTACCCGGGCGACCGCGTCAAGATCGGCGGGCGTCTCGTCAATCTGCGCTTCTCCGGCCGCCTGCCGCGCGTCATTCTCTACCATAAGCCGGAAGGCGAAATTGTCTCGCGCGATGACCCCGACCACCGTCCCAGCGTTTTTACGGCGTTGCCTAGACTCTCCGGCGCGCGCTGGATTGCGATCGGTCGGCTGGACTTCAACACCAGCGGTCTGCTGCTATTTACGACTTCTGGCGAACTGGCCAACCGCCTGATGCACCCGCGCTACGAACTCATCCGCGAATACGCCGTGCGCGTGCTGGGCGAACTGACGCCGGAAGCGCAGCGGCGCCTCATCGACGGGATCGAACTGGAAGACGGCATGGCGCAGTTTGCCTCGCTGCACGAAGACGGCGGCGAAGGCGCCAACCGCTGGTATCGCGTCTCGCTGTACGAAGGGCGCAACCGCGAAGTGCGGCGCCTGTTTGAAGCCGTCGGCGTCACCGTCAGCCGCCTGATGCGGGTGCGCTACGGCCCCTTCATTCTGCCACCCCGCCTCAAACGCGGCCGGGTCGAGGAACTGGACGAAGCCACCGTCCGTCGCCTGCTGGCAGATTTCGGCATGGCTCAGGATTTACCGCAAGCGCGACCTCAGCGCCCACGCCGCGGGAAGCGTTAATACAGTCAATTCTACAAGGGATGCCCTGAAGCCCGTGTAAACAGGGCATCTCCGGGCATCCTGCCCGGAGATCCTTTATCCATCAGGGTTTCAGAGGCACCCCGCCGGAAACGCCCTATCCGCACGGGCTCCCGGGGTGCCTCGGTAAGCGAAGCCACACCGTGGGCAGCCGCTGCGGCAAGCGGCACCACGCCGCGCCCACTCAAGCCGCACAGGTAAAATTCTCCAGCATCAGGCCGGGCGGCAATGCGCGGCGATGAAGCGCTTAACAGCTTCGGCGTCGATGTCCATAACCTCCACCCGCTGCGGCAGCTTTTCGATGCCGCGCATGCTTTCCGGGCGCGGCGGCGCAATGCCCAGCGCTTCGACGATCGTTTCCTCAAACTTGGCCGGCTGCGCCGTTTCCAGCACCAGCGTTGGCATGTCCGGCCGGCGATGCTCCGCCGCGACTTTGAGTCCGTCAGCCGTATGCGTATCCACCATGACGCCGTAGCGTGCGTAGATGTCGCGGATGGTCTGTAAGCGGTCGGCGTGCGTACTTTTGCCGGAAACGAAGCCGAATTCCGGCAGGCGCCGGAAGTAGCGGGCATATTCGGGCGAGGCCAGGTCGAACCCGCCGCCAGCGTCGACTTCCGCCCACAGTTTGCGGATAACGGCCGGGTTGCGCTCGACCAGATCAAACACGAAGCGCTCGAAATTGGACGCCTTGGAAATATCCATCGACGGGCTTGAGGTGACGAAGGTTTCCGTCGTTGATCGGGGGCGATAGCAGCCGGTGCGGAAAAATTCGTCGAGTACGTCGTTTTCGTTGGTTGCCAGAATCAGGCGGCCAATCGGCAGGCCCATCATGCGGGCAATATGACCGGCGCAGATATTGCCGAAATTGCCGGAAGGCACGGCAAAAGCGATCTGTTCGTCATTGCTGCGCGTGCCGGCGAAATACCCCTTGAAGTAATAGACCACCTGTGCGGCGACGCGCGCCCAGTTGATCGAATTGACCGCGCCGATACTGTATTCGGCCTTGAAACAGGCGCCGTTGAACACGGCTTTGACGATATCCTGCGCATCGTCGAACATACCGCGCACGGCGATGTTGAAGATGTTCGCATCCTGCAACGAGTACATCTGCGCGCGCTGGAAAGCGCTCATCCGGTTGTGCGGCGAGAGCATGAAAACGCGGAGGCCGCGTTTGCCGCGTATGGCGTATTCCGCTGCCGAGCCGGTATCGCCGGAGGTCGCGCCAAGGATGTTGGTCGTCTCTCCCCGCTTCGTCAGTACATATTCAAAGAGATTGCCGAGCAACTGCATGGCCATGTCTTTGAAGGCCAGCGTCGGCCCATTGGAGAGTTCAAGCAGGCCCAGCCCCGGTTCAAGCCAGTGCACCGGGGTAATTTCGGCGGCCTTTTCCGGAGCGCGGCCATTGCAATACACGGCCGCCGTGTAGGTTTTATCGACCAGTCGCTTGAGGTCGTCCGCAGGAATATCGTCGATAAACTTGGCGAGGACGGTAAGCGCCAGGTCGGCATAAGACAGTTTTCGCCAGGCGTCCAGCTCGGCGCGCGTGACGCGCGGATAGGCTTCCGGCAGGTATAGGCCGCCATCCGGCGCAAGACCGCCCAGAAGAATTTCGGTAAACGTCTTTTGCGACGGGATTGACGAATTATCCCGGGTCGAGACATAGCGCATGATGGCTCTCCGAATGATTACGATTACATCAGCGATTCAAGCCGCAGGCGGACGATTTGCCCATGCACCGTAGGTAGCGTACCGATTCTGGCAATCGCGGCATCGACGTTCTTTTCGCGCGTTTCGTGCGTGAGCATGATGATATCCGCCTGGTCTTCGCCTTCATCCGGTTCGCGCTGGAACATGGCATCAATCGAAATTTCCTGGTCGGCCAGGATCCGTGTAATGTCAGCCAGGACGCCCGGTTGATCGGCGACGCGAAGGCGCAGGTAGTAGCTGGTAATGATGTCCGCCTGCGGCAAGATCGGCAGGTCGATCACAGCATCCGGCTGGAACGCGAGATACGGCACGCGATGTTCCGATTCGGTGGCATGCATGCGCGTGACGTCGACGAGATCGGCGATGACCGCCGAAGCGGTCGGCTCGGCACCCGCGCCCTTGCCGTAATACAGTGTCGCCCCGACGGCGTCGCCTTTGACCAGCACGGCGTTCATCGCGCCTTCGACGTTGGCGATCAGGCGCTTGGCCGGCACCAACGTCGGATGTACACGCAGTTCAACGCCCTCCGGCATGCGCTTGGTGATGCCCAGCAGTTTGATGCGATAGCCAAGCTGTTCGGCATATTTGATATCGACCGCTTCCAGCTTGCTGATGCCCTCAATGTAAGCCTTGTCGAAATTCACATTGTTGCCGAAGGCAATTGCGCTCATCAGCGAAATTTTATGCCCGGCGTCAATGCCCTCGACATCGAAAGTCGGGTCAGCCTCGGCATAACCCAGCCGTTGCGCTTCTTTGAGCACTTCGGCAAACGGCAGGCCTTTTTCACGCATTTCGGTCAGGATGAAATTGGTCGTGCCGTTAATAATGCCGGCGATCCATTCGATGCGGTTGGCCGTCAGCCCTTCGCGCAGCGCCTTGATGATCGGAATCCCCCCCGCCACGGCGGCCTCAAAGGCGACGATCACGTCTTTTTCACGCGCGGCGGCGAAGATTTCATTGCCATATTTAGCCAGCAGCGCCTTGTTGGCCGTTACCACATGCTTGCCGTTTTCAATGGCCTTCAGCACCAGTTCGCGCGCTACGCCATAACCGCCGATCAGCTCGACAATGATGTCGACCTCCGGATCGGCAACGACGGCAAACGCATCATCAGTCAGACGACATGCGCCGCCGGTGATCCGACGCGCCAGTTCGAGATTTTTATCGGCGACGACGGTTATTTCGATCGGCCGCCCGGCGCGGCGCGCAATTTCATCGGCGTTGCGTTTAAGTACCGTGTAGGTGCCGCCGCCCACCGTTCCAATTCCTAACAGACCCACCCGCATTGGTTTCATTTAAGCCCCTTCCTAAAGGAAAACGCGAAGACGTGCATGCCCTCGCGAAAATAAAAATGGTGCGCCCGATCCCGTTGCACGCCGGAATCGAGCGCCAGCATGCCGCACCCTAACTGCCGGGCGCGCGCCTCCAGCCAGTCAAGCATGGCCTTGCCCGCGCCGCGCGAACGGCGGGATTCATCACTCACCAAATCGTCGATATACAGGCGACGCCCTTCATACGTGTTCTCGATCACCCGCCAGACGGCAACGCAGATAACTTCTTCCGTTCCCGTTCCCGCCTCGACCGCCACGCACATCCGCGCGCCGGCTGCGAGCACCTGCGCCATTCTTCCCGCATAATCCGCCGGCAGCCCCGGCCGCAGCTGGCGATGGACGGTTTCGGCTTTAATCAGCCAATCCGGCGCAATGACCTGCCCGGAGGCATCGCCGATTTCAATGATACGCATCTCAGCGCCCTGCTCCGTGGCGTTTGCGGTAACTTTCCAGAAAGCGGGCAATGCGTGTAATCGCTTCGCGCAGATCTTCCTCGTGCGGCAAGAAGACCAGCCGGAAATGATCGGGATATGGCCAGTTGAAGCCCGTCCCCTGGACCAGCAGGACGCGCTCGGCGAGCAGCAGCTCCTTGATAAACTCCTGATCGTTCGCGATCGGGTACATTTCCGGATCAAGACGCGGGAACATGTACAATGTGGCCTGCGGTTTAACGCAGGTGACGCCGGGAATCGCCGTGATCAGCTCGTAGGCCAGATCGCGCTGGCGGCACAGCCGCCCGCCCGGCGCGACCAGATCGACAATGCTCTGATAGCCGCCCAGCGCTGTTTGAATGCCATACTGCCCAGGCACATTGGCGCACAGGCGCATCGAAGCCAGCATATCCAGCCCTTCGATGTAATCGCGCGCCGCGCTCCGGTCGCCGGAAACGAACATCCAGCCTGCGCGATAGCCGCAGGAGCGGTAATTCTTCGACAGCCCGTTAAGGCTGATTGTGAGCACATCCTCTGACAGTGAAGCGATCGCCGTATGCTTGACGCCGTCGTACAGCACCTTGTCGTATACCTCGTCGGCATAGACGATCAGGCCATGCTGTCGGGCAATCGCCAGAATTTCCCGCAGCACGCTTTCAGGATATACGGCGCCGGTTGGGTTGTTCGGGTTGATGATGACGATCGCGCGCGTATGCGGCGTAATCTTCGCGCGCATATCGTCAAGATCAGGCAGCCAGCCATTGTTCTCATCGCACAGATAGTGTTGCGGCGTACCGCCCGACAGGCTGACCGCAGCCGTCCATAGCGGATAATCGGGCGCCGGCACCAACACCTCGTCTCCCGTATTCAACAGAGCATTCATCGCAATGGCGATCAGCTCGGAGACGCCATTGCCAATATAAATATCATCCAGCGTCACCCCTTTGATGTTTTTCTGCTGGGTGTAATGCATGACGGCCTTGCGCGCAGAAAAAATTCCTTTGGAATCGGAATAACCGGCGGCATTGGGCAGATTCCGGATCATGTCGAGCTGGATTTCTTCCGGCGAATCAAAGCCAAAAGACGCCAGATTACCGATGTTCAGCTTGATGATTTTGAGGCCTTCATCTTCCATGCGCTTGGCCTGCTGGAGTACGGGGCCGCGAATGTCATAGCAGACGTTAGCCAGCTTGTTTGATTTAAGTACGGGTTTCATCACATTTACCTTCACCGCCGGACAAAAAACGACGCCGCCAGAGTGCGTCGCGGAATATCGCACCCGAGGCGAATCAATCCGCAAAAGGCGCGGCCTCAAATCTCAATCTGGCCGTGCGATCGAACGATCACTCATGGCATGCGCCGGAAAGTTATAATCTTACTTGCTCACTTCATGTGCCGCAATTTCCGGCATTATTTCGACACCATTGCGTTGCAACTCATGAATATCGAGGTTACGGAAAATCTGCGGCAGCCGCCCTATCCACGCGCATTGGCCCTGTTGCAGGCTGCCCCGCGTCCTGAATAAAATCCCACGTTCCCGATACACGCCACCCACTGCACCGCACTCATGAAACGTATCGCCCTGAAAATCGACGTCAACACCCACCAAGGCGCACTGACCGGTGTGCCGGCGCTGCTGGCT
>CALHZD010000150.1 GCA_938040985.1 uncultured Propionivibrio sp.
GAGGCAAAGAAAGTCAGCGGGGCGCGCTGCCGCTCAGCGCAACGGCATCAAGAGAAGTTTCGTGGGTGGAAGTCAGCGTGCAGGCTGTGGCGGTTCTTATTTTTTAGTTTTAGGGCACCTGCCCGCTAGCCCGCGTATTTAGGGCGTCTCCGAGGGGGTGCCCGGAGCGCCCTTATTTACCTGCATTTCCGGGCATGCGCCCTGAAGTCCTTTACCTACGGGCGTTACAGAAGGGCTGCCCACTAGCCCGCGTATTTAGGGCGTTTCAGAGTAGGCGCCCCGGAACCCTTATAAATAGGGAATTTTAGAGAGGGTGTCCTGAAGTCCTTTATCCACGAGCGTTTCAGAAAGGCTGCCCGCGAGCCCCCGTATTTAGGGCATCTCAGAGAAGTGCGCCCGCAAGTTCTTTATTTACGGGTATCTCCAAGGGGAATGCCCTGAAGCCCTTGTATTTAGGGCATCTTAGAGGAGGCGCCCTAAAACCATTATAAATAGGGCGCTTGCGGGTAGGGTGCTCTGAAACGCCCTATCCACATGGGTTCCGGAGCGCCTTAAAAGCCCCTTGCCCTGTGGGAGAGAGGTTTGGGGAGAGGGCAAATAAAGGGCTACCCGGAAATCCTTTATCCACGCGGGCTTCAGAGGATTGGTTGGGCACAGTGTTCTTGTTTATGTTTTCTGATGTCCTGAAGCCCTTGTATTTAGGGCGCTTCAGAGTGTTTTATGTTTTCTAGTCTGTTTGTAAGGATTTCGGAACAGGTGTTCCACAAGCTTAAATAGCGGCTCGACTTTGCCAAAAGACAAGGCGGCGAGCCGCTGACAGTACGAGTAGTACGGCGAGGCAAAGCCAACGCGGTATTTTGGCAAAGAAAGACGCCAACGATCAGCTGGCATCCACCGCGTTGCGCACCCAGTCGATGTGTTCGCCGTCGATCAGTACGCAATCGATGCGGCAGGCGGCGTCAGGCCGCTTTTCACTGGCCAGATAGTGGCGGGCGGCGAGAATGATGCGCCGCTGCTTGGCGGCGGTGATGCTGGCGGCGGCGCCGCCGAAACGGCGGCTTTGGCGCTGGCGGACTTCGACGAAGACCAGCGCGTCGCCGTCGCGACAGATGAGGTCGATTTCTCCGCCGCGGCAGTGGTAATTGCGCGCGATGACGCGCAAGCCCTGGCGGGTAAGGAATACGGCGGCGGCCTGCTCGGCGCGCCGACCTTTATCGACGCTCTTCTCGGCCGCAGTGTCGCGGGGCGTGGGATTGGTGCTATTGTTATCGCGCATTGCACGGTGGCTGCGAACAACGAAATGGTCATGACGGAAAATTCGCCTGCATTATATGTAGTCCCGACCCCGCTGGGGAATCTCGGGGACATGACGCAGCGCGCTATCGAGGTGCTGCGCAGCGTGCCGTGGGTGGCGGCCGAGGATACGCGGCACAGTGCGCCGTTGCTCCGGCATTTCGGCGTGACCGCGCGGCTGCTGGCGGCGCACGAGCACAACGAGGAGGCCGCGGCGCAGCAGATTATCGCCCGTCTGGCGGCGGGCGAATCGGTGGCTTTGGTGAGCGATGCGGGGACGCCCGCCGTTTCCGATCCGGGCGCGCGGCTGGTGGCGCGTGTGCGCGCCGCAGGGTTCCGTGTGGTGCCGCTGCCGGGCGCGTGCGCGGCGGTTACGGCGTTGTCTGCGGCGGGGATAGAGGCGCCGCATTTTCTGTTCTACGGATTTCTGCCGGCCAAAGCGGCGCAGCGCGAGCGCGCATTGCGCGAGCTGGCCGGTCTGCCCTTCGCGCTGGTGTTTTATGAAGCGCCGCATCGCATTCTCGCCTCGGTCGCCGCACTGGCGCAGGCGTTGGGCGGCCGGCGGACGCTGGTGATCGCCCGCGAACTGACCAAGGTGTTCGAGACGATCCATGTCGGCCCGCTGGCAGATGGCCTGGCCTGGCTGGAGGCCGATCCCGACCGGCAGCGGGGCGAGTTCGTCCTCATCGTTTCCGGCGCCCCCGCCAGTGATGGCGACGATGAGGAAGGCGCGCGCGTGCTGCGCCTGTTGCTGGCCGACGGGCTGCCGGTCAGGCAGGCCGTCGATCTGGCGCGCGCGATCACCGGCGCGGGCAGGAAAACGCTGTACGGCCTGGCCTTGTCGATGGCGCAAGCCAAGGACTCGCCGGTCGAAGCCGAAACTGAAACCGAATCCGAATCCGAATCCGGCGAGCCGGATGGCCGGTGAATTCTACCCACACTGAAAGGACGCTCAAGCCATGCAAATCACCCTGACCCGACCTGACGACTGGCATTTGCACCTGCGTGACGGCGAGGCGCTGAAAGCCGTGCTGCCGCATAGCGCGCGCCAGTTTGCCCGCGCCATCATCATGCCCAACCTGAAACCGCCGGTGACGACGGTCGATGCGGCGGCGGCGTATCGCCGGCGCATTCTGGCCGCCCTGTCGTCGGGCAGCGCGGCTGGCAGTGGGTTCACGCCGCTGATGACGCTGTACCTGACGGATCACACGTCGGCGGACGAAATCCGCAAAGCCGCCGACAGCGGTTTCGTGCATGCCGTCAAGTTGTATCCGGCCGGCGCGACGACCAATTCCGACGCCGGCGTCACCGACCTCGCTAAGTGCGATGCGGCGCTGGCCGAGATGGAAAAAATCGGTATGCCGCTGCTGATGCACGGTGAAGTGACCGATCCGGCGATCGACCTCTTTGACCGCGAAAGCGTGTTCATCGAGCGGGTGCTGCAACCGCTGCTCCAGCGTCACCCGGGTTTGCGCGTGGTCTTTGAGCACATCACGACCGAGGAGGCCGCCGAGTTTGTCGAAGCGGCGGAAGACAATGTGGCCGCGACGATCACCGCGCATCATCTGCTGTACAACCGCAATGCCATTTTTCTCGGCGGCGTGCGGCCGCACTATTATTGCCTGCCCGTGCTCAAGCGCGAGCGGCACCGCGCGGCGCTGGTCAAGGCGGCGACTTCCGGCAGCCGGAAATTTTTTCTCGGCACCGACTCCGCGCCGCATGCCCGCCACGCCAAGGAGACGGCCTGCGGCTGCGCCGGGTGTTATACGGCGCTGGCGGCGGTTGCGCTGTATGCGGAGGCTTTCGAGGCGGCGGGCGCGCTCGATCGGCTGGAGGCGTTCGCCAGCTTTAATGGCCCGGATTTTTACCGGTTGCCGCGCAATACCGGGCGGATTACGCTAGCGCGCGCCGAATGGCAAATGCCGGCGGAACTGGCTTACGGTTGCGAGGAAAAACTCGTTCCCCTGCGCGCCGGTGAGGCGGTGCACTGGCGACTGGCGGAGTAACCTGGCGGAATCAACGGCTACCGGTTTGTGGGCGCAAACCGGTGCCGCCCGCGTGTTCGCCCTGTTGCCCTGAAAGCCGGCTACGGCGCATCCCTGGAAGCGGGTGTCATTTAACGCCATTTAACAATTCGTAATTCATTATCAATATGCCGCAATATTTTCCGTATTGTCCACCTCTATAATTGCCCGTCGATCAAATGGCATAAAAACGGTAGAGGGATAGTGTTTCATGAGCGAAAAGACAGACGACAAGGCAAACGAAAAAGCAGACGAGAAAAACCAGAAAAATGGCGGTGGCGGCGGCAGTGGGCTCAGTAGAATCCATCGCGTTATTTTTAGCAAGTTCGGGCGCGGCGCGCGCGTTGTGCTGGTCGTATTGCTGCTTGTTGCCGGGTACGGTGCTTACGCCTGGTATGCCGCCGGAAAATCCGCCAGTGAAACACCCAAGCACATTACCGCCGTCGTCAGCCGTGGCGACATTACCCGTTCCGTCCTTGCCAGCGGTGCGCTACAGGCCTTTAAGTCGGTCAAGGTCGGTGCGCAGGTCTCGGGAAAAATCAGCGCGCTCTACGTCAATATCGGCGATCGCGTCAAGGCGGGCGACCCGATTGCCGATATCGATGCCAGCACGCAGCAAAATGCGCGCGACAGCGCGGCGGCAGAGCTGGCATCGAGCAAGGCGGCGCTGCTAACCGCGCAGGCCAAGCTGGAGGAGGCGCGGCAGCGTCACGATCGACAAAAAACGCTGGTTGACAAGGGCGCGGCGGCGCGCGAGACGCTGGAATCGGCCGTTGCCGCGCTGAAGTCGGCAAAAAGCGCGGTGGCCCAGGCGCGCGCGGATATCCAGAAAAGCCAGCTGAGCCTGGACAATGCCGGCGTAACGCTTGGCTATACGCGCGTGACCGCACCCATGGATGGCGTGGTCGTTTCCGTCGCGGTCGAAAAGGGGCAGACGGTCAACGCCGTGCAGGACAGCCCGACGCTGGTCACCATTGCACAGACGGACACCATGACGGTGAAGGCGGAAATCGCCGAGGCGGATGTCAGCGAACTCAAGCCCGGCATGGCTGCCTATTTCACCCTGCTCGGCGCCGATAAAAAACGTTATGAGGGCGTTCTCGAATCGATCGATCCGGCGCCTCTTGCCACATCCAACAGCACGACGGCGACTTCTGCGGCGACGACTTCTTCTAATACGGAGACGGCTGTTTACTATTACGGAAAAATGGATGTGCCCAACCCGGAAGGCAAGCTGCGTATCGGGATGACCGCCAATATGGTCATTACCGTCGGCGAGGCGAAGAATGTCCTGATCGTGCCGATGACGGCATTGCAAGCGCGCAAGGAAGGGAAGGGGGAAGAAGTCCTGGTGGCGGAGCATGGCAAAACCCGCACGCAGCCCGTGAAAACCGGCCTGGAAGACGGCGTCAATGTGGAAATTCTTGAAGGTCTGAACGAGGGTGAGGAAGTCGTCGTCAGCACGGCCGTGAGCGGTGCGGGCAGCCTGATCGTTGGCGGTCCGGGCGGCCCGGGCGGCCCGGGAGGCCCGTTCTGATGGCGTCTCCGCTCATCCGCGTCCGTGGCCTTTTCCGGCGTTTCCCCAGCGGCGATCAGGATATTACCGTTCTCAAAAACATTAATCTCGATATCGAGGCGGGGGAAATGGTCGCCATCATCGGCCAGTCCGGCTCAGGCAAATCGACCCTGATGAATATCCTGGGTTGCCTGGATCGCCCCAGTGAAGGCGAATACCTCATCAACGGTCAGAATACGGCCGATATCGACCCAGCGGCGCGCGCCAGACTGCGCCGGGAAAATATCGGCTTCATTTTCCAGCGTTATCACCTGCTCAGTGACCTGAATGCCTGGGAAAATGTCGCCATTCCCGGCGTTTATGCGGGCATCGGCGCCGAAACGCGCAGCGCGCGCGCCAAAAAGCTGCTTTCCCGCCTGGGTCTGGCAGATCGTCTGGAACATAAACCCAACCAGCTTTCCGGCGGCCAGCAGCAGCGGGTTTCCATTGCCCGCGCCCTGATGAATGGCGGACAGATCATTTTCGCCGACGAACCGACGGGCGCGCTGGACAGCCGCAGCGGCGAGGACGTGATGCGGATCCTGAGCGAACTACATGACGAAGGTCATACCATTATTCTCGTCACGCATGACCGTGATATTGCCGCACATGCCGAACGGATCATTGAAATCCATGACGGCGAGATTATCAGCGACCATCGCCGGTCGCCGTCGCCGCATCATGCACGTCGCCAAGCCTCTGCCTTGCAGCTGCAGGGCAGCCGGTTTGGCGCCGGCCGCCTGCTTTCCGCCGTGAGTATGGCCTGGCGCGCCATCCGCGGGCACAAACTGCGTGCCTTTCTGACCATGCTCGGCATTATCATCGGCATTGCTTCTGTGGTGAGTGTGGTGGCGCTGGGCCAGGGGGCGCAACAGCAGGTGCTGGAGAACATCAGCGATCTGGGTTCCAATACGATTCAGGTTTTCCCGGGGTCTTTTGGTGATCGCCGTTCTGCGCGCATCCGCACCCTCATCCCGGCGGATGCTGAAATTCTCGCCCAGCAAAATTTCATCGATAGCGCGACGCCTACGGTTAACGCCAGCCCCACGGTACGCTATGCCGGTAAAGATTTGACTGGCCAGTTGACTGGCGTCGGCGAGCAATATTTTCAGGTGCAGAACATCCCCATGTTGAGCGGGCGTGTTTTCAGCAAACAGGATGTGGATGATTATGCCGCTGTTGCCATCCTCGACCAGGCTGGCGAAAAAAACCTGTTTGGCGAGGAAAGCGCGCTGGGCAAAATCGTCTTGCTTAACAATGTGCCGGTGCGGATCGTCGGCGTTGCCAACACTGAAAAACAAGCGCATCTGAGCAACAGCAACAACATTAATGTCTTTATGCCCTATACGTCGACGATGAACCGCCTGCTGGGGCGCACCTACGTTTCCAGCATTACATTGCGCATCAGTGATGGTATCGACACGGCGGTGGCTGAAGATGCCATTACCCGCATTTTGACGCGGCGTCATGGCAGCAAGGACTTTACGTTGTTCAACAGCGACAGCCTGCGCAAAGCCATTACCCAGACGACCCAGGTTCTGACGCTGCTCATTTCCACGATTGCCGCGATTGCGCTCGTGGTCGGCGGCATCGGCGTGATGAACATCATGCTGGTTTCAGTGACAGAGCGCACGCGTGAAATCGGCATCCGCATGGCCATCGGCGCACGGCAGGGCGACATCATGATGCAGTTCCTGGTCGAAGCGCTCATGCTCTGCCTGCTCGGCGGCGCGTTTGGCATCGGCCTGGCCTATGGGCTTGGCTGGATCCTCAATAAGGCCAGTACCGAGTTCAAGTTGATTTATTCCGCCGCTTCCATTGTTGCCGCTTTTTTATGTGCCAGCGGCATCGGCATGATTTTTGGATTTTTACCGGCGCGCAATGCGGCTCGTCTCGATCCGGTCGAGGCGCTCAGCCGGGAGTAGGCGCATGCATGGTGACAGGAAAATGACAGGGAAAATCATAACGTCGAAATGGCCGGAAGCGGCGCGGATTGGGGATTTGCCATGAATGTCAGCGCCAGGTTTCTGCCCATCGTTCTGTTTCTGGCCGGCTGTGCCATGCAGCCGCCGGGGGATTTGCGGCGTGACATCGAGACGACGACTGACATCCCGACCACATGGATGTTTCAATCGGCCATCCAAAGCCAGGCAGGATCGAGCCAGTGGTGGCGGGACTATGGCAGCGTTGAACTCAACCGCCTTGTTGAACACGCGCTGGCAAAAAACCAGAGCTTGGCCGCCGCGGGGTTTGCCTGGCGCAAATCCCGCCTGGCCGTAGACAATGCCCTGCAAGATCGCTTGCCCAGCTACAACGGTACGGCCTCCGCCAATTTCAGCCGCAAGCTCGATGACGAGACGCAGCGCACGACCTATAACTACAGCGCCAGTCTGGGCATCAGCTATCAGGTCGATCTGTGGGGCAAACTGTGGCTGGCGCAGGATAATGCCCGCTGGGGCCAGGAAGCCAGCGCCGAAGACTTGCTTGCCACGCGCCTTTCACTCATCGGCGACGTCATCGCCCGCTACCTTGACTTGGTGTACGTGGCCGACCAACTGACCCTGAATCGCGCCTATCTTGGCTATGCCGGACAGATTCTCGCAATCACCCGCGCCAGATACGAGGCCGGCGGCGCTTCCCGCCTCGACGTGGCAGAGGCCGAGCAGAATCTGAGCATTCTGGAAAGCAGCCGCGACAACCTTGAAAACCAGCGCCAGCAGCATGAAGTCGCCCTGTCTATCCTGCTGGGCAGTGCGCCCAGACCGTTGCCGAAGGTGCAGGAAACGCTCGCTGATTTCAAATTGCCCACTGTCGATGTGTCCGTGCCGGCGCGCCTTTTGGCGCAACGCCCCGATCTGCGTGCCGCGCAGTACCGTCTGCAACAGAACCTGGGCAATATTGCCATCGCCGAGCGTGACTTTTACCCGGAACTCAACCTCGGCGCCAGCCTGGGTTCCAGCGCCGAGCGTCTGCGGAAAATTTTTGAAAATCCTGTGGGGGCGTTGACCGCGGCCATTGCTTTGCCTTTCCTGAACTACCACCGCAAGGAGATCGCCCGAAAAGAGGCCGAAGTGGGCTATCAACAGGCCTTGGCGAATTTCCGCCAGACGCTCTACAAGGCGCTGGGTGAGGCGCAGACAGCCCTGTTGGGACTGGGCCTGGCGCAAACCGACGCGGTTCACCTGCAACAGCGTTTCGCGCAGGCGCGGGAAATCGAAAATCTCACACTGGCCCGCTACCAGGCGGGCGCCGTCGATTTGCAGAGCTACCTCGAAAAACAGAATGCGACACGTAATGTGGAGGAGAGCCTGCTCACCAACCGCTACCAGCAGCTCAGCCGCAGCCTTGCGCTGCATCTGGCGCTGGGAGGCACGGCCGGCGATCATGAAGCAGCGCGCCCGCGCGAGGATGACGATAAAGCCGACGGTAAGGTCGACGATAAGGCTGCCGATAAGGCCGACGACAGGGCTGACAATGCGGCGGGCGGTCAAACCGGCAACTCGGCCGGCAATTAATACCTGGCAGACCGGATGGCTGCCCGCGAACCCTTATGGATAGGGCGTCTTCGGGCAGGCACCCCCGGAGCCCTTATAAATAAAGGGCTAGCGGGCAGGGTGCCCGCAGATGCCCTAAATACGCGGGCTGGCGGGCAGCCCCTTTTTGGGGAAGGCGTCATGGAGCCGTCGCATCGTCGGTCGATGGGTTTTTAATTCTCCCCCTGTGGGGGAGATGCCCCGAAGGGGCAGAGAGGGCAACACGCCGAAGGCTTGGCTTCTGTTACTTTAGATAGGATTTGATTTTGCTCCTGTGCTCTTTTTTCTTTTTTACCCTCTCTCCAAATTCCTCTCCCACGGGGCGAAGGACTTTTCGGGTGCTCCGAACCCCGCGTAGATAAAGGCATTCCGGGCAGGCACCTCTGGAACCCTTATGAATTAAGGCTTTCAGGGCAGGGGTGCCGGAGATGCCCTAAATACAAGGGCTTCGGGGCACCGATATTTGAAACGCCTAAAATATAGCGGCTTACACTTTGCGATAAATCTCGGCGCCGCTTTTGACGAACTCGATTGCCTTGGCTTCCAGGCCTTTGGCGATGGCTTCGTTTTCCGCAATGCCTTGTTCGGCGGCAAAGTGGCGGACTTCCTGCGTGATTTTCATCGAGCAGAAATGCGGACCGCACATTGAGCAGAAATGCGCGATTTTGGCTGATTCCTTGGGCAGGGTTTCGTCGTGGAACTGGCGCGCCCGGTCAGGGTCGAGCCCCAGATTGAACTGATCTTCCCAGCGAAATTCATAGCGCGCCTTGGAGAGGGCGTTGTCGCGGATCTGCGCGCCCGGATGGCCTTTGGCGAGGTCGGCGGCATGGGCGGCGAGCTTGTAGGTGATGATGCCTTCCTTCACATCGTTTTTGTCGGGCAGGCCGAGATGTTCCTTGGGCGTGACGTAGCAGAGCATGGCCGTGCCGTACCAGCCGATCATCGCCGCGCCGATGCCGCTGGTGATGTGGTCGTAGCCGGGCGCGATGTCGGTCGTTAGCGGGCCGAGCGTATAGAACGGCGCTTCCCGGCAGTATTTGAGTTGCAGGTCCATGTTTTCCTTGATGAGGTGCATCGGCACATGGCCGGGGCCTTCGATGAATACCTGGCAGTCGTGCTTCCAGGCGATGTCGGTGAGTTCGCCGAGCGTCTTCAGTTCCGCCAGCTGCGCGTCATCGTTGGCGTCGTAGATCGAGCCGGGGCGCAAGCCGTCGCCCAGGCTGAAGGCGGCATCGTAGGCTTTCATGATTTCGCACATTTCCTCGAAATGCGTGTAGAGGAAGCTTTCCGTGTGGTGGGCGAGGCACCATTTGGCCATGATTGAGCCGCCGCGCGAGACGATGCCGGTCATGCGGTGGGCGGTGAGCGGGATATAGCGCAGCAGGACGCCGGCGTGGATGGTGAAATAATCCACGCCCTGTTCGGCCTGCTCAATCAGCGTGTCGCGAAAGATTTCCCAGGTCAGCGCTTCGGCCCGGCCATCGACCTTTTCCAGCGCCTGGTAGATGGGCACGGTGCCGATCGGCACCGGCGAATTGCGCACGATCCATTCGCGCGTTTCGTGGATGTTCTTTCCGGTAGACAGATCCATGACCGTGTCGCCGCCCCAGCGGATCGCCCAGGTCATTTTTTCGACTTCTTCCTGGATCGAGGAACCCAGCGCCGAATTGCCGATGTTGGCGTTGATCTTGGTCAGAAAATTGCGGCCGATGATCATCGGTTCGGCTTCCGGATGGTTGATGTTGGCCGGAATGACGGCGCGCCCGCGCGCCACTTCGCTGCGCACGAATTCCGGCGTGATGTCCTGCGGAATCGATGCGCCGAAGCTTTGCCCCGGATGCTGGCGGGTCAGCAGCGCCGCCATTTTGGCGCCGTTCTCGCCGGTTTTGCGCAGCGATTCGAGGTAGGCGGCGCGGTTGAGATTTTCACGCAGGGCGACGAATTCCATCTCCGGCGTGATGATGCCCCGGCGGGCATAGTGCAGTTGCGTGACATTGCACCCCGCGCGGGCGCGCAATGGCTGGCGGCGCAGGCCGGGAAAACGCAGCGCGTCGAGCGCAGCATCGGCAGCGCGCTGCCGGCCATAGGCCGATGAAGGGCCGGGAAGCGTTTGCGTATCGCCGCGTTCGGCAATCCAGCCGGCGCGCAGGGCGGGCAGCCCGCGCCGAATGTCGATGTCGGCCTGGGGGTCAGTATAGGGACCGGAGCAGTCGTAAACAAAAATCGGTGGATTCTTTTCGCCGCCGAATGCCGCCGGCGTGTCGTCCTGCGCAATTTCGCGCATCGGCACGCGAATGTCCGGGCGGCTCCCCTCCAGATAAATTTTGCGCGAATTCGGCAGCGGTTCGATGGCGGCCGCGTCGACGCGGGCGGCGGCGGCGATGAATGGTTCCTGGGCGTTCATGGCGGCTCCTTGCGGTTCGTGGCGGAAAAGGCATCGCTCAATGCGCGATGCGGGCAAGGGGCGCCCCGGCTGGTGATGCGGACAGGCGGCGCTGATTCGGCAGGTCTGGCAATAGCCGGCTTCCGCTTCCACATCAACTTCCCTACGACGGCATTATCCGTACAGGTTCAAAGGGACTCTCTCAGCCGCGCCGAACTGATGCCGGCGCAGCACCCCAACAGCCCCGCCAAGGTACTGGAATTGCCGCAGCAAGGCAAGCCTCATGGCGGCTTCCTTTGCCAAAATACTGCGTTGGCTCGCCTTGCCGTACTGAATGTACTGTCAGCGGCCCGCCGCCTTGTCTTTTGGCAAAGTCGAGATGCTATTAAGCTTTCAGAGCACCTCTCGGAAACCCCTGTCGATAGGGCATTTCTAGCCACCCACCTCTGAAACCCGCGTAGATAAAAAACTTCCAAGCAGGCACCTCCGGAGCCCTTATAAATAAAGGGCTGGTGGGCAGGGTGCCAGGAGATGCCCTATTTACGCGGGGTTCAGAGCGTCCCCTCCGAGATGCCCTAAATACGCGGGCTAGCGGGCAGGCCTTATGAAATGCCCTATTTACAAGGGCTTCAGAGCACCCCTTTGGAGATACCCTAAAACTAAAAAACAAGAATCGCCACGCCTGCGCGCTGGCCCCGCCCGTGAAGCTTCTTTGGGCAGTGGCCGCGCGCGAGGACAGGTAATGCTGTGCTGGCTCCAACCATGAAACTTCTTTTGAAGCCGTTGCGCTGAGCGGCAGCGCGCCCCGCTGACTTTCTTTGCCTCGCCAAAGAAAGTCAGCAAAGAAAGGCGACCCCAGGCGCAGACTCTCCTTGTCGCGGGCAGCTTGTCGGCGGGCTTGATAACTCGCTTGCGCTCAGACAACCAAGCCCTTGTCCCCGCCAAGCGCCCCGCGCCTGCGGCTGCGCCTAAGGGGATTAGGGTGCTCCGAAACCCGCGTGGATAAAGGCGCTCCGGGCGGGGGCCTGAAACCCTTATAAATAAAGGGCTTCAGGGCATGCGCTCCGGAGATGCCCGTAAATAAAGGCGCTCTGAGCACCTTCTTGGTGATGCCCTAAATACGCGGGCTGGCGGGTAGCCTCTTTGAGGCGCCTCGTTGCGCAAGGCGTGCCGGCATGGCGGGCGCGGCGGTGTTGATTACGCCGCCATCTTGCGCCGCGCGCCACATTCGCCATTTAGCCGGGGTGGTTGAACACTTGGCGCAGATAGGCGAGAAAGGTTTGGTCCTCGCACAGCGTCTTGCCGGGGGAGTCGGACAGTTTGGCGACCGGCTGGCCGTTGCAGGCCGTCATTTTCATGACGATATTGAGCGGCGGATGCGGCGTATCGTTGGTCAGGTTGGTGCCGATGCCGAAGCTGGTATGGATGCGCCCGCGAAAGTGGCGGTAGAGCGCCAGCGCACGCGGGATGTCGAGCGCGTCGGAAAAGACAAGCCGCTTGGCGGAAGGGTCGATGCGCAGCGCGTGGTAGTGGGCGATGGCTTTTTCGCCCCAGGCGATCGGGTCGCCCGAATCGTGGCGCAGGCCGTCGAACAGCTTGGCGAAGTAGAGATCGAAATCGCGCAGGAAAGCGTCCATGCCCACCACATCGGTCAGCGCGACGCCAAGGTCGCCGCGAAATTCCTGGACCCAGCCTTCGAGCGCCGCTTTCTGAAAATCGCGCAGCCGGAAACCGAACGCCTGATACGCCTGCATGTATTCGTGCGCCATCGTGCCGATCGGCGTGATGCCGAGCTTCTGGGCGAGATAGACGTTCGACGTGCCGCGAAAATGCGCCGGCGCGGCGGCGACCAGCGTGCGCAGCACTTCTTCCTGCCAGGCGCCGGAATAACGCCGGCGCAGGCCGAAATCGAACAACATGAAGGCGGACTCGTCATCGTCGGCAATGGCCGAGACGCCCGCTTCCAACAGCGCGATCTTGGCTTGCAGGCGGCGGCGCGCTTCGTCCAGCACGCCCTGCTGCGGCAGGCGGCGAAAATACAGTTCGTTGATGATGTAGAGGACGAAAATCTCAAACCCCATGACATGCACGAGCGGGCCGTTCGCCACGATGTCCAGCCGTCCGTCGGCATGCGCCTGCACGTCGATGAAGCGGCGCTGGAAGCGAAAGACGGACAGGAAATCGACAAAATCGCTTTTGATGAAGCGCAGCCCCGACAGGTAGTCGAGGTCATCCTGCGTGAAGTGCATCGAGCACAGGTGTTCCAGCTCGTGCTCGAAAGCCTCTTTCAGCTCGGCCAGCGGGAAGGCCGGCGTATTGCGGCAGACGAAGTGGTATTCGGCCTGCGCCCCCGGATTGCTGTGCAACAGCGCCTGCCACATGGTGAATTTGTACAGGTCGTTTTCCAGCAGGCTGGACACGACCGGCGCGGCCGGCTGCGTCGCTGTTTTTGCCATGCGCGGCGTTTCTTTCGTTCGCTTTCCCGAACGGCCGGCTTGCGCTCCCTTGTCGCTTTTCAACATTGCTACCTCGTTTTCTGTCCGCCGCGGGTTCGCATGCGGTCTTAGTGATCCGACACGCCGGCAGATTCAAAGCTCGCCATTTCATTGAGAAAATTGACGGCCGCCAATACCAGCGGGTACGCCAGCGCCGCGCCCGTGCCTTCGCCCAGACGCAGGCGCAGATCGATCAGCGGGTCGGCATTCATGGCGGCGAGCTGGATGCGGTGTCCAGGCTCGACGGAATGGTGACAGAAAATGCAGTACTCGGCAAAATGCGGCGCCAGGCGCGAGGCGACAAGCGCCGCCGAACCGGCGATGAAACCGTCGATCAGCAGGAGCATGCCTGCCTGCGCCGCGCCGAGCATGGCGCCGGCCATCATGGCGATTTCAAAGCCGCCGAATTCGGCCAGCACCGTCAGCGGCGCGCGTGGCTGGCCTGCTCGCGCCAAGGCCTGCGCCAGCAGCCGGCGCTTGCGTTGCAGCCCGGCTTCGCCCAGTCCGGCGCCACGGCCGATGCATTCGTCGAGCGGCGCGCAGGTCAGGCAGTGCGTGATCAGCGAGGCCGACGAGCTGTTGCCGATGCCCATTTCGCCGAGGCCGATGACGTTGCTGCCCGCTGCGGCGAGCGAGGCCACGATGTGTGCGCCGCGCTGCATGGCGAGCGCGCATTGCGCCGCCGTCATTGCCGGTTCGTCGACGTAATTGCGCGTTCCGGCCGCAATCTTGGCGTCGACCAGCCCCTGCCGCGGGCCGAAATCGTGCGCCACGCCGGCATCGACGATGGTGATGCCCAGACCGTTCTGGCGCACGAACACATTGATGCCGGCGCCGCCGGCGAGGAAATTTTCCACCATCTGCCAGGTGACTTCCTGCGAGGCGCTTGAAATGCCCAGACGGGTGGCGCCGTGGTCGCCGGCAAAGACGACAAAATGCGGTTGCTTAAGTTGCGGCGTCAGCGTGCGCTGGATCAGGCCGATCTGCATCGCCATCGTTTCGATCTGGCCGAGCGCGCCGAGCGGCTTGGTTTTGCGGTCGATCTTGCGTTGCAGTGCGGCGGTCAACGTGCGGTCGAGCGCAGGCACGTTGAACAGGGTTTCATTCATACTCATTCAATGCTCCTGGAGTTGAGGCGGCATGAGGCGGCGGCGGATCGGGTGAAGCCGGTCGGGTAAATGCGGCGCTGTTTCGACTGCCCCTTGCCGGCATGCCATATAGGTTTAGGGGAAGCGTGTTGCTAGCGCGGGTGCCGCGTTGAACACGGACGCGGAGGGGCGTCGGGCAAAAAAGGGGAAATAGGCAAAATGCAGCCAGCCGGCCGCGGTGTCATGGTGACGCGCATGATCCGTTCCTCGGGATAAATGCCATCGAATTGCGCGGCTGCGGAAATGCCTGATAGTGCGTCGCCGGCGGATTCAATGCGTTGACAGCAACAGGGTTCGAGACGTCTTCTGGCTCCCGGATCGTCCGAACCGCCGCGCCTTCCCATCGGATGCCGACGGTGGCTCTCTTGCGATAGTGCGGCGTTCGTCCCCGGATACAGCGGCGGGCCCGCCACGGATTGGCACCGTGTTCCGTTTCATCGAACCGAACGAGGGGCCGATTATAGCTAGCCTGCGCGCGCGCCTGTCAATTGCGCCTTTCCGAAAGGGTGGCCGCAAACCCGCGTAAACAGGGCGTTTCCCGACACCTCCTCCGAAACCCGTGTGAATAGGGCATTTGCGGGCAGGCGCCTCTGGAACACTTATAAATAAAGGGCTTCAGGGCAGTGTGCCCGGAGATGCCCTAAATACAAGGGGGTTACGGGCGCCCCCTCTGAAATGCCCTAAATACGCGGGCTAGCGGACAGTTGCCTTAAAACTAAAAAAACAAGAGCCGCCACAGCGTGCGCGCTGACTTCCACCCACGGAACTCCTCTTGATGCCGTTGCGCTGAGCGGCA
>CALHZD010000151.1 GCA_938040985.1 uncultured Propionivibrio sp.
CTGCCAAACCGGCAGTGAAGAAAGCGGCGGCAAAGCCCGCAGCAAAACCCGCAGCGAAGGCAGCGGTGAAGAAGGTTGCCGCCAAGGTCGCCGTTAAAAAAGCGGCTGCCAAACCGGCAGTGAAGAAAGCGGCGGCAAAGCCCGCAGCAAAACCCGCAGCCAAGGCGGCGGTGAAGAAAACAGCCAGCAAGCCAGTAGCCAAAACGGCAACCAAGGCTGCGCCGTCTACGGCGGCAACTCCCGGTATTAAATCGGCCTTAAATCCTTCCGGCGCCTGGCCATTCCCGACAGGTTCGCGTCCTAAATAAACCTGAATGGAAAAGACGGGAGAGCCGGGTGGCTCTCCCTGAGGCAGGTGCTTATTTTCTGCCTCAAGCCTTAAATCGCCTAGCCGTGTGCGCATCATTCATCATTTCGTCAGCGTCGGCATTGGCCTTCTCTGAATATGGACGATATGCCTTGATGCTGCCGAAAGTGCGCATGTTGTTCCGTATTGGCCTTTCTTAGCAAGCCGTATGTCGTCAGTGACCGGAGTCGCGGTCGCCAATTGGTTGTTGCCGCCTGCTTGGCTAAAACTATTCCATGCAATGACCAAACATTCCGGCTTTAAAAGCTATTCATTGTGCAAGCGAGCGCTGGCGGATGCGCCGAATATGAACGGGCGCCGGGGTCGTTTTGCCTTTGCCACCGAGCTTGTCTAGGTCTGTCGATGAGTACTGCGAGCGCGCAGGACAGGCTGATACAATATTGCCCGTCACTGTTTTTTGACAGACAGTTACCCCTCAATTCTCAGGATTTTGCCGTGAACCACGCCCCAGAAAACACTCGCAAAGATGCTTTGCAAGACACCCCAACGACGCCCGCGACCAATTTCATTCGCAACCATATCGACGCGGATCTGGCTGCGGGCAAATATGCGCCGCGCCGCTGGTCGGGAGCGCCTGGCCTGGCGGCGCAGCAGCTGGCAGGCGGCCCCGATCCGGCAAAAATCCGCACGCGTTTTCCCCCTGAGCCGAACGGTTATCTGCATCTGGGGCACGCCAAGTCGATCTGCCTCAATTTTGGCCTGGCGCGTGATTATGGCGGCCGCTGCCACCTGCGCTTCGACGATACCAACCCGGAAAAAGAAGAAAAAGAATATGTCGACTCCATCACCGAGGCTGTGCGCTGGCTGGGTTTCGCCTGGAATGAGGGCGGCGAGGACAACCTCTATTATGCTTCCGACTATTTTGACTGGATGTTTGCCTGCGCGAACTATCTGGTCGAGTCGGGCCACGCCTACGTCGATAGCCAGAGCGCCGAGGAGATGCGCGCTCGCCGCGGCACGCTGACCGAACCGGGGCAGGATTCGCCGTATCGCAATCGCAGCATTGAGGAGAACCGTGCGTTATTTCAACGCATGAAAGCGGGGGAATTTCCCGACGGCGCCCACGTTCTGCGCGCCAAGATCGATATGGCTTCGCCGAACATCAACCTGCGCGATCCGGCGATTTATCGTATTCGTCACGCTGCGCACCACAATACGGGCGACAAATGGTGCATCTATCCGATGTACACCTTCGCGCACCCGATCGAGGATGCGCTGGAAAACATCACACATTCGATTTGCACGCTGGAGTTCGAGGATCAGCGTCCTTTCTATGACTGGCTGCTTGCGCGGCTGGCCGAAGGCGGCTTGCTGCAGCGTCCGCTACCGCAACAGATTGAGTTTTCCCGCCTGAATCTGACCTACGTCGTGCTGTCCAAACGCAAGCTGATCCAGCTCGTCGAGGAAAAGTATGTTTCCGGCTGGGACGACCCGCGCATGCCGACCATCGTCGGCGCACGTCGGCGCGGCTATACGCCGGAAGGATTTCGTCTATTTGCCGAGCGCATCGGCGTCTCCAAGGCGGATTCCCTGATCGATTACGCAGTCTTTGAGGACTGCATGCGCGAAGTGCTCAATGAATCCGCCGAGCGCCGCGTCGCCGTGCTCGACCCGCTGAAGCTGATCATCGACAACTATCCGGCCGGGCAAAGCGAAGAATGCTTTGCGCCCAACCACCCCTTGAAACCGGAGCTGGGCAAGCGCGCGATGCCATTCTCGCGCGAACTGTGGATCGAACGTGATGATTTCATGGAAACGCCGCTCAAAGGGTTTCGCCGCCTTTACCCGGGGAACCGTGTGCGTCTGCGCTATGGTTATGTCGTCGAATGTACCGGATGCGACAAGGACGCTGAAGGCAACATTGTCGCCGTACATTGCAGCTATCTGCCGGAAACCAAATCCGGTACGCCGGGCGCCGACAGCGTCAAAGTTAAGGGCAATGTCCATTGGGTCTCGGCGGCGGAGGCGTATTCCGCAGAAGTGCGTCTTTACGACCGCCTTTTCGCCGCGCCCGCACCGGGCGCGCGCCGTGAGGGTGATACCGAGGGCGTCGAACGTAATTTCCTCGACGATCTCAATCCGGACAGTATACGCACCGTCATCGCCCGTCTTGAGCCCTCGCTCAAGACGGCGCAAGCCGAGGATCGCTACCAGTTCGAACGGCACGGCTATTTTGTCGTCGATCGTGTCGATGCCAGGCCGGGCGCGCCGGTCTTCAACCGCACGGTGACGCTCCGGCAAAGCATTGCTCCCTAGGAGAACATTGCCCGCGTCGAGTGGAGGCGGGTTTGGCAGGCCTGGCGTTATCCAAATTCCGTGAGGTATTGCCCTAACGAGCGAGGGCGACGGCAGGATCGGTGTTATCCAAAATTTAGCGCAGTGGTTTTTTGTGCGGCGGTGTCGCGGCGGGAAACCGGCCGTCGTCCAGCCTTCCGGCGGCGTGCCGCTGAACGCCATACTGTCGGTTCGACGTGCTTGGCGGATGCACCAGATCGGCAGGCAGCGGTTTGATGCGTGGCAAAAATGAAAAACGCATTGGGTGGATTGGAGGCGCAGCCATGCGGTGATGTGCCGTGCTGATTTCCTTATATTGTCTGCCGTCCTGCACGGCGCGTAATTATTTGACGACGTAGGCTTCCGGCAGATGGACAGCGACCAGACCGTAGCAATCGTCCGCATCCTGTCCGGCATCCTCGGCGCAGACCGGTAGGCTGGTCGCCTGGGCAATGGTAGTGAGAATTTGGCGGGCCAGGTCGACTTCGCCATTAAATGTCATCAGGCTGTCATAGTCCGCCACTTGCAGGCGATCTTCAAGCGCGTGGCGGATGGAAGTTGCCTTATTGCTCAAATGGTCGCGCGCGCTGGCCGTCTGCTTGCCGCCTAAGCGGATGGCGATGACCGGGATTTCCAGCCGGTAGCCGGTTGCCTCCCCCGGATTTTTCGGGTTCATGAGCGCAACGGAAAGATCAGTGATTAGTGCGGGAATTTCGCGGCCGGCAGTATTTTTTTTCTCTGCCGTCGCTGCGCCTGGTACGGGCAAGGCATCATCCTGTCGCAGCGGTGGCATGGATTGCACGGATTGCGGGGCGGCCTGCGTGATGCGTAGCCGGCGTCGTACAGTGGGCGAGTCGTGCGGAGGGGCTTCAGCGGTGACGGGCGGATTGGCCGGGGACGCCGGCCGGTGCGGACCGGGGGTGGCTATTCGTCTGACGGTGATGATCAATACCCAGAAGACGGCGGCGATCAGAACGCAGGCGCACAGCAGGATGACGAAAGAAATGCGGCTCTTGGGGGAAGTGGCCTGAATATGCGGACGTTCCCGTGAGTAGTTTTTTTCTTCCTCTCTATAAGTTGCCGATGATGTCGTTGCGGCATCGTGATAAACCCCGTACACATTACCGTACAGTTCATTCAGCGATTGGTCATAGGCCGCGCGCCGCTCGGCATCGGAAAGCGTCTCATAAGCCTGCGCCACCAATACGGCGCGTTCCGCCGCCTGTTTGTCGCCGGGATTCTTGTCCGGATGGTAGCGCTGCATCAGGCTGCGGTAGGCGGCGCGAATGACCTCTGGACTTGCGGTGTGACTGACTTCGAGGATGTCGTAATGGCTGGGCGCATGGCCGGGCGAGAGCGGGGATGCGGGCATGGCGCTCAGTCAATCTTGACGAAAGTCGTTGTACTGCCGTTCCGCTCACGTAGCTTGAACTCTCGCGGCGAAACGGCCAAGACGGTTTTTGTCTCATGGCTGACGCGGCCATTGTGCAGGCTGCTCCACAGGATTTTCTTATCGACCAGTTGCCAGACGCCATATTGCTGCACAAAACCGTCGGGGGCCTGGATTTCCCATTCGCCGTTACTGTAAAGTCTGATGGGGTCTTCAGCGCGCGATGATTTCCATTTGCCGACGAACTGCGTGGTTTTGAAGGAATCCTCAAACCACGAACAGGCCGAAAGCTGGAAAAAGAGAAAGGCGGCAAAGAGGAAAGCGCGCGTTGTTCCCGTGAAAGCAGCGTGCTTCCGCATGTCGGATGGGCGTATTTGGCCGTGTAGCTTGCTGGGTTCAAGCAGGGTGAGCGTTTCTGGTCTGTCCATCGTGGCGATTCCTCACTGCGGCTTCGATGGCTGCGGCTGCGACGGCTGCATCACTGAACGCCAGTGCTGCTGCATACGCTCGGTGCGTTCGGCCTCTTCACGCTGTTTGCGCTGCGCTTCTTCCTGCGCGCGTTTTTCCTCGCGTTCGGCTTCGCGTCGCTCGGCTTCTTCCGCGCGCCGCAGGTCGAAAGAAACGCGGTCGGCGTAGCGACGATCCGCTTCCTGCCGCTGTTGCGCTTCGCGCTCTGCGCGCGTCCTCTCGCGCTCTGCCTGAAGCGCTTCGGCTTCACGCTGACGGTGTTCAAGATCGCGCCGGCGCGCTTCGTCCGCTGAGGCCAGGCGCTCGCCGTACTTATGGTAATAGTCCTGAATGATCAGTTTTTCTTCTGCATTGGCGGTGGCGGCCGCCAGTTTTTCGTTGTAGGCGCGCTCAACGCGTGATGAATACACAAGGTAAGACTGCAACATAATCGCCAGAATGACGACAATCAGCATAATGGCGAGCAGCGAGCGAAACGGCGATGAGCGGTGACTCGACAGAGAAAACGACGAGGCGCGGAAGCTGCCCAGACCGCCGGCTTCTTCGTTTGCGTCAGTGTGGTAGATGACGGCGCGGGTCCGTACGGGCGGGGCATCGGCGCCCTGGGACAGGCGGTCGGGAGCGGGCAGTCGAGCTGAGATCGGGGTAGGGATTGCACCTTTACGATCGGCGGAAGCCGTGCCGGGACCGCGGCGCGCCATCAGCTTTTCATCGTAACCCATGCGGGATACTGGGTCGCTCAACGTGTCCCGGGCGAGCAGAATCAGCGTACGGCGGAAGTCGTAATCCTCGCGGTTCATGCGGTTTTCGGACGCTTCCAGTACGGCAAGCGCGCGTTGATACCCCGCTTCGATCTCATTTGTTGATGCGGAGGCGGGGACTCCCAGTACCTGATACAGCGTTTCCCTGATCATAAACGTGCCATTTGTCGAGTTTCCGATACCATGCCTGTACTTTTATGCTGACCGAAAGATTATACCGTGCCCTCAATGCCAGCGCGCCAAGGTATTCAACTATATACCGGGGTCGTAGCCCTATGCTAGACGGGCAGCGAAGCTATTGCCCGTTTCTTGACGCACTGCCCTAGGCAATCCGGGTTTTCGTGCAGGTATAAATGGAGGGTCCGAACTGTCGTATGCGGTGAGACAATAACGTATCGATACTATATTTCGGATGTGCCCATATCATGACTTTCATTGAGATGTTGCAGGCTGCCTGGCAGAAAAATGATTCTTTGCTTTGCGTTGGGCTGGATCCCGATCCCATGAAGTTCCCGACGCATCTCCAGGGGCGGCCAGAGGCCATTTTTGAATTTTGCCGCGCTATCGTTGATGCGACGGCCGATCTCGTCTGCGCCTTCAAGCCGCAGATTGCTTACTTTGCCGCGAACTGTGCCGAAGATCAGCTGCAGGCGCTGATTGCCCATATTCATGATCACCATCCCGGCGTTCCGGTGATCGTCGACGCCAAGCGCGGTGATATTGGAAGTACGGCGGAACAGTACGCCATTGAAGTTTTTGAGCGCTACCGCGGCGATGCGATCACCGCCAACCCCTATATGGGGCGTGACTCGGTCGAGCCTTACTTGGCGTATCGTGACAAGGGCGTTTTTTTGCTTTGCCGAACATCCAATCCGGGCGGAAGCGACCTTCAGTTCCTTGATGTGGGCGGCCAGAAACTTTACGAGCATGTAGCCGGGATCGTGGCGCGTGACTGGAATAAAAACGGGCAATGCGGTCTCGTTGTGGGGGCGACGTACCCGGGCGAAATTGCCCGCGTCCGCCGGATTATCGGCGAGATGCCGTTGCTCGTGCCTGGCATTGGTGCGCAAGGCGGTGATGTGGAGGCAACGCTGAAAGCGGGACGTACGGCATGCGGTACGGGGCTTATCGTCAATAATTCGCGGGCCATTCTTTATGCCGGCAAGGGAGAGGATTTTGCGCAGGCTGCCCGCCAAGCGGCGATGACTTCACGTGCGCTGATCAACCGTTTTCGTTAGATCGTTAGAAGAAGGACGGCGGTTAGAAGAAAGGTGTTCTGCAGGCAGGGTAAGCCGGTACGAGCTGGCAGCGTTTTCCCGCAGTTTCACTTTGCCGATGCCTCAACTGACAGCGTGTAGAGGCTAAGGAGACATGCCTCAAAATATGGGCGCAGGCGTACAATCGTGGCGATGCCGGTGGATGAAATTTTCTGAGGCTTTCTGTATTTTTACGTCTGCCTGCATCGATGGATTCGGCGCTTCGGCGTGTAATTCCGGCCGAACTACCCGGATATTCTGGACTTGCCCGCGCACGCAGCGCATAAAACAAAAGACAGGAGCAGGATATGAACATTGGATTTATCGGAATAGGCATCATGGGACGGCCGATGGCAAAAAATCTGATCAAGGCCGGCTACGTATTGACGGTTTACGACAAATTTGCCCCGACCGATGACCTGGTCGCGTTAGGCGCCGTTGCGGCCAAGTCAAATAAGGACGTGGCTGCACAAAGCGACATCATTATTACCATGTTGCCCAATTCACCGCATGTCAAAGAAGCCGTGATGGGTGAAAACGGCGTACTCGAAGGCGCCCGGCCTGGCGCCATCCTCGTCGATATGAGTTCGATCGCTCCTTCTGCCTCGCAGGAAATCTGCGCCGCAGCCAAGGCCAAGGGCGTCACTATGCTCGATGCCCCCGTTTCTGGCGGCGAACCCAAAGCCATCGACGGTACGCTTGCCATCATGGTTGGCGGAGACAAAAAAACCTTTCAAACGGTCAAACCGATTCTCGAAAAAATGGGATCTTCCGTTGTCCTCGTCGGCGATATCGGCGCGGGCAACGTCACCAAACTTGCCAACCAGATCATCGTTGCCCTCAACATTGCGGCCGTCTCGGAAGCCCTTGTTCTGGCCACCAAGGCCGGCGTCAAGCCGGAAGCGGTCTTCGACGCCATCAAGGGAGGGCTGGCCGGTTCCACGGTCATGAATGCCAAGGTTCCGATGATTCTCGACGGTAACTTCAAACCGGGCTTCCGTATTGAACTGCATATCAAGGATCTGCAGAACGCGCTCGATACCGCGCACAATCTCAATGTCGCCGTACCGCTGACCGCCAATGTCATGGAAACTTTGCAGGCCCTCAAGGTGGATGATATGGGTGCCAATGACCATAGCGCCATCGTTCGCTTCTACGAAAAACTGGCCAAAATTGAGGTCAGAAAATAGGCGCTGAATCCTGCTCCTTTGTCGCCGAGCTGTGAAATCCGTCCGGCGATAGAGGGAAAATATGCCGAACCGCCGTGACGATGATCACGGCGGTTTTTGTATGCATTCATCACCCGTCGAGCCGGTTTTCTGCCAGGCGACGCCTGACCGATAATACGGTGAGTGCGGAGAGCGCAGTGAATGAATAGGCCGATAAGCGTCTGAGGCAGGGGCGCTGAAGGATGAGGGGTGGGTAAAAGGCCGAATAACACAGTGTTGCCATCCGTACCCCTGAAATGCAGTAAATTCAAGGGCTGCAAGGGGGCGGGGATAACGGCTTACTTTTCGGTTTCCCTGACATGCAGCACACGCTGTGCTGCGGCGTAATCGCCGGCGGCAATCTGTGGCCAGGCGAGCAGGCAGCGGTCGATTGCGCGGTCGATCAGCGCCTGTTCTTCTTTGCGCGGGGCCTTAAGGACGTAGTTGATGACTTCACTGCGTTCGCCGGGGTGCCCGATGCCCAGACGCAGACGCCAAAAATCCGGTGTCGACAGACTAGCCTGGATATCCTTGAGGCCATTATGGCCGCCCGTGCCGCCGCCCTGTTTGAGGCGGATATCGCCAGGTTGCAGGTCAAGATCGTCATGCACGATGAGGATTTCGTCGGGAAGAATCTTATAAAAATTGGCGAGCGCAAGGACAGCGCGTCCGGAGGCATTCATGTACGTGGACGGTTCAAGCAGCCATAATTCGCGGTAACGCCCAGTGCGCCCGTGAAATTTGCCTTGCGGCGCAAGCGTGACTTTCAGTTCGTCCGCCAGCCGGTCGACTAACCAGAAACCGAGGTTGTGGCGGTTATCGGCATAACCGGCGCCGGGGTTGCCGAGACCGACGATCAAACGTGGGGAGGGCATGTCGAAATGGGCGTTCGGATAAAACAAACCGCCGCGGGCGGTGAAACCTGCGGCGGCTGGGAATGGAGTTGCCGGCGATCAGGCGGCGGGCGGCGTAGGCGTAGCATCGGGGGATGCTGCTGCCTCTTCTTCCGTCGTTTCGGCCGCTTCAATCTTCTTGGCGACAATCGTCACTACGACCGGATCGTCTTCACCATGCGCAACCGGCTCGACCCCCTTGGGGAAGGTCAGCTGCGAAACGCTCAGCGCCTGACCGATGTCCAGATCTTTCAGGTCGACCTCGATAAAGGCAGGCAGATCCTTTGGCAGGCAGGACACTTCGATGTCGCTCAGAATGTGCGAGACGATGCCGCCGCCGACCTTGACGCCCGGCGCAATATCGGTATTGACGAAGTGCAGCGGTATTTTCTGGTGAATGGCGCGGCTGGCGTCGACGCGCTGAAAATCGACGTGCAATACCAGCGATTTATAGGGATGCACCTGCACGTCGCGCAGCAGCACGCTTTGCGTCGCCCCATCCAGTTTCAGCGTAATGACTGAAGACTGGAAAGCTTCCTTACGCAGGGCCAGTGACAGTTCGTTGTGATCCACTTCGATGGAAACCGGTTTGGCTGCTCCGCCATAGACGATGCCGGGCACCTTGCTGGCGCGACGCAGGCGGCGGCTCGCTCCGGACCCGTGCTGAACGCGCGTTTTCGCATTGATTTCAAATTGCATAGCTGCTCCTGATAAACAGACCCGGCCCGCGACCAGACCGGGCGATTAAAAAAATCATTCGATGAAGAGCGAAGAAACCGACTCTTCGTTATTGATGCGGCGGATTGTTTCGGCAAAAACGTCGGCGACCGACAACTGGCGGATGTGCGACGATTTTTGCGCTTCTTCGTTAAGCGGAATGGTATCGGTGACGATTAATTCATCGAGATCGGAATCGTTGATGCGGCTGACGGCGGGGCCGGAGAGCACCGGATGCGTGCAATAGGCAATGACGGCCCGGGCGCCGTTTTCCTTGAGCGCCGAAGCCGCTTTGCACAGCGTCCCGGCGGTATCGACAATATCGTCCATCAGCACGCAGGTTCGTTCCCTGACATCGCCGATGATATTCATGACTTCGGAAACATTGGCCTTGGGGCGGCGCTTGTCGATGATCGCCAGGTCGCATTCCAGGCGTTTGGCCAGCGCGCGCGCGCGCACGACGCCGCCGACATCCGGGGAAACGACGATCAGATCCTTGATGTCGCGCTTCCAAACATCGGCCAGCATGATCGGCAACGAATAGATGTTGTCGACCGGAATATTGAAAAACCCCTGAATCTGCTCGGCATGCAGATCCATCGTCAGCACGCGGTGGACGCCGGCGGCCGTCAGCAGGTCGGCGACCAGTTTGGCGGCGATGGGTACGCGCGCAGAGCGCACGCGACGATCCTGGCGCGAGTAGCCAAAATAGGGAATGACCGCCGTGATGCGGGCTGCGGAGGCGCGGTTGAGCGCATCGACCATGATCAGCAGTTCCATCAGGTTTTCGTTGGAAGGCATACAGGTCGGCTGGATGATGAACACGTCGCGGCCGCGCACGTGTTCCTGGATCTCGACGGAAACTTCGCCGTCAGAAAAACGCCCGACATTTGCCCGCCCAAGCGAAACATGGAGTCGGTGAGCCACTTCGGCGGCCAGCTTCGGGTTGGCGTTTCCGGAGAAGACCATCAGGCTATCGTAGGCCATAGCGCGCATCCAGTGACGCCGGGACACGGCGTCGTCAAAGAAAGACGGGCAGGTTGCCGCCTGCCCGAGATCATAAATTTCAGAAACCCTGAGTGGCTGGGGAAGAAGGATTCGAACCTTCGAATGCCGGAATCAAAATCCGGTGCCTTAACCAACTTGGCGACTCCCCAGCAAAACCCGCCGGATCAGCGTCTAGCGGATGAGGCGCGGATTATAGCGGGGTTTCGTCAAAAATACTAGCCGGGCGAAGGCAACGGTGTCGCATTGTTGCGCGTTTGCCGTTATATTTTTGCGTGCGCACCGGCGCCGTCCTGCATCCATAAGTGCTGGCATGCCAAACTGCGAAAAGAGCCTCTCTAAACCTGGCCGCCCCTCAGATGGTAAGCGCACTGGCGGTTGCGGGGCGGTCAGATCGCTCGGCGCCAGTAGGCTCATTGTCTATCGCCGCACAGCGAGGCGGAATCCGGCAGCACGTCCGTACCAGAAACAGGGGAAAAGGAAAAAAGACCGGCTGGCAGATTTTTTCCGCCGTAGTTTGGTAATTCCGGCCACCTCTGACAGCTAGTCATCCGCCAAGGCACGCAAGGGATGCGCGGCCAACCCTTTGGCCAGCCAGCCGCGCATGCCGGTGGGTAAAGCATCAATAACAGCCTGCGCGGCCTTATGTGTCGGAAATTCAGCAAATATGCAGGCGCCGGAGCCGGTCATACGCGCTGCACCAAAGTGACCAAGCCATGCAAGATATTCAGCCAGCACCGGGAAATGCCGAACGGCAACAGGTTCCAGATCGTTCCGACCAAAGCCCGGAGACCAGGAAATATTGCGGCTTGATGGAATGGGCGGCGTGTTGCGCCGAAGTTCCGGAGCGGAAAAAATGTCGGCCGTGTGAATGCTGATCGGTGGTTCCAGTACGACGTACCAAGCAGGCGGCAGGTCGATGCCATGTAGGATTTCACCGACGCCTTCGGCAAAAGCATTGCGCCCAAACAGAAAAACAGGGACGTCTGCGCCGAGCGAGAGCCCCAGCGCCTGCAAGCGCTGGCGCGGCAGGTTCAGGCGCCAAAGATGGTTCAAGGCCAGTAATACGGTGGCAGCATCCGAACTGCCGCCGCCAAGACCACCGCCCATTGGCAGGCGTTTCTCGACATAGATGTCGACGCCTTTCCGGCATCCGCTGACATCGCGCAGCAGGCGCGCCGCGCGCAGACACAAATCGGCTTCGGGAGGAACGCCGGGCAATGGTTTGACAAGACGCAGTTCGCCGTCACGACGCGGAGAGAAGCGCAGGCTGTCGCCATGATCGATGAAGCGAAAAAGTGTTTGCAGCAAGTGGTAGCCGTCATCGCGCCGGCCGACAATATGCAGGAAAAGGTTAAGTTTGGCCAACGCTGGATAAACGCTGTCCCAGTGCCAGCCGGCCCGGTGTGCCGCTGGGTCTGCAGGCAGGCTCATGGCGTGCCGGCTTCAGCAGGCAGAGGCTGCCAGGTATCGACGATCAGGCGCAGCTCGAATTCCTCCGGACGCTGTGCATGAATCCGGCGCGGAAGCGATTGCGGGTTGGTGTCGGCATATTCATAGTCGATCATCCATCCGTCGAGGCGCAGGTGCGTCAAGCGCCCCGATTCGTCACGGCGCGTTTCACCTGCATCGGAGCGGGCGGGGCGGGCGCGAATCCAGTCGGCCAAACGCAAGAGCGGCAGGGGGTAACCGAGCACCTCCTGTGTCAGTGTTTCCGCATCCGGAGCCGTGAAAGTCTTGCCTTCCGCGGTTGTCAGGCGTGCGCCCTGCGCATCCTGGACAATTTCTGCAATGCCCTGTCCTAATGGGGATGAGAGGAGAATTTCACTGGATGCGGGCATCCCAGGCGTATCTGACGTGGCTGGCTCGTATTTCCAATACAAACGACCGGAATGGCGCTGCTCCGCTTGCATGTGCGCAAACTGCGTGAGTGAGAAGCGCCCGTTCAGGATAAAGCCGTTGAGTTTGTAATCTACCGGCGTGGCGTCTGGGACAGGAGAAAAATGGGCGCAGCCGGTCAGGAACAGTGCCATAGCCAGCCAGCAGGCCGCCGTGATGCGGCATAAGGGCGAAAACAATGTCATGGCAATCTTTTGTCCGGATGTGCTCAGGGCAGGAATTTTTTGATGATGCTGTTCAGCGTTTCGTTATCGGGATGCTGTTTCTGCATGTCCTGCCACAATGTACGCGCTTCGTCCTGGCGCCCCATTGCCCACATGACTTCGCCCAAATGGGCGACGATTTCCGGGTCATTGTTTTTTGCGCGCGCCTTTTCGAGGTAATCGAGCGCACCGGGCAGATCACCTTGCCGATAGCGCACCCAGCCCATACTGTCGAGAATGTAAAAGTCGTCCGGCGAGAGCTTGTACGCTTTCTCGATCAGCGCGCGCGCCTCATCCAGACGCAGGTTACGGTCGGCCAGCGAATAGCCGAGCGCGTTGTAGGCCAGCGGGCTGTCGGGTTGCAGGCTGATGAGTTTGCGCAGACGGCGTTCCATCAAGTCGAGACCGTCGAGTTTTTCCAGCAGCAGCGCGCTTTCATACAGCAGATCAGGTTGTTCCGGTTGGGCATTGAGCGCTTTTTCGAGCAGCGTAAAAGCGGCGCGGTATTGTTTGGCTTCGCGCAATAATCCCGCTTCGGCAATCGTCAGCTGAACGCGCTCCTGCGTCGTTGTACTGGGCGCATCGCGCAACTGTGCACGCGCTTCGTCGAGACGCCCCTGATTGGCCAGCAGATATGCCCGACGAATCTGCGCCGATATGAAATGCTCGCCGGCAAGGACCTTGGCGTAATTGTCGAGTGCTTCATCGACGTGCTTGCCTTCTTCGGCAAGCTGTCCAAGGAAGAAAAAGGCCGTATTCTTGTCCGCTTCTGGAAGCGTCAGCAGGTGCTGGAGATGTTTCTCCGCCTCCGCCCAGTTTTTTTGTTGCAGGGCGACGAGCGCCGTGGAAAACAGGATCTCCGGATTGTTGGCGTTGTCCTTGAGTATATTTTTGAACTGTCGCAACGCCTCGTCGTAGCGTTTGGCGCTGACCATCAGCCGCGCCAACTGGATTTGCGCCTCACGTGCGCGCGGATTTTTATTAACAAAGCCCGAGAGAAAGTCGATGGCTTCCTGGGTTGATGCGCGGAACAGAATCTGCGTTTGCAGCAGCGCGGCTTTTTCCCAGTCCGGCCGCAGTTCAAGCGCGCGATGCGCTTCGGCGCGGGCGCGTTCATTCTGTTCCGCCGCAGCGGCTATGACGGCGACAGCGTAATGCGCCTCAGCCATATTGGCATAGGGACGGCTGACCGTTTCGGCAATATTCAACGCCGTTTGCCGGTCATTGAGCTGCGCCAGCAGAGGCGGGAGACCCAGCAGAATATCAGCGCGTTTCGCTTCGTCCAGTTCGAGCAGATGCGACAGGGTGGGCGCCAGCTCGTCTGTCTGCCGGGCGATAGCCATAACGCTCGCCTGAAGCTCGTAGGCTTTTACCGATCGGGGGTCTTGTTCTGTCCAGAGGCGTGCAGCGTCCAGCGCGACATCAATCTGCCGGCCGTAGAGAGCGATTTCGATCGTGCGTTCGAGCGCTTCGGGATCGTGCGTGCGCAAGGCGAGATCGGCGTAGGCTGAGCTGGCCAGCGAAGGATTACCGCGCCGCAGGGCGATTTCCGCCAAGAGCACCTGGAATACGGTCTGTCCAATCTGATTGTCGTCGGCGCTGGCGAGGCTGTCGTCTGCGGAGGCGCGGGCGATGCGCGGCGCGCGGCGCGCGTGCTGGCGCGTTCTGCCGATTTTTTTATCTGCGGACGGGGTGGAAACCGTTTCTTTGGGCGTATCAGCGCGCTGCTCCGTTTGCCGGGAAGATTCTTGCCCGGCTGCTGTCTGCGCCAGGAATCCGTCGGAAAACGACAGGGAGGGCAGCGTCAGTACGGCGACCAGCGCCGCCGGTACAAGAAAACGGTAAATGTTGCTATGTGTTTCCATAGGATGAATATTACCCGCAACAACTTGTTTTTACAGCTTGTTTTTGCACATCAACGTAAAATTTACGGCAAAAGTGTATAGCGCAGGATGCGCGAAGACGGCGCTATACTTTGCCGCGACGCAGATTGTATCTGCGCTGGCGAATGCAGGGGGTATTGGCGTTGCGTATTGGCGAACCGTCGTGACGGGGAGCGTGACGATCCAATGAATACTATTTCAGGATTTGTCGGTATTCCGGGCAGATCGCCGACGGACAGTTTGTACGAGCTGCGTGCGCCGATGTGATTGAGTTTTCTGGGAGGTTTCAATGCCGGAACTGCCTGAGGTTGAGGTGAGCCGCCAAGGATTGCTGCCCTATCTGATTGGGCAACGCATCGAACGCGCCGTTTTTCGCGTCCCGCGGCTGCGCCGCGCATTGACCGAGGATCTGGCTGCGACGCTGACCGGACGGCGCATTGTCGCCATCGCGCGGCGCGGCAAATATCTGCTGTTCGACTGTGAAAGCCCGGCGGCTAGCCGAGGTGTGGTGCGGGATAAAGATGAAACGACTGATAGCGAAAGTCAGCGTGGCTGGCTGATCCTCCATTTGGGGATGTCGGGGAGTTTGCGCCTTGTGCCGCCGGGAACGGCCTGGCAGAAGCATGATCATGTCGACCTTGTTTTTGCCGATACCCTCCTGCGTTTCCGTGATCCACGCCGTTTTGGGCTGCTTGCCTGGCATCCGGGCGCAGATATTTATGCTCATCCCTTGCTTGCCGCCCAAGGCATCGAGCCGCTTTCCCCGCAATTTGACGGTGACTGGCTTTACGCTGTCACGCGCCGGCGGACCGCACCGATCAAGCCGCTATTGATGGATAGCCATTTGATTGTCGGCATCGGCAACATCTATGCGGCGGAGAGCCTGTTCCTGGCAGGGATTTCACCACTGCGCCGCGCCGGTCGCCTGACGCGCGCGCAGTGTGTGCGTCTGGCCGAAGCCGTCCGCATGACACTGTTGCGTGCGATCGCCGCAGGCGGCAGTAGTGTGCGCGATTATGTGCATAGCGATGGCGGTGCGGGCAGTTTCCAGATGCAATGCGCAGTCTATGATCGCGCGGGCGCGCCCTGCGTCGTTTGCCGTACGCCGATCCGGTGCGTGCGCCAAAGCGGGCGCAGCAGTTTTTACTGTCCGCAGTGCCAGAAGTAGCGAAGAAACGGCGGACGCCGGGTGATTGCGTCCCCGTCAACGCACCGACTGTGGCGTATTACTGTGAACCGGCGGCGATTTTTTCGTATTCATGGGTGTCGCGCATTTGAAACGTATCGATGCGTCAATTGAATAGGGCATGATGGCTTAAAAAGAATCGTGCTACATTATGGGCAAGGTGTGTTTCATCTTGTTTCCCGTACATTTTTCTACTTTTTTCCACATTTTCGGCCTTTCTGACTCATGACACTCGCCCAGCAATTTGCCGCCTATACGCATTGGCGCTCGCAGCTTGTCGAGGGAATTGATCGCTACAAGCGTTGGCTGGCGGAAAACGAGCTTTCCGATGCGCAGACAGAACAGCGTTTTGCCCGCCTACTTGAAAAACTGCACGAAGATCGTCTTTACGTCGCGTTTCTCGCTGAATTTTCGCGCGGTAAATCCGAGCTGATCAACGCTGTTTTTTTTGCCGAATATGGTCAGCGTATGCTGCCTTCGACGGCTGGGCGCACAACGATGTGCCCGACCGAGCTGTTGTGCGATCCCGGAAAAGTGTCTTGTATCGAGCTGTTGCCCGTTGAAACGCGCGGCTCGGGGCTGGGGGTGGGAGAATATCGACGGTCGCCGGAAGCGTGGAGAACGATTCCGCTTGATATCGAGTCGCCGGAGGCCATGCACGCTGCTTTGCACGCGGTGAGCGAAGTGTTGCATGTGCCACTGAATGTGGCCAAGGCGCTGGGGTTTGCCCAGAATGCAAGGGATAATCCGGCGCTGGATATCGCCGCAGACGGCTCGGTGGAAATCCCACGCTGGCGTCATGCCATCATCAACTTTCCCCACCCGCTGTTACAGCAAGGGCTGGTGATTCTCGATACCCCCGGTCTGAATGCGATTGGCGCTGAACCGGAGTTGACGCTATCGATGCTGCCTAATGCGGATGCGACTATTTTCGTCCTGTCGGCCGATACGGGCGTCACGTTGTCTGACCTGACCATCTGGAAAGACTATATCAGCGCATCCAGAGGGGGGAGTAAAGGCCGAATGATTGTGCTCAACAAAATCGATGGTCTCTGGGATGAATTGCGCTCGCCCGCTGAAATCAACGCCGAGATTGACCGCCAGGTGAGTGCCTGCGCGGTGACGCTGGGCGTGCCGACGGCGCAGATTTTCCCCGTCTCAGCGCAAAAAGGGCTGGTCGCCAAAATCAACGGGGACGAAGCCTTGTTGGCCCGCAGCCGCATCGGTGCGTTCGAGAATGCTTTGGTTAACAGGCTGATTCCGGCCAAACGTGAGATCGTGCGTGAAAATACGCAAGCCGAATTTGCCGATATTGATCTGCGTGCGCGTAACCTGCTTGAAACGCGGCTCTCCGAGCTACGCGAACAACTCGCGGAGCTGACCGAGCTGCGCGGTAAAAACAAGGGGGTTGTCGGGTACATGATGAATAAAATCCGTGCCCGCAAGGAAGAATTCGAGGCTGCGCTGGAACGTTATTATGCTGTGCGCAGCGTGTTTTCCCAGCTCTCGAACCAGTTGTATGGCCATCTGGGCGTCGGAGCGGTGCGTCGATTGGCAACGGCTACGCGCAATACGATGAACGAGGCGAATTTTTCGAAAACACTTTCCGATGCGATGAGGCATTTCTTTCTGGTAACACGCGGCAATCTGGATCAGGCCGAGTGCGATGTTCAGGAAATCCACGCCATGCTCGATGCGGTTTACCGAAAGTTCGCTGTCGAGCATAGTCTCAAGCTGGATACGCCGATTGCCTTCTCACTGGCGCGCTATCAAAGGGAAATCGACCGTCTGGAATCCTGGTGCGACACCCATCTGAATACGGCGTACCAGTTCGTGACGCATGATAAAACGAGCGTCATGCGGAAATTTTTTGGTGAAATCGCCGTACAGACGCGACGCAATTTTGAACGCGCCAACCGCGATGCCGAGCTATGGCTCAGAGCTATCATGGCGCCGATGGAAGTCCAGGTGCACGAACGCCAGAAACAGCTCAAGCAGCGCCTCAGCAGCATCAAGCGTATTCATCAGGCGACCGAGACGCTGGAAGAACGGATCGACGAACTTCGTCAGAACGAAAGTGATCTGCTTCAACAACTGCAAAAAACCGAGCGGATCGCGCAGGACGTGTTGCAGGTATTTGCCCGACAGCCGGCAGATATGCCGGCCGGCGCCGTGCATGCACGGGCGGCGTAGTCATTGATTGCGCCGATATTCGGTACGGCGTGTTCCATCTTGTGCGGAGCGCCAGTCTCTGGAAACCCGTCTCTGGCTCTGGAACTCAGGCGCCGCTGCTCAGCTGCTCATATTTGGCCCACAGCTGCTCGTCGCTTTCGACACAGTTTTCATCCTTGATGATGGCATCGACCGGGCAGACTTCCACGCATTGCGGCGTGTCGTAATGGCCGACGCACTCCGTGCACCGGCTCGAATCGATGACATAAATTTCATCACCTTGTGAGATTGCGACATTCGGGCATTCCGGTTCACACACATCACAATTGATGCAGTCGTCGGTGATTATCAACGCCATGAAGAGAATCCTCTTTCCTTAAAACTAAAAATCAGGTACGCCGTAAGGCCGCCACCTTGTTGGCCAGACGTTCCTTTACCAGCGGGTGAACAAATTTACCCACATCGCCGCCCAGTGATGCGATTTCACGTACGAAGGTCGCCGAGATGAAGGTAAATTGCTCGCTGGGGGTTAGGAACATGGTTTCGACCTCGGGATAGAGGTTTCGGTTCATTCCTGCCATCTGAAACTCGTACTCGAAGTCCGAGACGGCGCGCAGACCGCGCAGAATAATCTTGGCGCCTTTTTTGTGTAAAAAGTCCATCAGCAGGCCATCGAAGCCGCAGACTTCGATGTTCGGATATGGCGCGAGCACGGCTTGAGCCATTTCCGTACGCTCATCAAGCGAGAAAAATGGGTGCTTCGTCGGGCTCGCGGCAATGGCGATAATGACGTGATCGAAAATCGCGGCGGCGCGGCGCGCAATGTCCGCATGTCCGCAAGTGATCGGGTCAAAGGTTCCTGCGTAGATTGCTACCCCTTTATCCAGAGCCATTCGCTCAACCCCTCCGCATCAAATGAAAATACACTTGGCCGGCATGCCCTTGGCGCACGGTCTGCCATGCGCCGCAAACGGACAGTGCCTGTTCGGCTTCGATATAGACCGCCCCGTCATCGGCAACCAGGCGCGGCAAAAGTGGTTCGATACGCTCGATCCAGCCTTGCCGGTATGGCGGATCGAGGAAAACCACATCAAAACGAGGTGCTCGCGCATCCCGAGAGGAGGCGAATTCTAGCGCATCTGCGCGTAAAACCTGAAGGCGCTGATCGGGATCGAGCATGCGCGCATTGGCGGCCAGCGCCGATGCGATTCTGGGGGTGCGTTCGACCATGATGACACTGGCCGCACCGCGTGAAGCCGCCTCAAACCCCAGTGCGCCGCTGCCGGCAAACAGATCGAGGCAGGTGCGTCCGTCCAGACTCTGCCCGAGCCAGTTGAAAAGCGTTTCGCGCACACGATCCGGCGTCGGGCGCAGCCCCTCCGCATCGGGAAAGCGCAAGCGCCGTCCCCGCCACCGGCCGCCGATGATGCGCAGGCTGTTCATGAACGCATGATGTGCGTTTTATTTTTACCCGGCCCCCACCAGCACCGTGACCAGGCGCTTGAGATCGACGTGGCGGGCAAAGGCGGCCTTGATGTCGGCAGCGGTCACTTTCTCGATGTTTTCCGCATAGTGATCGAGATAATCAAGGGGCAGACCGTAGAAACCAATGATCGCCACGTTGTCGAGGATTTTACGGTTGGTGTCCAGATTCAGCGGAAAGCTGCCAATCAAATTTTGTTTGGCAGCCTTGATTTCAGCTTCATTCGGGCCATCGCGCAAAAAGTCGGTGAGTACTTTGCGCGTGAGTGCCAGCGCCTCATTTGCCTGCGTTTTCTTGGTTTGCAAATTGATGCGAAACGGACCGGGGTGCGTCATCGGAATGAAGTAACTATGGACGTTGTAAGCGTAACCGCGCATTTCCCGCACCTCTTTCATCAGACGCGACACGAAACCGCCACCGCCCAGCGTGTAGTTGCCGACCTGCAAGGCAAAAAAGTCCGGGTCGCCGCGTTTGAGCGCCTGCGTGCCAAGCATCAGGTGAGCCTGTGCCGACGAGGGGTGCGCGATGCGTTCCTCTTTGCCGGATAGGGGTGTCGGCGAGGCGATCGTTGCCGTCTGCTCACTGGCCGGTAGCGCCTCGGTCAGGTGCTGTGCCAAGGTTTCGGCCTGTGCCCGCGTTACGTCGCCGACGATCGATACGACGGCGCGCCGGGCGGTGAAATGCTGGCGGTGATACTCGACCAAATCGTTGCGCTGCACGGCGGCCACGGATTCCGGCGTGGCCGAGACGCCATAAGGATGGTCGGGGTAGAGCGCCGCCCAGAATGCCCGGTTGGCAATCGTATCGGGCTGTGTCAGCGATTCCTTGAGCGCGGCGACTGAACGCGCCTGTTCGCGTTCAAAGACGGCTTCCGGAAACTGCGGCGTGCTCAGCACGGCGCGTAGCACGTTAAGTGCCGGCGTACGCTTGTCTTCAGCCGAAAGTGTGCGCAGGCCGATCGAGGCACGCTCGCGGTCGATGTCGCCAGAGAGCATTGCGCCCAGATCGGCCAGCCGGTTCGAAATCGCGGTTTCATCCATGCCCTCTGCACCGAGATCGATGACCGTCTGGGTCAGCGCGGCCGTCCCGGCTTTTCCCGGCGGATCGTAGGTCGTGCCGGCGGCAAAATCGATCTGGACGTCGAGCATCGGCAGGGCGTGCGTCTCGACGAAGAAGACACGCGCGCCGGAAGGCGCCGTCCAGTGCTGGATGGCGATGCCTGCCCGCGCCAGCGGCAGGTTCAGGCAGAGCAGGGCGCAGAGCAGCGCTCTGGCGAGGAGCAGGGAGAAGCCGAAAGGTTTGGAATGTTTCATCGCAATCATCCGCAAGCGTTTTCTTTTCAGGTGGCGTTTCAGACCATGTCAATGGCGGGTGGGAATCGTGCTCTTGCGCGGCGTCTTGGGCAGGGGCTGCGGATCAAGTTCCGCGACGGTCAGCCGATCGTCACGAAAATATTTCTTGACGACCTCGCGCACCTGTTCGGCCGTGACGGCCTGCAGTTTTTCAAGAATGCGGGCCTCTGCCGTATAAGGGATACCGGCGGTTTCCAGCTGACCGATTTCCATGGCTTGTGCAAACATGGAATCGCGTTTGTAAATTTGGCTCGCGACAAGTTGCGCCCGCGCCCGCGCCAGCTCTTCGGCGGTAACGCCTTCGCTGGCGATGCGCATCAATTCGGCGCGGAAACCGGCCTCCAGTTCGGTGCGCGTTTTACCTTCGCTCGGCGAGCCGACCAGATAGAACAGCCCCGGCCCGCGTGAAATGGCGTCGTAGCTTGTGCCGGCGCTGACCGCGAGCCGCTGCTCGCGTACCAGACTGCGCGTGAAGCGCGCCGCGTCATGGCCGTCGAGCACTGCCGCCAGCATTTGCAGCGCATACGGTTCGGTGTCCTTCTCGACATCGCGCAATACCGGCGTTTTATAGGCCAGAGCGACGACGGGCAGTTCAGCAGGCGCCTTGACCGTCAGGCGGCGGATGCCATCCTGTGCCGGTTCGATCTGCGGCTTGCGTTCCGGCAAGGTGTGCGGCCGGATGGGGCCGTAGTGTTTTTCGGCCAGCTGAAAGACCTCGCGGTGGTCAACATCACCGACGACGACGACGAAGGCGTTGTTCGGTGCGTACCAGCGTTCGTACCAGGCGCGCGCATCGCGCACGGTCATGTTCTCCAGATCGTTCATCCAGCCAACGACCGGCGTGCGGTAGGGATGCGCCTGAAATGCCGTTGCCGTCAGTTGCTCGAAAAGCCGTGCCTGCGGCTGGTCGTCGGTACGCAGGCGGCGCTCTTCCATGACGACCTTGATTTCCTGTGCATACTCTTTCGGATCGAGCGTGAGATGGCGCATGCGATCGGCTTCCAGACGCATCATCTGCGCCAGTTTCTGTTTGGGGATCTGCTGAAAGTACGCCGTGTAGTCCTTGCTGGTGAAAGCGTTGTCGCGCCCGCCCGCTGCGGCGACGAGACGGCTGAATTCGCCGGCGCCGACGCTCGGCGTGCCCTTGAACATCATGTGCTCCAGCAGATGCGCTACGCCCGTCGTACCGTTATGTTCGTCCATACTGCCGGCGTGATACCAAACCATGTGCACGGCTGTCGGCGCGCGCCGGTCTTCCTTGACGATGATGCGCAGGCCGTTGGCCAGTTTGTATTCAAACGGGTTGGACAGCGCCGGTTGCGGCAGGCCGGCCAAAGACATGACAAACAAGGTCAGCCAGGCCGTTTGGCGTAAAGAACGATATAAATTCCCATGTAATCCAGACATACCCATTAATGCCTTCTGTTAGAATCAAAAAATCCAAGAATGGACGTTGGCATTATCTCACCATTTTGACCCCCGGCATTTCGATGCAGGCGGATCGGCCTTGAAGCCGACAACGGGGCGCAGACAAATTTTTGCAGACTGACAAACGCCGTGTTCTATGTTTAGTTTCTTCAAAAAATCGGTGCCTCCGGCAGAGGAAGCAACGACGCCAAATGCAACGCAGCAGGCGCCGGCAGAAGCGCAGCCGCCCAAGCTTTCCTGGCGCGAACGGCTGAAAGCCGGGCTGGCCCGCACGCGCGCCCAGTTCAGCAGCCAGCTTAAATCCGTGTTCTCGCGCGGCAAGGTTGACGATGAATTGCTCGAAGAACTGGAAAGCCTGCTGCTGACCAGCGATGTTGGCATGGAGGCGACAGAGCATCTGCTCGCGGCGCTCAAGGCGCGCGCCAAGCGGGACGCGCTCGATTCTCCGGCAGCCATCCAGCAGGCGCTGGCCGATGCGCTGCTCGAATTGTTGCAGCCGCTGGAGCGGCCGCTCGATACGTTTTCGCCGCGTCCTTTTGTCATCATGGTGGCCGGCGTCAATGGCGCAGGCAAGACAACGTCGATCGGCAAACTGGCGCGATATTTTCAGTCGCAAGGGCTGTCGGTGTTGCTGGCTGCAGGGGATACCTTTCGCGCCGCGGCGCGCGAGCAGTTGCAGACCTGGGGCGAACGCAACGGCATTACCGTCATTGCGCAGGAATCAGGCGATCCGGCTGCTGTCGTTTTTGATGCAATTTCGGCGGCTAAGGCGCGCGGTATCGACATTGTGCTGGCCGATACGGCCGGACGACTGCCCACGCAGTTGCACCTGATGGAGGAAATTGCCAAGGTGCGCCGCGTTATCCAGAAAGCCGACCCGAGCGGGCCGCACGAAACCTTGCTCGTGCTGGACGCCAATTTTGGCCAGAATGCCCTGGCGCAGGTACAGGCTTTTGACAAGGCTATTACTGTCACCGGCCTCGTTCTCACCAAGCTCGATGGCACGGCCAAGGGGGGCGTTGTCGCCGCCATTGCCCGCCAGTGTCCGAAGCCCATCCGTTTTGTCGGTGTGGGCGAGGGTATCGACGATCTGCGCCCCTTCATCGCGCGTGATTTCGTCGATGCGCTGTTTGCGCAGGAGTAGGGAGCTGGCGCTGCAATGATTACGGCCAATGTCGTCTGCAAACGCTATCCGGAAGGGATTGAGGCGCTGCGCGATGTCAGCTTTACGATCGATGCGGGCGAAATGGTCTTCATTACCGGCCATTCCGGCGCCGGCAAGACGACGCTGTTCCGTCTGCTGGCGGCGATCGAGCGGCCGACCTCCGGCAGCATCGTCGTCAATGGGCAGAATATTTCCGCGCTGCGGCGTAGCGCCATTCCTTATTTAAGGCGAAATTTCGGCCTCGTTTTTCAGGACCAGAAACTGCTGTTTGATCGCAGCGTATTGAATAATGTCCTGCTACCGCTGGCCATCATCGGTATGACGCCGAAAGAAGCGCTGCGTCGGGCGAATGCCGCGCTCGATAAAGTGGGCTTGCTCGATCGCGCCAATGCCAATCCGGTGGCGCTTTCCGGCGGCGAACAGCAGCGGCTGGCGATTGCCCGTGCCGTCGTCAATCGCCCGGCAATCCTGCTGATCGACGAACCGACGGCCAATCTTGACAGCGCATCGGCAGCCGCGATTCTTGATATTTTTCGCGCTTTTCACCAGGTCGGAGTGACGCTGATCATCGCTACGCACGATCCTCTGTGGATGGCGCATTTCGGGTCGCGCCGGCTGCATTTGGAGCATGGACATTTGCAGGAATACACGGAAGAAAGGCTGGCGGAAGCCGGCGAGTATCCGCATGACCTCCCGCATGACCCGGCGAACGGGGTAAATACAAACAAAGGCGCCGGAGTGAACGAAGATCACGGGAAGAGGGCATGAGACGCTTCTTTGCCCAGCACCTTGCCGCACTGCGCGATGCCTGGCGGCGTTTGGTGAGCGCGCCGCTCAACAGCCTGCTGTCGTTGATTGTCATTGGTGCGGCGCTGACGTTGCCGAGCGTCGGCTGGGTGGTGCTGGACAATCTGCGCGGCGTCGGTGATTACAGTGCGGGGATTCCGCAGATTAGTCTGTTCATGACGCGCGATGCCGGGTCGGCGGATGTCGCCGAAATCGAAAGCCGTCTGCGCGAGGCCAAGGCGGGTAACTGGCGCTTTGTCTCGCGCGAAGAAGCGCTCAAACGCATGGCCTCGAACGAAGGTATGGCCGAGATCGTCGCCAATCTGCCCCGAAATCCGCTGCCGGACGCCTTTATCGTCGAACCGGACGATCTGCATCTGGAAGCGCAGGAGGCGCTGGTGACACGTTTTTCCGCATGGCCCAAGGTCGCCCATGTGCAGATCGATTCGGACTGGGCGCGCCGTCTCGATGCCTTTCTGCGCCTCGGCAAACTGTCGCTGATCCTGCTGGCGGGGTTGTTTGGCGGTGCGCTGGTCGTTGTCACCTTCAATACCATCCGTTTGCAGATTCTGGCCCAGTCCGACGAAATCGAAGTGGCGAAATTGATCGGCGCGACGGATGCCTTCATCCGTCGTCCGTTCTACTATTTTGGCGCGTTGCAGGGCGCGCTCGGCGGGTTGTTTGCCGCCGCGCTCGTCTGGCTGGGCGTTTATTTATTGACGCCCGTCATTCATGAGATCGTCGCGCTTTACCAGGGACATTTTGTGCTGTCCGGCCCCGCGGCGCTCCAGGTCGCCGCGCTGGCGGGGGTCGGCGCAGTGCTTGGCTGGGTCGGCGCATGGCTGTCTGCCGCGATTCACCTACATAAGATCGGTTGATGGGCGGCGCCGGCGGATATGGAAAAATCACCGACCTCTTCCGCTGTACGCTGGCGCGCTTACCTGAGCAATAACTGGCCCGCCGCGCTGGGTCTGGCGGTGGCGCTGGCCGTCGTGATCTTTCTGCTGGCGCAGAGCGTAGTGCGCATTGCCGGCGGCGAAGCGCCGGCCGGAGTCGTCAATGCGCTGCTGGGCGGCGTAGCGGCGGCCGCAGCGACGGCTTTGGGCGCGTTGCCGGCCATTTTGTTGCGCGGCATTTCACAAAAACTGGAAGATAGTCTGCTTAGCATGGCCGCCGGCATGATGCTTGCCGCCAGCGCATTTTCGCTGATTCTGCCCGGGCTTGACGCGGCCGAAACAATGCTTGGGAGCAAGCTGGGGAGCGCCGGCGTCGTTGTGACCGGGATGGCGCTTGGCGTCATGCTCATGCTCGGTCTGGAGCGCTTTACGCCGCACGCGCACGAGGCGGTCGGGGTGTCCGGCCCGGGTTCGGAGCGTTATGGGCGCGTCTGGCTGTTTGTCTTTGCTATTGTGCTGCACAATCTGCCGGAGGGCATGGCGATTGGCGTGAGTTTTGCACGTAACGACCTTTCCGTCGGTTTGCCGACGACGCTGGCTATTTCCTTGCAGGATTTGCCGGAAGGATTGGCGGTGGCGCTTTCGCTGCGCTCGATCGGTTTTGGCGCGTGGCGCTCGGTGCTTGTAGGCGGCGCCAGCGGCCTCGTCGAACCGCTGGGCGCGCTGCTGGGCATCGGTCTGTCGAGCGGCTTTGCCTTGGCGTATCCGACGGGACTGGGATTGGCGGCAGGCGCAATGATCTTTGTCGTCTCGCACGAGGTGATTCCCGAAACCCACCGCAACGGCCACCAGACGATGGCGACGCTGGGTCTGATGGCGGGCTTTGCCCTGATGATGGTGCTCGACACCGTGCTGGGCTGATATAGCGGCTTTGCCAAAATACGGCGTTGCTGTGTTGGCCTGGCCTTGCCGTACGACTCGTACTGTCTGCGGCTTTACCGCCTTGTCTTTGGCAAAGTCGAGCTGCTATTAAGCTTCTGGGGCGCCCCGCTAAACCTCTTCAAGCAGACCAGAAAACATAAAATGCCCGGAAGTCCTTTAAAAACAAGGGGTTCGGAGCATCAAAAAACATAAAATGAAAAAA
>CALHZD010000152.1 GCA_938040985.1 uncultured Propionivibrio sp.
CTGCCGTCTTCGGCATATTGGCAAAACTCTTTCAATCCGCTGCTTTGATAATTTTTCTCCGGCATCAGTACGTTGAGGTAACGCAGCAATCCTTCGGGATTGAACGACGGCTGGCCTTCATCCAGCAGGATGTCGAAGTTTTTACCGTTTAAGGCCGTCTGAAAGAATAAGGAAAAATGATGGAACTAAGCTATTTTGCCTTGATTGGCGCGCCAAACTGCGGCAAAACCGTTTTGTTCAACGGTTTGACCGGCTCACATGCCAAGGTTGCCAATTATCCGGGCGTAACGGTCGATAAGCGCGAGGGCGCCTTCCTCGACGACGAGGCCGTCCGCATTATCGACCTGCCGGGCACATACAGCCTACGCACGACCAGCCCCGACGAAGCGGTGGCGAAAGATGTAATGGTAGGCAAGATGGGCATTCCGCCCGATGCCATTATTGCCGTTGCCGACGCGACCAACCTGCGTATGACCCTGCGCATGATTTTGGAACTGAAAACGCTGGGACTGCCTATGGTGGTGTCGCTGAATTTGAGCGACGTGGCCCGCAAAAGGGGCTTGAATATCGACGCGGCCAAACTGAGCGAGTTGTTGGATGCACCTGTTTTGGAAACAGTTGCAGTGAGCGCGTCGGGCGTACAGGCTGTACGCGAAGCCGTGGCGAAGCTGCCGCGCAAACGCTCTTTCCCCGCCAGCCCCGCTTCTGCCGAACGCACGCTCGATGCGCTGGATAGCGACAAACTTTATCAAGAAGTCGAATCGATTTTGGCACAAGTGGTACGCACCCAGATGACGCTGCCCGCATGGCACAAAAAACTCGACGACATCGTGCTGCACCCCATCTGGGGCATGATTCTGCTGCTGTTCATCCTGTTTATGGTGTTCCAAGCGGTTTACACTTGGGCGGCACCGATTATGGAAGCCATCGAAGGCGGCTTTGCCGCGCTGGGCGAATGGATAGGCGCCAACATGGAGCCGGGCATCCTCAGCGACTTGCTCGTCAACGGCGTCATTGCCGGTTTGGGCAGCGTGTTGGTGTTCCTGCCGCAGATTACGATCTTGTTCGCCTTCATCCTGCTTTTGGAAGACTCAGGCTACCTGCCGCGTGCGGCGTTCCTGCTGGATAACGTGATGGCGAAAAGCGGCCTGTCCGGACGCTCGTTCATCCCGCTCCTGTCGAGTTTCGCCTGCGCCGTCCCCGCCGTGATGTCGGCGCGTACGATTAATGACCCGCGCGAACGCCTCGTTACCATCGCCGTCGCCCCGCTGCTGACCTGCTCCGCGCGGCTGCCCGTTTACGCGCTGATTATCGCCGCCGTCATTCCTAATCGCACCGTAGGCGGGATTTTCAACCTGCAAGGACTGACACTGTTTATTCTTTATATCGCAGGCATCCTGTCGGCTGCATTAGCGGCATATATCATGAAACGCTTGGCGCGTATGAAAGGCAACGTGCAGCAATTCCCGCTCTTGATGGAGCTGCCGACTTTCCGCACGCCCAACTTCAAACACATCATGACCAGCCTGTGGGACAGGGTAAAAGCCTTCCTCAAACGCGCCGGTACGATTATCTTCGCCCTCGCCGTAGTTTTGTGGGGCTTGGTAAGCTGGCCGCAACCGCCTGAAGGCGCAACCGGTGCAGCCATCGATTACAGCTTGGCAGGTACGCTTGGTCATGCTATTCAGCCGTTGTTTGCACCTTTGGGCTTTGCTTGGGAAATGTGTATCGCCATGATTCCGGGCATCGCCGCGCGTGAAGTCGTCGTTGCCGCACTGGGTACGGTCTATGCCGTCAGCGCGTCGTCTGAAGACGCCGTACAAAACGCGCTGATTCCGATTGTGCACAACAACTGGGGTTTGCCAACCGCCTTCGCCTTCCTGGCTTGGTATGTGTACGCCCCCATGTGCGCCGCGACATTGGCTGTGATTAAACGCGAAACCAAATCCACAAAAAGTATGGTGATGATTACCGGCTATTTGTTCCTGATGGCTTACTTCGCCGCATTTGTGGTTTACCAAATTACTTCAAGGATACTATCGTCATGACTCAATATATTATCGTCGGCTTGATTATGCTCACTTGCATATTCTTCCTCTTGCGAAAATTCGTATTCAAACCGAAAAAACGCGATTGCAGCAGCGGCTGCGGCAAATGCGGCGGTTGCGGTTAAATAAAGAGGATTAGAAAAGTAAAGGCCGTCTGAAACCGTTTCAGACGGCCTTTTCTCATACCAATTTATTTATCGTTAAACCCTTCCCACTGAAAGAATCATGCCCTTCCCTTTCTCAGCAAGCGATCCTGCTTTTTCAACCATGAAGCAACGCTCATGGTAAACACAAAGAAAATGAGCAGCGCATCTCCTTGCCAATAAAAAAGCCCGATGCGTTCAACATCGGGCTTTTAACTGGAAAACCAATCTTAGTCTTTGCGTGTTTCCACCAAAATCATTTCGACTGCTACGTCTTCCACTTCTACTTTAGGCACATCCGAACGGCGTGTTTTAGCAACCGGTTCAGGTTGTGGCTGCGCGGCTAAAGCGGCAACGGCTTGCGGATCGGTTTCAACGAAGATCAAATCGCCTAAGCTCTCAGGCACAACGATTGCGACAGGCGCTGCTTGAGCTACGGCTTCAGCTGGTGTGGCAACAGCTTCAGCTGGTACTTCAACCGGTGCAACAGTAGCCGTTTCATTCGGAGACAATACTGCAGAAATGGCTTCTTTAACGTTGCTGACTGCAGAAGCAAGCAGGGCTTGTTCGGCATCAGCGCCTTCAGTTTGCGCTACGGCAGGATCGTCTTCGCTTTCAATCGCAAATACGAATGGCTCTGCGCTGGTAACTTCAGGCTCGGATACCACAATCACCAGCGGCTCGGCTTGGTCGCTTTCAGAAGACAATGTCGCATTCGCAGCTTCAACCGTTT
>CALHZD010000153.1 GCA_938040985.1 uncultured Propionivibrio sp.
GGAAATACCGGCGCAGGCGGATGCGGCATCTGCTCAGACTCGCACGGAAGCGCCGTCTGACGCGGATTCCGGCACCGGACAGCCAGCGGGCGTCGCAGCCACCGCGCCGCGTGAGGCCGGTGTGGAAGCGGCAGCCGGAGGTACGGCGAACGCCGATCCGGCGACGGCATCCACGACAGACAGCACGAGTCAGGCGGCATCCGGCGAAGCGTCGCGCAAAGCCGCCGCACCGGCACAGACGCTCGTCTGGTCGCTCGGTGAGCTGGATATGACCAATGGTCTCGTGCACGTGCTCGACGAATCGCGCGGAACGCCGATCAAGACGCAGATCGGGGATTTCGACCTGAACCTGAAACATCTGGATAGCAAGGGGGCTGAACCTTCCGAGCTGAAGACATTTTTCCGGCTCAACGGCGCGGGCGAGATCGTCGTGCATGGCAAGGTTGAACCGTTCAATTCGGCGGCCGACCTCAACGTAATCATCAAATCGCTCGATCTGCTGCCCTTGCAGCCGTATTTCGACAGCCAGCTCAATATCGCGCTGACGCGCGGACAGCTGACCGCCGATGGCACTCTGCAAGTGCGGCAAACGGCAAACAAGCAGGCAGCGGCCGGCAAAGCCGGTGGCAGTGCGCTGGAAGGCAAGTTTGCTGGGCAGGCGACGCTGGGTAATCTGCGTGCCGTGGATAAGATAAGTTCGCAGGATTTCCTGCGCTGGAAGTCGCTCTACTTCGGCAAGGTCGACGTGAATTTCAATCCCTTGTCCATCACTGTCGGCGAAATCGCCCTGTCCGACTTCTTCGCGCGCGTGATTGTCAGCCCGGAAGGACGCTTGAATCTGACGCAGATCGTCCGTCAGGACGGTGTTGCGGCTTCGCCTGTTCCGTCGCCGGAAGTGGCTGCTGCGCAGGCGGATGCGGCGGCGAATGCCAACAAGGTCGAAAATAAAGGGGAAGGCGAGGCCAGCGCGCCCGTCCCGGCCAAGTCAGCCAATGCCGCGCCGCTGCCGCCCATCCGTATCGATAAAATCACCTTGCAGGGCGGCAACGTGCACTTTACCGATAATTTTGTCAAACCGAACTACACGGCCAATCTTAAAAAAGTCGGCGGTAATGTGACCCAGCTGTCGTCCACGCCGGGAACGATCGCCAGTCTCGAATTGCGCGGCAGCTACAACAACATTGCGCCGCTGACCATCAGCGCCAAGATCAATCCGCTGCTGGCCAAGCCGTATCTCGACCTGCAGGCCGAGGTTAAGGGCGTCGAGCTGACTTCGCTGTCGACCTATGCCGCCAAGTACGCGGGTTACGCCATCGAGAAAGGCAAGCTGTCGCTGACGGTCAATTACAAGATCGAAAACGACGAGCTTCAGGCGCAGAACCGCGTTTTCATCGACCAGCTAACCTTTGGCGATACGCGCTCCGACAGTCCCGACGCGACCAGCCTGCCGGTCAAGCTTGCCGTGTCGCTGCTGAAAAACCGCAAGGGCGAAATTGATCTCGACCTGCCGATTTCCGGTACGCTTAGCGACCCGGAATTCAGTGTGGGCGGTCTCGTCGTCAAGGTCATTGTCAATCTGCTAACCAAGGCGGTGACGTCCCCCTTCGCGCTGCTGGGATCGCTGTTTGACGGCGGCGAAGAGATGTCGATGGTGGCATTTGATCCGGGGCGCGCGAATATCAGCGAAACGATGCAAAAGCGTCTGGAAAATCTTGCCAAGGCGCTGGCCGACCGTCCTGCCCTCAAGCTGGAAATTACCGCCGTCGTCGATCCGGAAAACGACCGCGAAGGAGTCAAGCGCGCCAGTATCGAGCGCAAAGTTGAGGCGCTGAAGCAGCAGGACAGCGAAAAGGATACCGAAGGAGAGACTGCATCGGTCGAAGTCAGCGCTGAAGAATACCCGGCGCTGCTGGAGCGCGTTTATCGCGCCGAGAAATTCCCTAAACCGCGCAATATGATTGGCTTGACCAAATCTCTGCCGGTGGCGGAAATGGAAAAACTGATGCTGGCCCACACCACGGTCGATGACGAGGACTTGCAAAATCTGGGCAAACGTCGCGCCAGACGGGTGCGGGACTGGCTGATTGAGCACGGCGTAGACGCCGAACGGATTTTCCTGCTGCCGGTGAAGATGGAAGAGGGCGGCCGACCGGAGACTGGCGCGGAGACGAAGGCGGATGAGGAAAAGAGGCAGACGGACGAAGCCGACAAGGGTGAGGAAAAAGCGGCTGATGAAGGTAAGCAGAAGGACAAACCGGCGGGGAATGGCCGTGTCGAGTTCTCACTGAAATGAACGCGGACGCAAGGCGGCAGAGAGGGTGGATAGGGCGGATGGGCGGAATGCGGCCGAGCCGTGGTCATGGTGCCCTTCAGGAATTCTTTCGGAACTTCCGGGAATGTGTAGAGATACGCGGCAATGCCTAGAAAAAGGCGCAAAGGCACGGATATGCGCGCGGTAAGCGTGGAGAAACAGGGTGAGTGATCCGGCGGAATGGGCCGTGTATGGTTTGCTGACGGGCATGGCGATTCTGCTGCTGTTGCAGATCGTGCTCCTCTGGCGCAATCGCGGTGAGGTGACGGAGCGCCTCAGCCGTGAAATCCGCGCCCAGCAGGATGGGCTGGCGCATCTGGAAGGCGAACTACGCCAGGAGTTGGCGCTGAACCGGCAGGAAGCGGCGCAGCAGGCGCGCGGCGACCGCGAGGAACAAACGCAGGCGCTGGGGCGTCTGGCGCAGTCGCTCTCAGCGCAGGTCGGCCAGCTGGGTCAGTTGCAGGGTGGGCAGCTCGAAGCCTTTGCGCAGCAGTTATCGCGTTTGACGCAAAGCAATGACCAGCGCTTCGAGCAGCTGCGCCAGTCGGTCGAAACGCGCCTGGCGGCAATTCAGGCCGATAACGCCAGCAAGCTAGAAGCCATGCGCAAGACGGTCGATGAAAAACTGCACGCAACGCTCGAACAGCGCCTGGGCGAATCTTTTCGCCTGGTCAGCGACCGGCTGGAGCAGGTGCATAAAGGGCTGGGCGAGATGCAGACGCTGGCGGCCGGTGTGGGCGACCTGAAGAAAGTGCTGACCAACGTCAAGACGCGCGGCGCCTGGGGAGAAGTGCAGCTGGAAGCGCTGCTTGAGCAAGTGCTGGCGGCCGGTCAGTTCGAGAAAAATGTGATGACGCGCCCCGGCAGCGGCGAACGCGTCGAGTTCGCCATCCGCCTGCCGGGCCGTGCGCCTGCGGCAGGCGGCGAAGCGGCGCCGGTTTGGCTGCCTATCGACGCCAAATTTCCGGTTGAGGATTATCAGCGCCTAGTCGATGCGCAGGAGCGTGCCGATGTTGCCGCCGTCGAACAGGCGGCCAAGGCGCTGGAAACCCGCCTGCGCGAGGAAGCGCGAAAAATCCGCGACAAATATGTCGAACCGCCGCACACCACCGATTTTGCTTTGCTCTACCTTCCCACCGAAGGGCTGTACGCCGAAGCGCTGCGCCGCCCCGGGCTGGCCGAAACCTTGCAGCGCGAATTCCGCATCAGCCTGGCCGGGCCGACGACGCTGACGGCATTGCTCAACAGTTTGCAAATGGGGTTTCGCACGCTGGCGATCGAAAAACGCTCGTCGGAGGTTTGGGCCGTCTTGGGCGCTGTCAAAACCGAATTCGGCAAATTCGGCGAAGTGCTCGAAGCGACCCAGCGCAAGCTGGAACAGGCTACCCGTAGCATCGAATCGGCGGGCGTGCGCACGCGCCAAATTGAGCGCAAGCTGCGCGGCGTCGAAGCCCTCTCCGCGCCAGAAGCGCAGCAGCGCCTCGGCGATCTGCCCGGGCTGGATATCGAGGCCACAACGGGCGAATGAACGGCGGCCGCCTGCAAATGCCGCCCGTCTTCACCCCACCCATCGCCTCTATCGCTCCGCAGCCATCATGAAAGCGCTTAAGTCCAGCGCGCCGCCGGGCGCCGCAGATATCGCCAAGGACGCTGCCAAAGACACTGCTTTCCGGGCAACGACTTACCGCGTCAGCACGGACGCCGGCGTGTTTGACCTGCGCATCGATCAGCGCCACGCTGCATTTGCCGCTTTTCTGAAAAACCGGGGCGTCAGCCGCTGGGCGATCGTCACGGCCTGTAATCCGGGGGCGCAGCGCCATACGCCGGCCGACAATGCGCGCCGGCAGCAGCGTTTACTAGCGCACGCGCAGGCGGCGGGCTGGGCGTTGGGGCGCAATCTCTTTCTCGCACTCAATTGCGCCGACGGCGGCGACTGGCCGGACGAACCCGGCTTGCTGCTGTTGGGGATCGACGCCGCGCGGGCACGGGCGCTGGCGCATGCGTTTGGGCAACTGGCCTGCGTTTATGGCGAGGCAGACGGCATGCCGCATCTGCTCTGGACGGCGGAGCAGGCGAGGGCTGCACCCCTTCCGGAACCCGCGTGGATAGGGCGTTTTCGGATAGGGTGCCCGGAGATGCCCTAAATACAAGGGGTTTAAGGGCACCTCCTCT
>CALHZD010000154.1 GCA_938040985.1 uncultured Propionivibrio sp.
GGCCGCCGATGCGGATATCCTGGGCTGCGCGCAGATACAGGCGCACACCGGGAATACGGGCAAGTTTCTCGCGCAGACGATCGATCACCTGTGCCGCCGAAACATTGCGTTCGGCGCCCGGCTTGAGGGAGAGCGCCATGAAATTTCCCCCGACGCCGCTGAAAAAACCGACGGCATGGTCGACGGCCGGATCCCGGCGAATGATTTCCATCACCTCGCCCAGCTTGCCGGACAGCGCCTGGAAGGACATGCCCTCATCCGCGCGCAGGCCGCCGACGATCATGCCGGTATCCTGGCGGGGAAAAAATCCCTTGGGCACGATGTAGTACAGATAAACGTTAAGTCCGACGGCGGCAGCAAGAATCAGGAGCATCAGGGCGCCGTGCGCCAGCGCCCAGTCGAGCGAACGCCGATAGCAGGCGTGCAGGGCGTCGAACCCGCGTTTGAGCAGGCTTTCGCCGCCCATTTCGTCGTTACCACGGCGCTCACGGCCTCCGGCCTGCCCGCCCGCATCCGCCCGTGGGCGGGCGCGCAGCAGGCGGGCGTACATCATCGGCGTCGTTGTCAGCGAAATGAGCAGCGAGATCAGGATCGCCGCCGAGAGCGTCAGCGCAAATTCGCGGAACAGCCGCCCGACAAGACCCTCCATGAGCAGAATCGGGATGAACACGGCAATCAGCGACAGGCTCATCGACAGCACCGTGAACCCGACTTCCCGCGCCCCTTGCAGGGCCGCCGCAAAAGGCGCCATGCCGCGCTCGATATGGCGGGAAATGTTTTCCAGCACGACGACGGCATCGTCGACGACAAAGCCCGTGGCAATCGTCAGGGCCATCAGCGAAAGGTTGTTGAGGCTGAACCCGGCCAGATACATGACGCCGAAGGTGCCAATCAGCGATACCGGCACGGCGACGATCGGAATCAGCGCCGCCCGGCCGTCACGCAGAAAAATAAACACGACGGCAATCACCAGCGCGACCGAAAATATGAGCGTCTGCTCGACTTCGCGCAGCGAGGCGCGGATAGTGCGCGTGCGGTCATTGGCCACATCAAGATCGATGGCGGCGGGAATCGACGCGCGCAACCCCGGCAGCAGCGCCTTGATCTGGTCGACGGTGTCGATGATGTTGGCGCCCGGCTGGCGGAAAACGACCACCATGACAGCCGGCTTGCCGTCGAACAGGCCGGTGTTATAGCGTTCCTGCTCGGCGTCGCGCACCGTCGCCACGTCGGACAGGCGCACCGCTGCGCCGTCGCGCCAGGAAACGATCAGCGGCAGATAATCGGCCGCGGTTTTGGCCTGATCGTTAGCCTGCACCTGCCAATACCGTTCCTGATCCTCCAGTGCGCCTTTCGGGCGGTTAACGTTGGCCGCCGCGATCGCCGCGCGCACCGACTCGACGCTGACCCCGGCGCGCGCCAGGGCGCCCGGGTTGAGCTGTACGCGCACCGCCGGCAGCGAACCGCCGCCGACCGAGACCTGTCCGACGCCCTCCACCTGCGCGATTTTCTGCGCCAGCACGGTCGAAGCGGCGTCGTACATCTGAACGCGCGACATCGACGCCGAAGTCAGGCTCAGAATCAGAATAGGCGTATCGGCCGGATTGACCTTGCGGTATGTCGGGCTGCTCGGCATCCCCGTCGGCAGCAGCGTGCGCGCCGCATTAAGCGCGGCCTGCACATCGCGCGCCGCGCCGTCGATGTCGCGCTCAAGATCGAATTGCAGCGTAATGCGGGTGGAGCCGAGCGAACTGCTCGAGGTCATTTCATTGACGCCGGCGATCGCCCCCAGCGTCCGCTCCAGCGGCGCCGCCACTGTCGCCGCCATCGTTTCCGGGCTGGCGCCCGGCAAGGAGGCCGTGACCGAAATCGTCGGAAAATCGACCTGCGGCAGCGGCGAGACCGGCAGCAGATTCAAGGCCAGCAGCCCGAACAGGGCAATTCCCGCCGTCAGCAGCGTTGTCGCCACCGGCCGCCGGATAAAGATCGAGGAAATAAACATGCCTTTGCGCGTTATGCCTTGCCGGCCGCCGTTCTACATTTCATCCGGCCCGAAGCGGCTGTGCAGCCGCCGCCCAAGACGGCGCGCCAGCCGGTCGAAAGCCAGATAAATCACCGGCGTCGTAAACAGCGTCAGCACCTGGCTGAGCAGCAGCCCGCCCACCATCGTCAGACCCAGCGGCTGGCGCAGCTCGGAACCGACGCCGCTGCCGAGCATCAGCGGCAGCGCGCCGAGCAGCGCCGCCAGCGTCGTCATCAAAATCGGCCGAAAACGCAGCAGGCACGCTTCGTGAATGGCCGCGCGCGGCGATTTGCCCTGCATGCGCTCCGCCTCCAGGGCAAAGTCGATCATCATGATGGCGTTCTTTTTGACGATGCCGATCAGCAGAATGATGCCGATCACGGCCACGATGTCGATGTCGGTGCCGGAAAGCATCAGCGCCAGCAGCGCGCCGACGCCGGCGGAGGGCAATGTCGACAGGATCGTCACCGGATGAATGTAGCTTTCATAAAGCACGCCGAGCACGATGTACATGACGACCACGGCAGCAAGAATGAGCAGCAGCGAATGGTCGAGAGAAGCCTGGAAGGCGAGCGCCGCCCCCTGAAAGCGGGTCTGCAGGCCGGCCGGCAGGGAAAGCTCGCGCTCGGCCGCCTGAATGGCCCGAACCGCTTCGCCCAACGAAACGCCGGGAGCAAGATTGAAAGAGATCGTCGCCGCCGGGAACTGGTCAATACGGCTGATCGCCAGCGGCATCTTCCGTTCCGCAATGCGGGCAATCGCCGAAAGCGGCACGGAAACGGGCGCGCCGCCCGCCGTCGAGACGAGATAGATCTCATTAAGGGAAGCCGGGTTCAGCCGGAATTCCGGCTTGACTTCGAGGACGACGCGATAAAGGCTCGATTGCGTAAAAATCGTCGACACCAGCCGCTGGCCGAAGGCGCTGTACAGCGCGCTGTCGATGGCGGCGACGCTGATGCCGAGGCGGCTGGCGCTCGCCCGGTCGATGTCGATGTACACCTGCAAGCCTTCCGACTGCAAATCGCCGGCAACGTCGGCCAGCTCGGGCAGCTGCCGCAGGCGCGCCAACAGTTTCGGCGTCCACGCCGCCAGCTCCTCGGCATCGGCATCTTCGAGGCTGAACTGGTATTGCGTGCGGCTGACGCGATTTTCAATGCCCAGATCCTGCACCGGCTGCATGAACAGGCGCATGTCGCCAAGCGCGGCTTCCTTGGCCAAACCACGGTGTTGGCTCGCTTTGTCTTTTGGCAAAATCAAGCCGCTATGTTCAGCGCTGCCCTGAAGCCCTTTATCCATGGGCATCTCGGAGGCGCTGCCCTGAGACGCCCTATCCACGCGGGTTCCAGAGGAGGCGCCTGGAGACACACTATCCATGCGGGCTTCCAAAGGGCTGCCCTGAGGCCCTTTATCCACGGGCATTTCAGAGACGCTGCCCTGAGATGCCCTATCCACGCGGGCTCCAGAGGCATGCCTTTTCCGCTCCACCTCGCGGGCATCGTCCAGCCGCGCCTGCAAACGGCGGATCACCGCAGATGCATCCTCCTTGCGCGCGCCTTTCGGTTTCAGGCTGATGAGCAGACGGCCGGTGTTGAGCGTGGCGTTGGCGCCGTCGACGCCGATGAACGAGGAAATGCTTTCGACCGCCGGATCGCCGAGCAGCACATCGACCACCGCCTGCTGCCGCGCGGCCATGGCGGGAAACGAAATCGACTGCGGCGCTTCGCTGATGCCCTGGATGAGGCCCGTATCCTGCACCGGAAAAAATCCCTTGGGAATGAGCACATAGAGCAGCGCCGTCAGCGCCAGCGTGGCAAGCGCCACCAGCAGCACCGCGCCCTGGCGGTCGAGCGCCCAGACCAGCATGCGGTCGTAGCGGGCGATGACGGCGTCGAAAAATGCCCCGATCCCGCGGAACAACCGCCCCTGCCCGGCCGCCGGCGCATGGCGCAGCAGGCGCGCGCACATCATCGGCGTCAGCGTCAGCGACACGACGGCCGAAATCAGGATCGACACGGCCAGCGTCACGGCAAATTCGCGAAACAGCCGGCCGATGACCTCGCTCATAAAGAGCAGCGGGATGAGCACGGCAATCAGCGAAAGCGTCAGCGAAATGATGGTGAAGCCGATCTGCCCGCTGCCCTTGAGCGCCGCCTGCATCGGCGGCTCGCCCGCCTCGACGTAGCGCGCAATGTTCTCGATCATCACGATAGCGTCGTCGACGACAAAGCCGGTGGCGATCGTCATCGCCATCAGCGTCAGATTGTTGATTGAGAAGCCGGCCAGATACATGACGCCAAACGCGCCGACCAGCGACAGCGGCACGGCCACGCCGGGGATGAGCGTCGCCGAGGCATTGCGCAGAAAAACAAAGATGACCATGACGACGAGCGCAATGGCCAGCAGCAGCTCGAAGCGCACGTCGTCGATCGAAGCGCGGATCATCGTCGTCCGGTCGGTAAGAATGTGCACGTCGAGCGCAGAGGGCAGCGTCGCCTGCAATTGCGACAGCAGGCGCTTGATGCGGTCGACGGTTTCAATCACGTTGGCGCCCGGCTGACGCTGGATGTTAAGGATGATCGCCGGCTGCTGCACGCCGTCCACGGCCGCCCACGCGGCCAGGCGGTCGTTTTCCGCGCCATCGACGACATCGGCGACATCGGCCAGCCGGATCGGTGCGCCGTCGCGCCAGGCGATCACCAGCTGCCGGTATTCCGCCGCTGAGCGCAACTGGTCGTTGGCATCGAGCGTCGAAGCGCGTTCCGGCCCGTCGAAACTGCCCTTGGCGGAATTGACGTTGGCGCTGCCGATGACCGTGCGCACATCGTCCAGGTTGAGCCGCTTCGCCGCCAGGGCCTTGGGGTTAACCTGAATACGCACGGCCGGGCGCTGGCCGCCGGCCGTGCTGACGAGGCCGACGCCGGGCAACTGGGAAAGTTTTTGCGCCAGTCGCGTATCGACCAAATCGGCGACCCTCGGCAAGGGCAGAACGTTTGAGGTGATCGCCAGCGTCATGACCGGCGTATCGGCCGGATTGACCTTGCTGTAAATCGGCGGCATCGGCAGGTCCGTCGGCAGGTAGGTATTGGCCGTGTTGATCGCCGCCTGTACCTCCTGCTCGGCTACATCAAGGCTGACATCGAGCGTGAATTGCAGGGTGATGACCGAGGCGCCGCCGGAACTTATCGAAGACATCTGATTGAGGCCAGGCATCTGGCCGAACTGGCGTTCAAGCGGCGCGGTAATCGACGAAGTCGTCACCTCGGGGCTGGCGCCCGGATACAGCGTCGTTACCTGAATCGTCGGGTAGTCGACTTCCGGCAGGGCGGACACCGGCAAAAAACGATAAGCCAGCAGACCGGCAAGCAGAATGGCGAACATCAGCAGCGATGTCGCCACCGGCCGCAGGATGAACTGGCGCGAGGGATTCATCGCCGCTTTATCCTCTCATTCCCCGTGAATCCTGTGGGTCCGCCCGAACTTTCCGCACGCCCGCCCCCGTCATTCACGACTGCCGGCGGCGCTGCCGCCTGAGCGGGCGCGCTCCAGACCGCCAGGGCGATCCGGCCGTCTCGGCACAGCCGCCGCGCCGGACGCGCTCTTCGGTACGCTGTCGTGGGAATTGCCCGCCGCCGCGGATGGGGTGCTTTTTGGGGCGTTTCCGGGAGCGCTTTCCGCAGCATTTTTCAGGAGATTTCCCGGTGAGCTTTGCGCGGCGCCGTTGGTGTTCTTGGCGCGCTTGGCACTCTTGGGCGTATCTGCGGTGGAGCTGCCCGTTTCCCGGCTTGCGCGCGGTGCCGGCGCGGCCGCGGATTCGCCTGGTCGGTCATCCCCGGAAGCCGTCTGTGCGGCAATCAGCGTGATTTTTGCGCCGTCGCGCAGGTTGTCGACGCCTTCGACGACAACCGCCTCTCCCGCCGTCAGCCCTTCATCGACTGAAACCGTTTCGTTCGTCCTGACGCCGATTTTCAGCTGGCGGGCAGACACCGTTTTACCCGCCGCATCGACGATATAGGCAAAATCCCCCTGCTGTCCCTGCAACACGGCTGCGGCGGGAATCAGCACAACGCCGCGGCGCGTGGCAACATTCAGCCGGATATTGACAAACTGGTTGGGAAATAACGCCTCGTCGGCATTGGTAAATTCCGCCTTGAGCCTGACCGTGCCGGTCGCCGTATCGATCTGGTTATCGACCGAAAGCAGTTTGCCGGCGGCCAGGCGGTTTTTATTGTCCTGATCCCAGGCTTCGACCGGCAGCGTTTCGTGTTCCCGCATTCCCTCAAGCACCGCGCCCAGATGAGCGGCAGGCACTGAAAAAACGACGGCGATCGGCTGCGTTTGCGTGATTGTGACGATCCCGTCGGCGTCGCTGGCGCTGACCATATTGCCGGCATCAACCCGGCGCAGACCAAGGCGGCCGTCGATCGGCGCGGTAATGCGCGTAAAGGACAGTTGCAGGCGCGCATTCTCGGCATTGCCTTGATCGGTCTGTACGGCGCCCTCGTACTGCTTGACCAGCGCCGCCTGCGTATCGACCTGTTGCCGGGCAATCGAATTTTTGGCCAGCAGGTCACGGTAGCGGGCCAGGTCAATTTTGGCATTCGCCAGCAACGCCCGATCGCGCGCCAATTGCCCGGCGGCCTGGTCGAGTTGCGCCTGGAAGGGGCGCGGGTCGATCTCCGCCAGCAGATCGCCCGCCTTGACGCGCTGCCCTTCCTGAAAGGCAATACGTTGCAGTTGCCCGGAAACGCGCGCCTTGACGACCGTCGTATTGCGCGCCGTCACCGTGCCCAGCGCACTGAGCACGACATCAATCTCGCCGCGCTGCGCCGTCGCCACCGTGACCGCAGGCGGCGCCTCGGACGCGCCGTGCCGCCCGCGCCCAGACCGCGCGTTACCGCCATCGCCGTCACCGCGCCCATTTCCAGGCCAGAACCAGGCCACCGCCAGTGCCAACGCACAGGCAAGGCCTATCCAGAATACTTTCTTGCGCATGCACGAGATTCCTCAATCAGATGCCGGACCACCGGCCGCCCGGCCCATCGCGGCGGCCGCGAACCCCGGCAACCGCAATATAACAAACTCACGCCGGCACCGGCGGCACGCGGAATAATTTGCAACCACTTTTCGATACGCCCGTAGGACCAATTCAAAGCCGGCCAGGCGAGCAGAGGTCGGCATGGATTTGGCGCAGCGTTTCCAACGGTCCGGCATGGCGGGATAAGCCGGATTCCGTTAATATCGCGCTGCACAATACTTGGCCGGACGATCGAAGAAACCGGCTGCCGCGCGCCCGGATACTGCCTGACGCATGACGCGGCCGGCACGTTGCCGAAAACCCAACAAAAGACAAGAGACAAGGAGAAAGAATATGACCGCTGCCGCCCGCAAGAATCAGTACAGCAAAGAAGATTTACTGGCCTGCGCGCGTACCGAAATGTTCGGCCCCGGCAATGCGCAACTGCCGCTGCCCAATATGCTGATGCTCGACCGCATTCTGGAAATCAATGACCACGGCGGGAAATACGGCAAAGGCGAAATCATCGCCGAGCTGGACATCCGCCCCGACCTGTGGTTTTTTACCTGCCATTTTGAGGGCGATCCGGTCATGCCCGGCTGTCTCGGTCTGGATGCCATGTGGCAACTGATCGGTTTCTACCTTGGCTGGAGCGGCGGCCTGGGGCGCGGCCGCGCGCTGGGTTGCGGCGAGGTCAAGTTCACCGGGCAGGTTCTCCCCAAGCATAAGAAAGTCACTTACCACATCCACATCAAGCGAACCATCATGCGCCAGATGGTGCTGGGTATCGCCGATGCGACGATGAGCGTAGACGGCAGGGAAATCTATAACGGCGCTGATCTCAAGGTCGGGCTGTTTACCAGCACCGACTCATTCTGAGCGCCATTTGATCCAGGGGCCGCAGAGATTTCAGAAGTGGTTCGCACGCTTGCCGGAACGATTTGCGGCGCACGATTCACTGACCCGGTATTATTTTTTATAATCAAAACCATATTTACCCTATTCTCGCATCCTAGCGACAGGAGAAATTCATGAGACGTGTCGTGGTGACCGGCATGGGCATCGTGTCCAGCCTGGGCAATAACCTCAAGGAAGTCCTCGCTTCCCTGCAAGCGCTGAAATCGGGCATTAAATTTTCCCCCACCTATCAGGAAATGGGGCTGCGCTCGCAGGTGGAAGGCCCGATCAGCATCGACCCCAAGGCGCATATCGACCGCAAGGAATTACGCTTCATGGGCAATGCGGCCGCCTATTGCCACATCGCCATGCAGGAAGCCATTGCCATGTCCGGGCTGGATAAAGCGCAGGTGTCGCATCCGCGCACCGGCATCATCATGGGTTCCGGCGGCGCCACGTCCTCAGCGCAGGTCGAAGCGGCCGATGTCCTGCGCAGCAGCGGTGTCAGGCGCGTCGGCCCTTACGCCGTCACCAAGACGATGGCGTCGACGACTTCTGCCTGCCTGGCGACGCCGTTCGGCATCAAGGGCGTCAATTACTCGCTCAGTTCGGCCTGCTCGACCAGCGCCCATTGCATCGGCCATGCCGCCGAACTGATCCAGTTCGGCAAGCAGGACATCGTTTTTGCCGGCGGCGGCGAAGAGGTTCACTGGTCGATGAGCTGCCAGTTCGACGCCATGGGCGCCCTTTCCAGCCAGTACAACGACACGCCGGAAGTCGCCTCACGCGCTTACGACGCCAATCGCGACGGCTTTGTCATTTCCGGCGGCGGCAGCGTCCTGGTGCTGGAAGAATACGAACACGCCAAGGCGCGCGGAGCGGAAATTCTCGCCGAACTAACCGGCTACGGCGCGACCTCCGACGGCTACGATATGGTGCAGCCTTCCGGCGAAGGCGCGGTGCGTTGCATGCAGATGGCGATCGAGACCCATCAGGGCGACATCGACTATATCAACGCGCACGGCACCTCGACCCCGATTGGCGACACCCGCGAGCTGGAAGCGATCGGCACCGCCTTCGCGGGTCGGGAAATTCCGCTGATCAGCTCGACCAAATCGCTTTCCGGCCATGCGCTTGGCGCGGCGGGCTCGAATGAGGCTATCTACTCGCTGTTGATGCTGCTCAACGATTTCGTCACCGCCTCGGCCAACATCTTCACCCTCGATGAAGGCGCCAAGGGACTGCCGATCGTTCGGGAAAACCTGAAGAAACGCTTGCAGGCCGTCATGAGCAACAGCTTCGGCTTCGGCGGCACCAACGCCACATTGATTTTCAGCCGCATCTGACCTACCCCGCGGGTTGTGAGGACCTCATTCAGACTCACACGCCAGGAAAAAATAGATAAAAAACTGCAAACTGACCGGAACCGTCGTTTGCAGTTTTTTTCATGGCTAACGGCTTTTAACCCACCTGGCCGCCCGCTTCCCATTCCTCGTATTCCTCGTATTCTGCGTTCCGCGCCAATCAGGCGGACGCCGACGCCCATACGCACACGCAGCGTAGGCGCGACTGAAAAACAACCGTTACCGGCTATCCCGATCCCTCACCGGCCTTCTTACCCTGCCGGCCAAACAAGGTCAGGCATTGCTTGCCGTCCCGTCCGCAGCAATCGGCGGACAAATGCCTTACAGCTTTCTTGCAGCCATCACTGGCGAACAAAAACAGCCCGAAAAGCCGCAACGCGATCAAGCGGGAAAAATACGGCACACATAAATACAGCGGCAGACCGTGGTGCAAGCGCCAAAGTGTTCCGGATTTTCGGGGTGCTGGCCAAAACTCATACTTTTCCAGAGGCGCTTGGCGCTAATCGCCAAAACGCCTGCGCAAAGCCACCTATCGATCCCAAGAAAATAATGTGAATGTGCGGCTGCGCCT
>CALHZD010000155.1 GCA_938040985.1 uncultured Propionivibrio sp.
GCAGTTGGCGCGGGGAATGTGTCGGTCAAACTTGAGCGCTGAAAACGCCTGATACCAAAAGCAAAAATAATCTGCCGCAGGGCGAGCTTTAACCCGCCACATAAATGCCGATAGTGGGGTGAAACCCGCCCCTGCGCCAGCTACCGGCTCAACTGTGCAGCTGTTTATCGTCAAGAGCGCGAACCACACCGACTTGTGCGACAACACCGCAGGCAAGATCCCCTTTGAAAAATTCGAGCAATTCTTCAAGAAAAAACCTGAAATAAAGACAAAGAAAGGCCGCCCGTAAGGGCGGCTTTTTATCACCCATCATCCGAGGAGATTTTTATGCAACACATTCCCGCCTACGCCGCTGTGGACAGCCGCAGCCCGCTCGCCCCCTATACCATCGAACGCCGCGAAATGCGCGACGACGACGTGGTCATCGACATCCTCTACACCGGCGTCTGCCACAGCGACCTGCACATGGCGCGCAACGACTGGGGCATTTCGCTCTACCCCATCGTCCCCGGCCATGAAATCGTTGGCCGCGTGCGCGCCGTCGGCAGCAAAGTGGGCAAATTCCGCGCGGGCGACCTGGTCGGCGTCGGCTGCATGGTCGATTCCTGCCGCGAGTGCAAACCCTGCCGCCACGGGCTGGAGCAATACTGCGTGGAAGGCAACACCATGACCTACGGCAGCCCCGACCGCCGCGACGGCCTGATGACCTACGGCGGCTATTCGAAAAGCATCACCGTCACCGAAGATTTCGTCGTCAAAGTCCCGGAAAACCTCGACAGCAAAGCCGTGCCGCCGCTGCTCTGCGCAGGCATCACCACCTGGTCGCCCCTGCGTCACTGGAAAATCGGCCAGGGCTCGCGCGTCGCCGTCGTCGGCCTCGGCGGACTCGGCCACATGGCGATCAAACTCGCCGTCGCCCTCGGCGCAGAAGTCACCCTTTTCTCACGCAGCCCGCACAAAGCCGCAGACGCCCGCCGCCTCGGCGCGCACCGCGTCATCCTTTCTACCGACGCAGCGCAAATGCAGGCCGCCGCCAACAATTTCGACCTGATCATCGACACCGTCCCCTACGACCACGACATCATGCCCTACATCCCCACGCTGGATCTGGACGGCACCCTCGTATTCGTCGGCCTCGTCGGCGACCTCAGCCACAAACTCAACACCTTCCCCATCCTCGGCGGACGCCGCTCCATCGCCGCCTCCATGATCGGCGGCATCCGGGAAACCCAGGAACTGCTGGACTTCTGCGGCGAGCACAACATCGTCTCCGACGTGGAAATCATCGACATGGCCTACATCAACGACGCCTACGAGCGCCTGCTCAAAAGCGACGTGAAATACCGCTTCGTGATTGACATCGCTACGCTGTAACCAACAACCGGCAAGCCTTCGCCTGAAAGACTATTCTTAACTCATACCTCTCCCGGGAATTAAGCTGAGCAGGCGGCGCGCCGCCGACAGTGTGTTTATACGGTAAGGGCTTCCCATAAAAATCGCTGCATAATTTTTATGGGGGGCCGGTCGGCACGCCAACACACTCAGACTATTTTCTGGGATTGGTATAACCCACCGGAGAACCGCCATGAACCTTAGCCGCCGACAAACCCTGCAAACCTTTGCCGCCACGCTTGCCCTGGGCGCGTTGCCCGCCCGTGCGCAAGCGGGGAAAAGTGCGCTGCCCGCCGCCGCAAGCGGCGCGGACGTGCCGAAACTCACCCTGGGCGACGGCACGAAAATCCCCATCCTCGGCTACGGCACCTGGGACGTGCGCGGCGCGGCAGGGCAAAAAGCCATCGAAACCGCGCTGGCGCTGGGCTACCGCCACATCGACACCGCCGCCATGTACGGCAACGAAGACATCGTCGGCGCCGCCGTGCGCGCCAGCGGCATCCCGCGCCGCGACATCTACATCACCAGCAAAATCTGGTCGGACATGAGCGGCGACGGCGCCCGCCGCACCTTCGCCCGCTCGCAAAAAGCCCTCGGCCTCGATTACATCGACCTCTACCTGCTGCACCGGCCCAGCGGCGACATTTACGCCGCCTGGGAAACCCTCAACGCCGAACAGCGCGCAGGCAACGTCAAATCCCTTGGCGTCAGCAACTTCAACGCCGCGCAAATCGCGGAATTTCACGCGCGCGTCGCCAGCAAACCCGTGCTGAACCAGATCGAGCTCAACCCAACGGAACAACAGCACGCCACCAGCCGCGCCATGCAGCCGCTCGGCGTCGCCGTGCAATCCTACTCCCCCTTCGGCGGCGGCAGCGGCAGCCGCGCCATGCTGCAACGCCCGGAACTGGTGCAGATTGGCGCCAAACACGGCAAAAGCGCCGCGCAAATCATCCTGCGCTGGCTGGTGCAGCAGAACATCATCGCCATCCCGAAAACCGTCCGCCCCGAACGGATGCGGGAAAACCTTGCCGTCTTCGACTTCGCGCTGGATGACGACGATATGCGGCAAATCGCCGCGCTGGACGGGAAATAGCCGAAAATCGCCATGCAGAAAGGAAACCTGCCGAGGTAAATCCAATGAAAAAAGCCGTGATATACATCCATGGCAAAGGCGGAAATGCGAAAGAAGCCGAATACTATAAAAAGTTCTTTAGCCGTGAATATGATGTGATCGGGTTTGACTACCAAGCCGCATTTCCCTGGGAAGCCAAAATAGAGTTCGCAGCATTCTTTGCTTCCATTACCAAGCGATATAGCAAAGTTTCCTTGATAGCCGATAGTATCGGCGCTTATTACGCCATGCTGTCGCCGGCGGATAAACCGATTACAAAAGCGATGTTTATCTCGCCCATTGTCGATATGGAAAAAGTGATTCTGAATATGATGGCTCGGTTAAACCTGTCGGAGGAAAAACTGTCTCAAGAAAAAGAGATTGCGACTCCCTTTGGCGAACCATTATCGTGGGCATATCTTTCTTACGTGAGAAATCATCCGATACATTGGCATATCCCGACCCATATTCTTTACGCAGAGAACGATGATATGACTTCTTTGGAAACCATAACGGCATTTGCCAAGAAAACCGGCGCCCATCTGACCATAATGAAAAATGGCGAGCACTGGTTTCATACCAAGGAGCAAATGATGTTTTTGGATAGTTGGTTCAAGGCGTTTATATAATCCCGCCAGGAACGAATCAGGCCGATACGGCCAGCACCGCTACCGTTTACCGCAAAGCGACCATAGAAAAAGCACGGCAGCAGCAAAACCCATAGCCTCCCGGACACAAACCCAGCGATTACCCCGCTTGGAACCAGATAGAAATAAGCAAAAACCAAGGAGACCCCCCATGCGCCTCACCCTTATCACCGCCGCCCTGCTCGCCGGACTTGGCAGCATCACCGCCCACAGCGCAGACACGCCACCCGCCACATCGCCCTCAGTCCAAGGAGCACCCATGAATATCGTCATCGCCACCCCCAATCAGCCCCCGATTAAATTCGCCCTGGCCGACAACGCCGTCGCCCGCGATTTCTACGCGCTGCTGCCGCTCACCGTGCATCTGGAAGACTATGCCGGCACGGAAAAAGTCGCCCATGACCTGCCGCGCAAGCTCAACACCGCCGGCGCGCCCCGCAGCTATGCCGGTAAACGCGGCGACCTCACCTACTACGCACCGTGGGGCAACCTGGCCCTGTTTTACCGCGACCATGGCAGCGCAGCGGCGGGACTGATCTATCTGGGCAGAATCACAAAAGGTGCGGAATGGCTGGAACAATTGGTCGGGGAAGTGCATATCGGCGCAGAGATGCCCTAGGTTTGTTTTAAGGTCGTCCGAAAAACAAAAAAGCTGCCTAAACCCTTATCCGAATTTTCAGACGTCCTTTTATCAAGGAGATACCATGCGCCTGTTTTTCATCACCGCCGTAGCCTTTACCTGCTTAGGCTGCACACCCGAAAACACGCAGGCAGAGCCGCCCGCCGCTGCGCAGTCCGCCCAAACCCAGGAGACCACCATGCAACTGACCTTCAACGGCCAGACCTATACCGCCACCCTCGCCGACACGCCGGCGGCGGCCGCCTTGCAGCGACAACTACCGCTTACCCTCGACCTGCGTGACTACAACCGCAACGAAAAAGTCGGCCCGCTGCCGCAGGCGCTGCCCGCGAACGACGAAGCCGTCGGCCACATCGAAGCGGGCGACATCCTGCTTTGGCAAGGGAACAATATCGTCATCTTCTACGAAAGTTTCAAAACGCCGTACCGCTACACCCGCCTCGGCAAAATCGACAATGTGGAACACTTAAAAGCCGCCGTCGGCACAGGCAGCGTCACTGTCCGGCTTGAGCGGTAAGCTCGGTTAGCTCCATATTTCCAATACGCTACGGGATATTTTTCTGGTGAAAAACTGTTAGGGGCTTGTTAAAACATCAGTTGCCTTTAATAGCAACCAGGGTGACGCGATAGATATTTGGAAGGCACTGTACAACGAGGCGAAAGGGCTATACCGCCCGCACGAAGTATCGCCCTTTATTTACGCCATCCCGTCGTCGCTGCCATTGAGGCCGGCGACGGGCGGATTTTCAGCGGGTTTGGTATGAAATCGGCCTGCGGCGTATTTCATCTTTGCGCCGAACGCGCCGCCGCGTTCAATATGTATCAATCAACAGGGCAGACCAGGATCAAGCGGACCCTGTATTTTCGCGACCGATCCGCCTTACGGCAGCGCTTTCGGGGATGCCCTGCGAGGCCTGCCGTGAGTTTTTCATGGAGCTGTCCGCCGACAACCGGAACATGGAAATCCTGATGGACTATACAAAACGCCAAACCGTCACGCTCGGCGAGCTCATGCCGTACTGGCGGGGCGAAGCGCGCACCGTAGGGCCAAGGGATTGAAATGCCGTCCTAAAAGCAACTTGCGCAAGGCGGCCGCACCAATCAACCCGCCGTCTGCCACCTTGCCCGATGCTAACGGCCAGCCTGCCTATGCCTTCAGGCAGCCGACCAGCGCCTGAAACAGCGGCGAATCGGCCCGCCGGTCAGGGTAATAAAGATGATATCCCGTGTATGTCATCGCCCAATCCGCCAAGACTTCCACCAGACTTCCGTCCGCCAGCGGCCGGGCAACCATATCCTTCGGCGTCCATAAAACCCCCTGCCCTGCCTGCGCGGCAGACACCAAAACGGGCGAAGCATTGGCGGCAAAGCGCTCTTGCGGGCGGATTTTCACTATTTTTTTCGTCAGCGGATCGAGAAATTCCCACACCAGGTTGCCGCCGCTGGACAGCACCAGATTGAGGCATTGGTGCTGCATCAGATCAAACGGCGTTTTCGGCGTGCCGCGTGCCTCCAGATAACTAGCTGACGCGGCAACACACATCTGTACATCGGGCGAAACGCGCACGGCGATCATATCTTTCTGCACATCATCCCCCAGACGCACGCCCGCGTCGAAGCGTTCGGCAACGATATCGGCAAAACGCGCTTCTCCGATCAATTCCAGCTCCACGGCCGGATATTCGTTTAAAAAACGGGCAATTTTGTCGCGCAGCACCACGTTGAACGCATGTTCCGTACCGTTGATCCGCAGCCTGCCGCGCACTTCACCGCTCGCTTCGCCCAGCGCATCCACCGCATGATCAATATCATCAAACAACGGCGAAAGTTTTTGGAACAGGCGCTCGCCCGCTTCCGTGGTCGAAACGCTGCGCGTGGTGCGGAGCAGGAGCTTGACTTTCAGCCGTTTTTCCATGGCGCGAATGCTGTGGCTCAACGCCGATTGCGATACGCCGATCTGCTGCGCCGCCTTGGTAAAACTGCCTGCCTGCGCCACTACCAGAAACGCGCGTAAATCGTTGAGATTTTCTTTCATGAGGCAATCTCCCGACATTCTCCCGAATTCCTAAAACTCCCGGAACTTCCAGCCAGGCCGCTATTCTGGCACGTACATCCGGCCTGCGCCGCAGTTTTCACGGTTTCCGTCGTTTTCGTCGTTACCCGGCAGGCAGCCTCACCCACGCATGCACGACTCCAAATTTTTCAGCCGGCCGGATACACCGGGCAAAAGCGACGCCGCACAATTTCAGCGGACGCTGCGCCGCAAAAAGCACGCGCCAGATGCGCGCATCTGGCAAACGGTAGCGCAACAGCCCGATGCCGATTGTCAGCCGGTCCGGCAGCGCCGGCGCCACATGGTGGCCGAAAACCGCACGTCTGGTACGTCGATGCTGCGACCGCATTTTTATCGCCCCTTGTTTTTACCGCCTTACTTTTGCCGCATCCTCCATCACGCGCTTAACCGTGAAATCGGGCGAAATTGTACGATGCATCAACAGCCCCGTATCTGCCGTCCCCGTATTGACTGGGCCTACCGAGACGCCGAAACAAACGCTCAACGGGATCAGCGCATATTTTTCGCCGCATGAAATCTTTGAACCGTGCAGGCTTTTTTGCCTAGACAAATACTTCACCGCACCGCATATATCAGCATCATGATCGGCCTCATTCGCATCGGCAGGATTCTTGGCGGATTCTGCCTTCCCCATGATTTTGAGAGGGGTCAAATGGTGCAATCGCGCCGTTTTTATAACTATCTAGCGCTAGCAGGCCGAAGATATTTATGCATTCCGCTCATAAGCCCTAGCGATGCCGCACCGTTTATCAAAATCAGGCGCTTCCCTACAATACCTCCAGTTGAGACGGCCGCGTGTCCTTGATCCACGGGGCTTTGCGGGCAGCCTGCTCCGCAGGCCGCGTGGAATAAGGCTTACAGCGGCAGGCGCCCTGTAACCCGCGCCACACAAGGCACGCAAGGCATACAAGGAGGGCGCAACCGTTTCCTAGCCAAACGCTGACAACTATTCTTAAAAACTTCATGTTATCCCCTAACCGCACCCTAACCTTCCTCATCATCCTCAGCACGCTGATGGCCTTCACCTCGCTCTCGGTGGACATCTACCTGCCCGCGCTGCCCGCCATGTCCGCCGCGCTGGACGGCGACGCCGAACTGACCGTGACCGGCTTCCTTGTCGGCTTCGCCATCGCCCAGCTCGTCTGGGGCCCGATCAGCGACCGCATCGGGCGGAAAATCCCGCTCTTCATCGGCATGGCGCTCTTCGTCGCCGGCTCGACCGGCTGCGCCACCGCCAACAGCCTCGAAGCCGTCGTCGCCTGGCGCGTCTTCCAGGCGGTCGGCGCCTGCGTCGGGCCGATGCTGTCGCGCGCGATGATCCGCGACTTCTTCGGCGCGACCCGCTCGGCGCAGATGCTCTCGACGCTGGTGCTGTTCATGGCTGCCGCGCCCATCGTCGGCCCGCTCATTGGCGGCTTTTTGCTGAAAGTCGCCGACTGGCACGCCAATTTCTGGCTACTGGCCGTCATCGGTGTCATCATGTTCGCCGCTGTCTCGCGCTTGCCGGAAAGCCTGCCGCCGCACCGCCGCGCGCAGGGCAGCATCGCCGTCGCCTTTGCCAACTACGCCGTGTTGCTCGGCAACCGCGCCTTCATGCGCTACACCCTCTGTGTGACCTTCTTTTATGTCGCCGCCTACGCCTTCATCACCGGCTCGCCGAAAGCCTACATCGACTACTACCACATCGACCCCGCCTACTACGGCCTCTGGTTCGGCGTGAACATCCTTGGCGTGATGCTGCTCAGCGCCGCCAATCGCCGCCTGGTGCGCCGTTTCCCGCTGGGGCGGCTGCTGCGCGGCGCGACCTTCATCGCCGCTGCCGCCGCCTTCCTCCTCGCCGTCTTCGTCTATCGCGGCACGGGCGGCATCTGGGGCATCGCCCTGCCGGTCTTCCTCATGTTCAGCATGAACGGCATCATCGCCAGCTGCGCCAACGCCGCTGCGCTGGCCAGCGTGCCGGCGCAGATGGCGGGATCCGCCGCCGCCCTCATCGGCTCCCTGCAATACGGCAGCGGCATCCTCTCCACCCTGCTCCTCACCCGCTTTGCCGACGGCACGCCGTGGCCGATGGCCTGGATTATCGCCGCCTTCGTCGCCTTCAGCGCGCTGCTGGCGTCGTATAGCCAAACGCCTAAAAAACCGTAGCGGCGTTGCCCCGCTTTGTTCTTGTGGCGCTTCCTTGTTGTACTTCTCTGTAGCACGATCGGTACTGCCCGCAACGACGCGCCTCTTGAGTGCTTTTTTTCTTATTCTTCGACCCTATGCCGGGCGTGCAACGGCAGGCTGAATCCGCCAAAAAATAACGACGCAGGTTTCCGCAGACGGTAGTGCTGGCGCAGATAAAGCAATATCCCGGCAGTCCGCGTTTAGCATACTGCTGGGATTCCCTGGGTTTTATACCTATCGCAAAGATTAAACCGGGAAAGCGGCGCGCCGCAGGCAGTACATAAGTACGGCAGGAACGCTAGTCCAGCCAGATTATTTTCTGAAATGGGCATAAAGCCGAATAATCGGCGTATCTATACTATTAATGGGCAATATTGCCACGCTACGAGGAAACCAATGATGAAAAACACCCCGCTCATAGGCCGCCGCCGCGTACTCGCCGGGGTCGCCGCTCTTGCTTGCGCCCTGCCACCGCGTGCTTTCGCCGCCACGCAAAACGACCTGGGCGCACTGTCGCCGCAGGCGGCGCTGCGCTATATGCAGCAGACGAAAAACCTGCTAATCGTCGATGTTGCCACCGAAAAATGGTATCGGCAGCAGCATTTTCCGGGCGCTGTCAACATCCCGATAGAAGACCTGGATGCGGCGCAGGCAGACCGCCTGTATCAGGCACTTCCCGCCGACCGCCCCGTGCTGCTGCATTGCCGTCTGGGAATGATCGTGCCGCAGGCGTATCGCCGCTTGAAAGCGTTACGTCCCGATATTCCCGAAATCGCCTACATCGACTGTGCGCCGCCGTTCGATGCGTATAACGAATGGTATGCGGCGCCATAGGTATCTACACATCTCAATAGTTGAAAAAATAGCTGAGAAAACAAAGGGAAACCCCTCGCCCGCTTGCGGGAGAGGGGCAGGGGTGAGGGCATTCGTCCGCAGGACGAATCTCACCAAGCGGGTCAGATAGGCACTTTTTGCCCTCCTCCGTCGCTTCGCGACACCTCCTCCCGCAGACGGGAGGAGGGATTGTCCGCTGTTTTCTAAAAGATTTTTTCTCGCTGCGAGATATGTAGATACTTATGATGCGGCGCAACAATACAGTCGTTCCAAATAGAACGGATACGGAATTGGCGAGCCAACACAGCCGGATTATTTTCCGGGATTGGTACCACTTCCTGTTTGAAATGATGACAAGCACTAAAGGAGACCCTCAACATGCAAAACACCATCATCAGCAAAGGCCGCGTCGCTGTCATTACCGGCGCGGCGATGGGCATCGGCGCAGCGGCGGCACGACGTTTTGCAGCGGCCGGCATGCGGCTGGCGCTGCTCGACCGCGATGAAGCGGCGTTGCGGGCGCTCGCCGCTGATCTGGATACGGAAACCCGCCTTGTCGTCGGCGATGTCATCTTACCCGACGACCTGCAACGGCTGCACGACACCGCTTATGGCGCCTTCGGCGAAACCGCGCTGCTTTTGAACAACGCCGGCATCAGCCGGGGCGCCGCGCCGTGGCAGGATATGGCGGGCTGGCGCCGCCAGATGGAGGTCAACTTCTTCGCCATCGTACAGGCGCAGATTTTGTTCGTGCCGTCCATGCTCAAACAATCGCAGCCATCCGCCGTGGTCAATCTCGGCTCGAAAGAAGGCATCACCACGCCGCCCGGCAATGCCGCCTATTCCGTCGCCAAAGCGGGCGTGAAAGTGCTGACCGAACAGCTCGCGCACGAGCTGCGCCAACTTCCCGGTCATCAAGTATCGGCGCATCTATTCGTGCCGGGCTACACCTGGACGCCGATGAACGGCAGACAGCCCGGGCAGACTGACGCCGATAAAAAACCGTCCATGTGGACGGCGGCACAACTGCTGGATTACTTCGTGCCGCGCTTCGAGAACGGCGACTTCTACATCCTCTGCCCCGACAACGACGTGGATGCGCACCTTGACGCGCGCCGCATCCAGTGGTCTGCCGACGACATGATGCAAAACCGTCCCGCCCTGTCGCGCTGGCATCCGGACTGGAAAGATAAATTCGCACAATTTATCAAGGAGTAACGCATGCACAAACCCCTCGCCCTCGTCACCGGCGGCTCCGCCGGTATCGGCCTGGAAATCGCCCGCCTGCTGGCGCAAAACGGCCACGATCTCATCATCACCGGCACAAGCGAGCGCGTGATGCAGGCTTCCGCAACATTGATACAGGAAGGCGCAAACGTCATCCCCGTACAATCCGACCTTGCCACAGAAACGGGCAATCAGGCAGTTTTGGACGCGATTGCCGCCGACGGCAGAACCGTTACCGTCGCCGTCATCAACGCCGGCATCGCCATCGGCGGCGCATTCAAAGACATCCCGCTGGAACGCCACCTGCACCTGATCGGTTTGAACGTCCTCTCGCCCGTGCGGCTGGTGTACGCGCTGATCCCGCCGATGATTGCAGCGGGCGGCGGCAAATTCCTCTTTGTCAGCTCGCTTTCCGCCACCACGCCGACCCCGTACGAAAGCGTCTATGGCCCGTCAAAAGCCTTTTTGACCTCCTTCGGCAACAGCATCCGCGAAGAACTGGTCGGCACAGGCATTCAGATCACCAACCTGCACCCCGGCGCCACTGCCACCGAATTCCACGCCCGCGCGGGCATGGGCAGCACCCGCTTCGGCGATAACAGCTGGAAGAACGATCCCACCCTCGTCGCCCGCCAGGGCTTTGACGCGATGATGCGCGGCGACACCAACGTCGTCGGCGGCGACGAAGCCACCCAGGCAGTATGGCAACTGCACAAGGAAATGAGCGAAGAAGACAAAGCCCGCCGCCACGCCGCCCAGGCCAGACCCGGCACGGCGGCAGATTTTACAAAGCCATAACCGGGCGCGGGGTTGATACCCATCCCGGAAAATCATCCAGGCGCGTTGACGCCTTGCTGTATTAGGGCCTGTTGAGTGCCAACAGGCCCTAAGCATGTCGAAAAATAACCTTTCGCCACGCTTCCCCACCGCCTCTTCCACCGTGCCGTTATATTCTCAAAAGCTGTCCATCAGAAAACACAACCTCATGAAAAAACGCTACCAATACCCGCTTTATGCCCTTGCCGTTCTGCTTGCCGTCGCCGTGGTAGCGGGCTGTCAGGTGTATCACAACATCGGCAATCTGCCCGACGGCAGCCGCTTCACCCATCTGCCGTACTACAAAGACGGGCGCTTCCAAAGCCCGGAAGAGCTCGTCTTCTACCCCGATAAAATCACCGGCAAAGGCGGCTGGCTGGCGCACAAACCCTACGCCCCCAAAACGCCGCTGCCCATGGTGCAACTGAATAAAACCGACTTCGGCGCGCCTGAAAACTTCGCCTACTACTGGCTGGGGCATTCTGCGGCCATTCTGGAACTGGGCGGACAACGCATCCTGATTGATCCTGTCTTTGACAACGCCGCGCCGATCAAACTCTCCTTCGTCGTGCCGCGCTTCCAGCCTGCGCCGATTGCGCGTAAAGAATTGCCGCCCATCGACGTGGTGCTGATCACGCACGACCACTACGACCATCTCGAAGCCGAAACCATGCATCACCTCGCCGACAAAGCCGCGCATTTCGTGACGGCTCTCGGCGTGGGTGCGCGCCTGGAATCCTGGGGCGTGCCGGCGGATAAAATCACCGAACTGGGCTGGGGCGACGGCACAACCATCAACGGCATCACCTACACCGCCGAACCCGCCATCCACTACTCCTCACGCTGGCGCGACGACCGTAACAAAACCCTGTGGGCATCCTTCGTGCTGGCAGGCGCGGGCAAACGCCTCTACTGGAGCGGCGATTCGGGCTACGGCAAACACTTCGCCGCCATCGGGCAAAAATACGGCGGCTTCGATCTGGCCTTCATGGAAATCGACGCCGCCAACCCCGGCTGGCCAAACACCCATATGTTCCCCGAAGAAGCCGTGCAGGCAACAAAAGACGTAAACGCCGCCATCATGCTGCCGATCCACTGGGGCGTCTTCAATCTGGGACGCAACCCGTGGGATCAAAACATCAAACGCGCCGATGCCGAAGCGGCCGGAAAAAACGTCCGCTTCGACGTACCGAAAATGGGCGAAAAATACACGCCGGAAAGCTGGCGAACGGAGAAATGGTGGGAAAGCATCGAATAAGCGGGACCAGGAAGCCGTTCGCGAGAACGGCCGTCAAGCGAGACAAATCTACGTTTTCTGCAGAAACTTTGCCTGCAACATCTCCATCCCAAGCATCAGTCTATGCCAAAACCCGCCTAGCAAAATAAGCGCTAGCCTCACCAAGCGAAATAAATGCGTGGATTCGCAGAATAGTTTTTTTGCTGCGCGGATTTGTCTAAGTCCCTCTTCAACCGCGCATCGAGTCTCACAAAAACGCTGGCGTTTCTGTGGGAAACGACCATCCAGTGGAAGATAAACTTTCTGTGCAGGCTTTGGCCTAAGCGCGCGCCAGGCAAGGCAGCCCCGCAAACGCAACAAGATGCGGGAAACCATTTGACAGTGGGTTAAAGTTCATCCTTAGGTTCGCATGATTCCATTATAAAGCCCCGCTGCAAGCTGTTGATCAGTTGCGGGGATTATCAAGCGCGTGACGGCAAGGTACGATGGCTTTTTCAGGCAAGTCGTTTGCCGGCCGTTTTCTGTCATGGGGGGCAGGCCGATGGACTCTCTTTCTTTCGCGTATTTGTGGCAGGCGGTGCTGGAGCACCTGTGGCTGTCGGCGCTGTCGCTGGCGGCGGCGATTGTCATTGCCGTGCCGCTGGCCGTGTGGCTGGCCGAGCGGCGGCGCCCCGCCGAGCTGGTGTTGCAGGGCACCGGCGTGTTGCAGACGATTCCGTCCCTGGCGCTGCTGGGTCTTTTGATTCCGCTGGTCGGCATCGGCGCGCCGCCGGTCCTGATTGCGCTCACGCTCTACGCGCTCTTGCCGATTTTCCAGAACACCCTGCTCGGCCTGCGCCAGATTGACCCCGCCATCAAGGAAGCGCACACCGCCTTCGGCCTGTCGCGCGCGCAGGCGCTGGCGCGGATTGAGCTGCCGATGGCGTTGCCGGCGATTATTTCCGGCATCCGCACCGCGGCCGTGCTGGTCATCGGCACGGCGACGCTGGCGGCGCTGATTGGCGCGGGCGGGCTGGGCAACCTGATTTTGCTCGGCATCGACCGCAACGACATGGCGCTGACCTTCACCGGCGCGGCGCTGGCCGCCGTGCTGGCGGTGCTGATGAGCGCGTTTTTCGCCTGGCTGCAAGCCTCCCGCCACAAGGCGGCGCTGCTGGGCGCGCTGCTTCTGGGGCTGGGCGCGCTCGGGCTGACGCAATTTACCGTGACACCGGCGCGGCAGACGGTGGTCATTGCGGGCAAGATGGGCAGCGAGCCGGAGCTGCTGATTCATATGTACAAGCTCTTGATTGAGCAGCACGAGCCGCAGCTGCGCGTCGAGGTCAAACCCAATTTCGGCAAAACATCCTTTCTTTTCAACGCCTTGAACAGCGGCGACATCGACATCTACCCCGAATTTACCGGCACGGTGCTGGAAACGCTGGTGCAGCTACCGCCCGGCGACAACAGCCGCGTGTTAAGCCAGGGCGAGACCTATCAACTGGGCGCGCGTCTGCTTGATGAGCAATTCGGCCTGCGCCTGCTGCCGCCGATGGCCTACGAAAACACCTATGCCCTCGCCGTGCCGCAAAACTACGCCGCCGCGCACCGCTTGCAGCGCATCTCCGACCTCGCGCGCGTGCAAAACAGCATCCGCGCCGGCTTTACCCTGGAATTCATCAACCGGCAGGACGGCTACCTCGGCTTGCAGCGGCACGGCATCCGCTTCGCCCACGTCGTCAGCCTCGAACCGGCACTGCGCTACACCGCGCTGGACAGCGGCCACATCGACCTGATCGAAGCCTTCTCCACCGACAGCGAGCTGCGCCAATACCACCTCAGCGTCTTGCAGGACGACATCGCCCTCTTCCCCCACTACCAGGGCGCGCCGCTGATGAAGGCGGCCTTTGCCGACGCGCACCCCGGCATCGTGCAGGCGCTGAACGTGCTGGCCGGGCAAATCAGCGCGGAAGAAATGAGCGGGCTGAACTACCGCGTCAAGGCGCAGGGCGAAAGCGCGGCGGCAGTCGCCAAAGATTTTTTGCAGCAGAAAAGGTGGTTAACCCAGGGGAGATAGCATGAAAGCCGTCGTGATTTACGAGGCCGGTGGTCCGGACAAGCTGATTTATCAGGACGTACCGACGCCGCAGGTCAAAGCGGGCTGGTCGCTGGTGAAGGTCAAGGGCTTCGGCATCAACCATTCCGAAATCTTCACCCGCGAAGGGAAAAGCCCCAGCGTGCAGTTCCCGCGCATCCTCGGCATCGAGTGCGTCGGCGAGGTGGCGGAAAGCAGCACGCCCGCCCTGCGCGCGGGGCAGAAAGTCGTCTCCATCATGGGCGAGATGGGACGGGCGTTCGACGGCAGCTATGCCGAATACGTCCTGCTGCCGAACGCGCAGATTTACCCCATCGACAGCGCGCGCGACTGGGCGACCCTCGCCGCCATTCCCGAAACCTACTACACCGCCTTCGGCTCGCTGCAACAACTGCGCATCGCGCCCACGGACCGCGTGCTGGTGCGGGCGGCGGCCAGCGGTGTCGGCGTCGCCTTTGCCCTGCTGCTGAAAGCGCGCCTGCCGCACATCACCCTGCACGGCAGCTGCCGCAAACCGGAGAAAGCCGAGCGCCTGCGGGCGGTGGGCTTCGATGCCGTCATCGCCGACAGCGACGGCGTGCTGCAAACCGGTGAAAGCTACGACAAAATCCTCGAACTGGTCGGCCCCGCCACCCTGCGCGACAGCCTGGCGCATATCAATGAAGGCGGCATCGTCTGCCAAACGGGGCAACTCGGCAACCAGTGGTACCTCAACGACTTCGACCCCATCGTCGAACTCAAAAACAACAGCTACCTCACCACCTTCCACTCCGCGCTGGTCTCGGGCGAACGGCTGATCGCCCTCTTCCGCGACATCGACGCGCACAACGTGCCCGTCCCCATCGAACGCCGCTTCACCCTCGAACAACTGCCCGACGCGCACCGCTTCCTGCAAAGCGCGGACAGCTTCGGCAAAGTCGTGGTGGTGAATGAATGAAGCGAAAAGTCGCTCGTAGCTTTTGGCAACACCTTCATCCATCTACGGAATATTTGTCTGCACCAGCCCATAAACCCCAAGGAAAACCGATGCCATGCAAAACATGGGCACTCGCCGCCATCACTTTTGCCCTCACCGCCTGCGCCACTCCGTCACCCAAAGAACAGGCGAAAGCCCTGCTGGACGAAGAGGCATCGCCTTCTATCAGAAACACGATTACGCCCAAGCGCTGCCCTATTTCGAGCAGGCGCAGCAGGCGGGGCATATGAAAGCACCGCGTTATCTGGGATTGATGTATCTGAACGGCGAAGGCGTAGCCAAAAATGCGCAAACCGCTTTTGCCTATTTCACGCAGGCAGCCGCAGCGGGCGACATCACGGGGCAATACTGGCTGGGCTATTGCTACGAAAACGGCATCGGCACGGCAAAAGACATGACCCAAGCCGTGCGCTGGTATCAAAAATCCGCCGAACGCGGCGACCACGTTTCCCAGCCCGCCATTGATGCATTGAACCGCTTGGGCATTAAAGCAAATTAACCGTTTCCATCTTTATCAAGGAGTTATCCCATGAAAAAAACCGCCGCCGTTGCCGCCGCCCTGCTTTTGGCCGCCTGCACCGCCACACAAAACGCCGCTGAAACCGTCCCTGCCGCCCAAAGCACGCAAAATCCCGCTTGGGACAAACAATACGGCGGCGCGGACAAATCCTACGACAGCCGCCTGCTCGCCCTGCGCGAAGAAATCGCCCCGCGTTTTGACGTGCTGACCTTCAAAGACCCGCAGACGAGCAAAGCAATGCAGTACAACCTCTATACGCCGAAAAACCTAGAACCCGGCCGCAAATACCCGCTGGTGATGTTTATCGCCGATGCCAGCACCGCAGGCAAAGGCGTGCGCGCCCCGCTGATGCAGGGCTACGGCGGCATTATTTGGGCAACCGACGAAGCGCAGGCAAAACACCCCGCCTTCGTGCTCGTGCCGTCCTACACCGAAACGGCGGTGAACGACCAATGGCAGACCACGGACGAAGTCGCCATAACCCTGCGCCTGGTCAAAAGCCTGCTGGCCGACAAACCGATAGACGCAGACCGCGTTTACACCACGGGGCAGTCTATGGGCGGCATGATTTCCTTTTATCTGAACAGCATCGAGCCGGATTTCTTTGCCGCGTCCATGTTCGTCGGCAGTCAGTGGGATATTAAGGTTTTGAAACCTTTGGCGCGGGCGAAATTCATCTACACCGTCTCCGCCGCCGACCCGAAGGCTTCGGCAGGCATGGCGCAAGTCGGCGCAATGCTCAAACAGGACAACATCGCTTACGCCGAAACCGAGTTTTCCGCCAAACTGCCGCAGGCCGAACAGGACGCAAAAGTCCGGCAAATGCTCGCCCAAGGCCGGAACATCAACTTTATCCGCTTCACGCCGAACACAGTTATTCCCGCAAACACCACCCACAAAGGCGCGGAGCATATGTATTCGTTCGATTACGCCTACCTGCTCGAACCCGCCCGCGACTGGCTGATGGAGCAGAGACGAGACAAGTAAAAATTTTGCGGCTTACCGCTGCGCAATTCCGCCAGATAGGACAATCATGCGGGCTTCCATCCATAACTGTTTAGGCAATAGTCGATGAAACCCAAAATTCTGCTAGTAGGTCTCGCACTGGCAGTAGCCGCATCTGTTGGTTTATACCTGTTGATGAACGCCCGCTGCTACCAGCTTCTCGGCGAACTCGTCTGCCACGGCGCGCCCGAACACAAACGCATCACCCTCACCTTCGACGACGCGCCAAGCGAGCACACCAGCGACGCCGTGCTGGCAGTGCTGGCCGAAAAAAACGTGAAGGCCACCTTCTTCATGATCGGCGAAAACATGGCGCGCCACCCGCAGGCGGCGCAGCGCATCGCCGCCGCCGGACACGAACTGGGCAACCACTCCTACAGCCACCGGCGCTTTTTGCTGCGTTCGCAGGCCTACATCGCGCGCGAAATCGAAGACACCAACGCCCTCATCCGCGCTGCCGGTTACCACGGCCCCATCCACTTCCGCCCGCCCTACGGCAAAAAACTGCTCGGCCTGCCGTGGTACCTCGCCCGCCACCACATCACCACCGTGATGTGGGACAGCGAACCCGCCCGCCACCAGCCGCCAACTGCCGAAGCCATCACCGCCGCCCTCGCCCAGGCACACAACGGCGCCATCATCCTGCTACACCCGTTTTGCCCTGAGGCCTGCCGCGCCGAACGCGAAGCCCTGCCGCACATCATCGACGGCCTGCGCGCGCAGGGATATACCCTGACCACCGTCAACGAACTGCTGAAATAAAGAATTGCTGAAATAAAAATACCTTTTGAAAGTTATTTTCCAGATGATGTTGGTTGTTCCAAAAAGCATTGAGGGATGGCTGATCAAATGTCACCATTTCCCCTTCATCCACCCCACCCAAGGAGATGCGACATGAACATTGCGATTACAGGCTCAAGCGGCCACATCGGCGGCATGGTCGCCTGCCACCTCAGCGCGCGCGGCTTGCCGCTTGTTCTGCCGCTGCGCAATCCCGCCAAAGCGCCCGCTTTGCCCGCTTGCGACGTGCGCCCCTTTGCCTACGGCGATTTTGAGCTCGCCAAACAGGCACTTGGCGGTGTGGACGTGCTTTTTATGGTCTCCGCCGCCGAAAGCCCGACGCGCGAGCAGGAGCACCTGACCCTGGTGCGTGCGGCGGCAGCGGCGGGCGTGCGGCATCTGCTGTACCTGTCCTTTGCGGGCGCGAGCGCGAGCAGCACTTTCACCCTCGCCCGCACCCATGCCGTGACCGAAGCCGCCATCCGGCAAACCGCCATGCGCCACACCTTCCTGCGCGACAATTTTTACAGCGAAATGATGGCGAGCATTGCCAACGCCGACGGCGTCATCGCCGGGCCTGCGGGCGATGGCCGCGTCGCCTGCGTCTCGCAGCGGGACGTGGCAGAAGCGGCGGCTAACATTCTCGCCGCGCTCGCCGCCGGCGACGAGCGCCACCACAACCGCAGCTACACCCTGACCGGCAACGAAGCGCTGACCTTCGCCGACATCGCTGCTGTGCTGACCGAGATCACCGGCAAACCGCACCGCTACCACAACGAAACCGTGGCAGAGGCCTATGTCAGCCGCGCGCGCGATTACCCCACGACGCCCGCCTGGCAAATCGAAGCCTGGGTATCGACCTACACCGCCATTGCCCAAGGCGAACTGGCCGCTGTTTCGGCAGACCTGCCGCAACTGCTGGGGCGTGCTCCGCGCCGCTTCGCCGATGTGGTCAAAGACATTTATGCAATCTGACATGCATTTCAGCGAAGCTATAGTGGCTTTAAATAGGAAAAAGACAAGGCGACGCGCTGAAGACAGTACAGAGAATACGGCAAAGCGCGCCAACGCCGTATCGTTTCTATTTCAAGCCACTGTAAAGAGGAGCCCGCCATGCAAACCATCCGGCAATACACCGTTGATGCCTTTACCAACCGCGTGTTCAGCGGCAACCCCGCCGCCGTCTGCGTGCTGGACAGCTTCCCGCCCGATGCGCTGATGCGCAGCATTGCCGCCGAAAACAACCTCTCGGAGACCGCCTTCGTCGTGCCGCAAGGCGACGCCTTCGCCCTGCGCTGGTTCACGCCGCAAAGCGAAATCGACCTCTGCGGCCACGCCACCCTTGCCACCGCCTACATCATCGACCGCTTCGTCGCGCCCAACCGCACCGCGCTGGACTTCCACACCCGCAGCGGCGTCCTGCGCGTGCGCAAACAGGGCGAGCGCTTCGCCATGGATTTCCCCGCTTTCCCGCTGCAACCCGTCGCCATTCCGGCCAACATCGCCGCCGTGCTGGGCGCCGTCCCGCAAGCGGCCTACCTGGGGCGGGACTTGCTGTGCGTGTTTGAGGACGAAGCGCAAATCCGCGCGATGGAGCCCGATTTCACCGCCATGCACGCGCTCGACGGCCTCTTGCTGCACGTTAGCGCGCCGGGCAAAGATTACGACTGCGTGTCGCGCTCCTTCGCCCCCAAACTCGGCGTGGCGGAAGACCCCGTCTGCGGCTCCGGCCACTGCCACATCTTCCCCTACTGGGCAGAGCGGCTGGGCAAAAACGCCTTGGTCGGCTATCAGGCATCCAAACGCGGTGGCGTACTGCACGGACAAGTGAACGACGGGCGCGTCATCCTCAGCGGCCCGGCGGTGCTGTTCGCCCAAGCGGAAATCTACATTTGAACCGCGAGAAACCGATGACAGCCGAACGCATCCCGCTGATTGAATTCAAAAACGTCAGCAAACACTACGACAGCCACGCCGCCGTCAGCGAACTGAACCTCACCATCTACCGGGGCGAATTTTTCGTCTTGGTCGGCGGCAGCGGCAGCGGCAAATCCACCACCCTGCGCATGATTAACGCGCTCACCGAGCCGACCGACGGCAACGTCTATTTCAACGGCAGGCGCATCAAAGACTACGACATCCGCCCGCTGCGCCACCGCATCGGCTACGTCCTGCAACAAATCGCTCTCTTCCCCACCATGACCGTCGCGCAAAACATCGAACTGATGCCGGACATCCTCGGCTGGGGCAAGGCAGAGCGCAAAGCGCGCATCAACGAACTGCTCGAACTCGTCGGCCTCCCGCCCGCGCAATACCGGCGCCGCTACCCGCACGAACTCTCCGGCGGCGAACAGCAGCGCGTCGGCATCCTGCGCGCCATTGCCGCCAAACCCGACATCCTGCTGATGGACGAACCCTTTTCCGCCCTCGATCCGCTCGCCCGCGCCTCCCTGCAAGAAACCGTGTCGCTGATCCACAAAAAACTCGGCACCACCATCGTTTTCGTCACCCACGACATGGGGGAAGCGCTGAAACTCGCCTGCCGCATCGGCGTGATGCAGCACGGGCGGCTGCTGCAAGTCGCGACACCGCAAGACATCCAGAACCACCCGGCGGATGACTACGTGCGCTCGCTCTTCAGCGCGGCGCAAACGAACGACAACGCCGCAAGCGTCATCGCCGCTTTCACGCAGTTGGACGAAACGGAAAAGGCCGAAGTGCGTGCGGCATTGGCATTGGGTATCACACGCGACGCATAAGCAGCGACGCTTCTGCTTGCCGTTTTTGCCGTTTTTGTTGCGCTCGGCCTGCCGCCGCACCTGCGGAAAAAACGCAACACATTCCCCGCATTTGCCCGCGCCAAACTTGCCGCCAGCTCATTCTCCCCGCTAACATGACGCCCGCTTTCCCGCCTGCCCCTGCAAACGGGAATATCCGCAAAACGAGGCTGCGCTAAGCCACCCATTTTCCTGTTTATCCACCATCCAGCAAAGAAGGAGCCCATCATGTCGCATGTTTTCACACTCCGTTCAATTCTTTGCAGCTCAGAAGCATAAGGCCGCTTCCCATTCTTGTGCCGCCCGCTTCGGGCTGCTTTCTCCCCATCGTGTAAACCGCAGCGCTTGCGCCGTTTGGCTGCGCCTGCCGTTTGCATTCGGCGCGAAACCATTTCATTTTCAGCATATTGCTTTGCCGCACGGCAAGGCAGGCTGCCGTATGAATGCCCGGTTTCCCGCCACCAGCAAGAAAGTACGAATATGGGCACACAAACCCCCCAATACCTTTCCGAAAACACCGTTTTAATCGCCGATTCCCACACCTGGATTGAAGGCAACGCCATCCAACAGCTGCAAACCACCAGCCGCCTGCCGCAAATGCGCCGCGTGGCCGGCATGCCCGATTTGCACGCCGGGCGCGGCTATCCCGTCGGTGCTGCGTTTTTCAGCAGCGGCCGTTTCTACCCCGCGCTCATCGGCAACGACATCGGCTGCGGCATGGCGCTGTGGCAAACCGATTTGGCCGCACACAAAGCCAAGCCCGCCAAACTGGCCAAACAGCTCGGCAATATCGATGCCCCGCTGGATGAAAGCTGGCAGCCGCGCATCCGCGAAATCCTGCCGCCCCATCCTTTTCAGGTAGCCTTAGGCACCATCGGCGGCGGCAACCACTTTGCCGAACTGCAAACTGTGGACACCGTCTACCGCCCCGAAAGGCTACCTGAAAATTTCAATGCCGCCTACCTGCAACTGCTTGTGCACAGCGGCTCGCGCGGATTCGGCCAGCAGATTTTGCGCCGCCACGTGGAAGCACACGGCCACTCAGGGCTACCTGAAAACAGCCCCGAAGCCGCCGCTTACCTCGCCGAGCATCAAAATGCCCTCGCCTTCGCCCGCGCCAACCGCCAGCTGATTGCCGAACGCATGCTCGCGCTCTGGGGCGCCCAAGGCCGCCGCCTGCTCGACGTGCACCACAACTTCCTGCAACACACCGCAGTCGGCGGCGAAACCGGCTGGCTGCACCGCAAAGGCGCCACCCCATCCGACTGCGGCCTAGTGCTCATCCCCGGCTCGCGCGGCGACTACAGCTATCTGGTCGAGCCAGCCGCCGACTGCACCGTCGCGCTCAACTCGCTCGCCCACGGCGCCGGCCGCAAATGGCAGCGCAGCGAATGCAAAGGCCGCCTGTCGCACAAATACAGCGCCGACAGCCTGCGCCGCACCGCCTTCGGCAGCCTGGTGGTGTGCGCCGACAAGGCCTTGGTATACGAAGAAGCGCCGCAAGCCTACAAAAACATCGACAGCATCATCGCCGCCATGCAGCACGCCGGCCTCATCGAGCCGATAGCCCGCCTCAAACCCGTGCTCACTTATAAAACCAGCGGCGTCTGCGGAGGATGACACATGAAAATCATCAGCAAATTTAAAGATTTCTACGACCACAAAGTGGCCAAATACGGCAGCGACCCCGTGCTCGTGTTCGACCGCCGCCAGCCGTCCGGCAGCGAAATCCTGCATAACCTGCCCAAGCCGCCCGCCGACTGGCAGCAGGAATTCGGCACCTGCGCCGTGGTGTCCGAGCTGTATGTCGGCAACCTGCGCGTGTTCCTATTTGCCACCGACAAGCAGGTGTACAGCTCATACGACATCGAAAGCGTGTATCTGCAACCCCGCCGGCACCACCTCTCTCTGCGCATGGTGCGATTTCTCGACGGGAGCAAATTCTGCCTGCCGCAATTCGGCAACTACTACTGGACTTGGTATCAGCACTTCCAAGAACCCGATTTCAGCCCCAGCCGCTGCAACCGCAGCCCTGGATATACCATCAGGCGATGTCGCATCTGGAGCCGAGCATTGCCGCCCACCGCCGAGTGCCGTTGCTGCTCGCCTATTATGCCGACCCGCACCGCCCCACCCGGCTCGACAGCCGCCAGGATTTTGCCGAAAACCCCCAGCTCTCCGGCCTCGGCGTCTATTTCGACCCCGATATCGTGTGGCAGCACCTTTGCGAATATTTATCGCAGCTCAAAAGCGAAGCCGAAACCAGCCCGCCCGTGCCCGACAAAGACAAAATCGGCAACAAGGGATTCGATGTCAGACGCTCCTTCCGGCCGAAAATGAAAGGAAACAAAGCATGATCTACCTGCAAATCTCCACCGCTCAAGGCCCGGCCGAATGCCAGATGTTTGCCGCTTTCGCCCTGCGGCAGATACTGCGCGAAGCCGAACAGGCCGGCGTGCAGGCCGAGCTGTTGGAAGAAACGCCAAGCCAGTACGGCATCCTTTCCGCCGTGCTCAAATTCAACGGCAAAAACGCCGAAGCCCTGGCTGGACGCTGGCTCGGCACCCTGCAATGGGTCTGCCCCAGCCCGCTGCGGCCACAACACCCGCGCAAAAATTGGTATATCGGCGTGTTCAGGCTACCTGAAATCCCCGAGCTGCCCAACGATAGCGGCATCGAGTTTCAAACCTGCCGCGCCGGTGGCAAAGGCGGCCAGCATGTAAACAAAACCGAATCCGCCGTGCGCGCCGTACACCTAGCCAGCGGCATCGCCGTGCGCGTTGAAAGCGAACGCAGCCAGCACGCCAACAAAAAACGCGCGCTCGAGCTGCTCGCCCTTAAGCTGGCGGAGCACCACCAAAGCGCCCTGCAACAGCACGCCGCCGGCGCCCACAAATCACTCTACCAAGTGGAACGCGGCAACCCGCAGCGGGTATTCATGGGGCAGCAGTTCAAAGAATGGATCGGCTATAGCTGAAACAATTATTTTTTATCCTAGGCAATAAACCGAAGACAGTATGTGTAATACGGCGAGGCGAGCCAACGCAGCATCAGTTCTATTTGCAACGACTATACAATCCCACCGAACCCATTAACGGAGCCTATCCATGTCCCCACAACACATCCTGATGCTCGGCGCGAGCGGCAGTCTCGCCCGCGCGGTCATTCCCGTGCTGCTCGCCGAAACCGACACCCGCTTCTCTTTGTATGTGCGCAATGCTGCCCGTCTCGCCGCGCTTTCGTCCGAGCGGGTAACTGTCGTCGAAGGCGACGTGCTGGATACGGCGCGGCTCACCGCCGCGCTTGCCGGGCAGTCGCTGGTTTATGCCGGTCTTGCCGGCAATCTGCCCGCGCTGGCCAAAAGCGCGGTGTCGGCGATGGACGCGGCGGGGGTCAGGCGGCTGATTTAGGTCAGTTCGATGAGCATTTATAACGAGACGGGCGGGAACCACGGTGCGGTGCTTGATCCTTATAAACAAAGCGCGGCGATTGTCGAAGCCTCCGACCTCGATTACACCCTCATCCGCCCCGGCTGGCATACATATCCGTTTGGGGAATACGAATCACATTTACCTTGAGAGGTCATTTCGGGTATCCGGATGCGTAGTTATTCTTAAGATTCAGAATCAGGAAATCATATGACAGAAATCATCTCCGTTATCACCACCGTTGTTATTGCCCATTTCCTGGCATTAATTAGTCCCGGCCCCGATTTTCTGCTGGTTGTACGCAGCGCGCTGCGCAATACCCGTCGCCGTGCCATCGGCGTCGCATTAGGAATTGCGCTGGCAAACGGCGTCTATATTACGCTTTGTATTATCGGGGTAGGCTCTGCCATCGCCCATTCCTTGTGGCTGATGATTACCCTGAAAATCGTCGGCGGATTGTTCCTGCTGTATATCGCGTACCACGCCATTAAAGCGCGCCGCAGCGATTATGCTTTTTTAGCGCAAGCGCAAATTATTTTCGGCAATAAAAGTGCGCCGTCGTTTTTTAAAGAATTTTTACTCGGTATCGTATCCGGCTTATCTAACCCGAAAAACATTATTTTTTATTTAAGCCTGTTTTCCGTAATACTTACACCGCGAATTACGATAAGCCTAACCGTCGGTTTAGGGATTTGGATGACGCTGCTGGTATTCGCCTGGGACGTGATGATTATTTTTGTCTTATCGCAGCAACGGGTGCGCAATACGTTCGGCAAGATGGCCTATTATATTGACAAGGTTGCGGGCGCATTACTTGGCTTTATGGGTTATAAATTATTGGAAAGCGCCATAAAAGGAACCGCTTAACAATTCGCGCAGGCGTGTGAGGCTTTTGAATGACGAGTATCCGCCCCCCCGAATAGCCACCGGGGCCTTTCATACCTCAGCGCAAACTTAACGCCTCATCCCCTGCGCACGCGTATCGTCGAAAATCCTGTCGGGAAAGTCTCGACATCGCCAAGGTGTGATCATGTTTCCGTTATTGCAAAGATTCACCGCCGCTCGCTCCGCCGACCCCGAAAACAGCTACGCGCGCGGCGTGCAAACGCTCGTCAACCTGGGCTCCGCCCGCGCCACCGAAGGCGTGCTGTTTGACAGCGAAGGCATGGATTACGCGCTGAAAGCCAACCTCTTCGGCTACCTCTTCGGGCGCGGCGTCCTCTCCTACACCGACCGCGAAATCGTCGTCCTCGCCACCATCGCCTCGCTCGGCGACGGCGTGGAAGCGCAGCTTGGCTCACATATGAAAAACACGCATAGCCTCGGCGTGAGTAGCGCCGAATTGCAGAAAATCGTGGACGCCATCAAAATAGTCAACAGCGACAACGGCGCCCGCGCGCAGCGAGTGCTGGACGGCTTGAAATTGCAATAGCCCTCTCCCCAACACACAAGGAAACCCCATGCAGATCAAAACCCTGCTAACCGCCGCCATCGTCGCCATTATCGCGGCACAAACCGCCACCGCTGCGCCGCTCACCCTCGCCGAACAGGGCAGCTTTGCCGTCGGCGGCACCGTGAAAACCTCGCCCGGCAGCTACACCCCGATCCCGGCAGAAATTGCCGCGCGCAGCGGCGGCGCCTTTTGGGACGCGCACAAGGCCGCCATTGCCGCCGGCGGCATGACCCTGCACGGCGACCACGCCAGCGTCTTCTACCAAATCCCGGCGGACGCCAAAAAAACGCCGCTCGTCTTCCTGCACGGCTACGGCCAGTCGGCGCGCGGCTGGATGACCACGCCGGACGGACGCCCCGGCTTCAACGAGCTCTTCCTGCACAAACACTACCCCGTCTATCTGGTTGACCAGCCCCGACGCGGCCAGGCGGGACAAAGCACCGTCGCCGCCGACATCAGCGCAACGCCGGACGACCAGTTCTGGTACGCGCAATTCCGCATCGGCGTCTATCCGAAGATGAACGACGGCGTCGCCTTCCCCAAAGACCCTGCGGCACAAGAACAATTCTTCCGCATGATGACGCCGGACACCGGCGCCTTCGACGCGGGCGTGATTACCGACAGCATGGTCAAACTCTTTGACAAAACCGGCGGCGGCGTCTTCGTGACCCACTCGGCGGGCGGCATCATCGGCTGGACGACGGCGATGGCGACGGACAAAGTGCAGGCCGTCGTCGCTTTTGAGCCGGGCGCGTTCTACTTCCCGGAAGGCGAAGCGCCGCCGAAACTGGAAAGCAAATTCGGCGACGTGGCACCACTCACCGTGCCGCCGGAATAATTCGCCAAACTGACCCGCCTCCCCATCATCATCTATTTCGGCGACTACATCCCCGACCACCTCGACGGCACCCAGGGCGGCGAGCAGTGGTACATCCGCATGAAAATGGCGCAACAGTTCGTCGAAACCGTCAACAAACACGGCGGCAAGGCCGAACTCGTCCACCTGCCGAAAATCGGCATCAAGGGCAACACCCACTTCATCTTCAGCGACACGAACAACGCACAAGTGGCCGACCACCTCGCCCACTGGCTGAAAGCAAAGGGGTTGGAGTGAGGAAAAAGCCCGTCCTCCCAGTGGCCGCGTCCCACGAAAAAGCTTGCGCTTTTGCGGGTACCCGGCGGATGTGAGGGGAAACTCGCAATCTCGCGCAGCGAGAAAGGGTTTAATAATCGCGACAGCAACAAAACCCAGCATTTATCCCGTTTGGTGGCGCATTCCTTCTGCCCCTAACCGCGACGCCCCGCTCTACATCCGCGCGCGGCAAGACGCAGCAAGCGACTACGCCCCGGAAATTCAGTTGCCGACGGCGGCGCCGAAGTCGCCTTCAACGCCGCAGTACGCCCCGACCTGTTCAAACAACTCCTGCTGCACATCCGCGACGAATGGGGTAACCCGACCGTCATCATCACCGAAAACGGCGCGCCAGCTTCCCGGGCAACGACGAACTGCAAGACAAGCAAGTGCACGACGAAAAACACAGCCGATACCTCGCCGCCCACATCGCCGCGATGAAAGCAGCGATGACAGGAAGTACAAACATTGCGGGCAGCCATGTCTGGTTCAGCCACGACAACATCGAATGGTTCTCCGGCTACGGCAGCCGCTTCGGCATAATCTATGTGGATTTCAGAACCCAACAACGCACAGCTAAGGTGAGTACTGAAGTGTATAAACAGATTATTCGGAAAACGGAAAAGAGCTGAAAAATCGTTTGGATAAATAGAAAAAGTCGGATATCGCGCCCGACCTAAACACCTGTTTGACGCAATTAGGCCTCATCAAATTTTTCTTTTGGATTGTTCACCGGCCAAACCGTGTAACAACAAGCCCAAAACATCCTGCGGCAGCTTTTGCGGCGACGCGGCATAGAGCGCAGTCAGTCGCGGATGGCGCATCAATACGTCTGCCTGACGGATGAACAGGTCGATGAGTTCCACAGGCAAATCGGGGGCAATCAGGCGGCGGCTTTGCAGGGTGTGGAAGAAATAGCGCATGAAGGCGTATTTTTCTTCGTTCAGCTCCTTGAAAAATCGTTCCAGTTCCAAATCGGCGTTCTCTCCGATGTCGCGCAGGAAGGCAGCGGAATAGAGTTCTTCAAACGATTGTCCTTGCAGGGCGAACACGGTTTCGGCGACTTCGCGCAGGCCGCAGCGCCGTTCCAACAGGCTTTCGAATTCGGCGCGGACACGGTCTTTCTGTTCGATAACGATTTCACGCAAGAGCGAGTTTTTGCCACCATAATGTTTGTAGAAGGTAACGCGGCTGACGGCTGCTTCTTCGCAGATTCTGCCCACGGATACAGCGGCAAAACCGTATTCGCGGAACAGGCGGCTAGCGGTGGCGATGATGGTTTGCTGTTTGCGGGCGGTCATCGTTGTTTGTTGTTTGTTTGATGGCTTTCAGACGCAATAGAGCTGAAACAATTATTTTTTCAGTACAAGGCGAGCCGACGCCGTATGAAGTGAAGTATTTTAGCTATATTTTATGAAATCATGATTTTCCTACGGTATTCGGCTGTCCACAAACCGCATTTCGTTGCAAAATCATGCTTTTGATAAGTACTTGTATTCCTCTACCCCTCTTCCTATAATTTACAAAAATAGTAATTTTTATATAAATATGTAAACCCCAAAAGGGCTAAGGAAATGCAGAAAACCACCCTCCGCCACCTGCCCCTGCTGCTTGCCGCCGCTTTCGCTTCCGAATGGATTTACGCCGCCAATGTGGCACAGGACACCGAACAGGTGCAATTGGAAGAAGTCGTCGTAACTGGCGAACGCGTCAACCGTAGCGGCTTTGAAACCGCTACGTCTAACCGCGTCTTCACCACGCCCGACATCGACCGCAGCGGCCACAATCTTTCCGCCACTGACCTGCTCAAACAGACCGTAAATACCGTCGATTTGGGCAGCGGCAACGATTTGCCGACCATGCGCGGCGTGGATGGATCGGGCCCAGCAGTGGGCGCAGTGGCGTTTTTCGCAGGCACGCGTCCGCGCCTGAACCTGTCCATAGACGGCCGCTCTGCCACCTACAACGAATACGCCTTCGGCAAGCAGTCGCTGTGGGACATGCAGCAGGTGGAAGTCTTGCGCGGGCCGCAAAGCCATGTGCGCGGTCAGAACGCGGTGGCGGGCGCGGTAGTGATGCGTTCCAAAGATCCGACCGACGAATGGGAAGGCGCAGTCCGCCTAGGTTTAGGCAATCAGAAAACGCACAACATCGCCGGCGTGGTGTCCGGCCCGATAATAAAAAACAACCTTGCCTTCCGCTTGAGCGCGGAGCAGCAGCAGCGCGAAAGCTACGAACCGTTCGTATCCTACGAGCCGACGGGTAACCCGCGCCGCGTGGAAAACACCAACGTGCGCTTCAAGCTCTTGTTCACGCCTGAAAATAATCCCGACTTTTATAGCCGCCTGACGCTGAACCACATCCGCTCCCGCGCGCCGCAGAACGAAATCATGGGCAACACCGCCAGCCGCCGCTTTCTAAAGGAAAAGCCCGTGTTCGTAACCGGCTCGACATCGGGCATCTGGGATGTATCGTGGCAGCTTAACGACTACCTGAAACTGGAAAACAAACTGGTTTACAGTAGCTACCACAACGAACGTTTGCACTTACCGATGACCGTCAATCCCCAAGGCGTGCCGGCTGAACTCAAAGGCCGCGAGCTGGAATGGGAACCTGTGCTGCATTTCAGTAACAAAGGCCGTCTGAAAGGCTTTGCCGGACTGCACTACTTCCACAGCAAGCAGGACGAATGGGTGGATATCCGCAGCGTCGGCGGCCGCAACACCTTTGACGACCACAACAGCGTGCGCGCCCTGTTTGCCGAAGCCACTTACAGCCCCACCGAAAAATGGGACATCACCGTCGCAGGCAGGCTGGAAAAAGAAACGCACCAACGAAACGGCGGCAGCGGCGCACTGCGTCTCGATTTAGGCAAGGGACAGACCGTCTTCCTACCCAAGATCGACATCGCCTTCAAACCCACCGACCAATGGGTCAGCGGCATCAAAACCGCGCGCGGCTACAACCCCGGCGGCGCAGGCATCACCTTCGGACGCCCCGTCGTAACCTACGCCTACGAACCCGAGTATGTAAACAACTACGAGTGGTACACCCGCTGGCGCAGCGCAAACCGCCGCCTGCAACTGTCTGGCAACCTGTTCGTGAACCACTACCGCGACATGCAGCTTCCCTTCTATCTCGGCACCAACTCAGTGGTCATTCGCAACGCCAAAAAAGTCCACACCTACGGTGCGGAACTCGGTGCCGACTGGCAGGCAACCGACAGCCTGAAACTCACCACAGGCTTAGGTCTGCTGCATACCAAAATCAGAAGTTATCCCGACAGCGGTATCGAAGGTAACAAACTCGGCCGCGCGCCCAAGTACACCGCCAACATCGGAGTGAAATACCTGAACCCGAACGGCTGGGAAGCAGGCGGCGACGTGCGCTTCTACAGCGGCTACTATTCCGCCGCCGACAATGCCGAATCGGGCAAAATCAGCGCATATAGCCAAGTCAATCTCTACACCGCCTACAACTTCAAACAAGGCCGCGTCTCGCTCTACGCCGACAACGTGTTCAACCGCCACCGCCCCATATTCATCTCCGGCTCCGACCGCCAAGACGCCCTCTACCAACGCCCCAGAAGCGTGGGCGTGAGTGGAGAATGGAAGTTTTAAGGTACAGGCAAAATGAAATAACCGCCGAAACAGAAAGGTCATCTGAAAGCAAAGCTTCAACGAAGTTAAAACAAGGAAACCGCTTTTCAGACGACCTTTCGGACAAACCGGCGACGTGCAGGTCGGCATTTATGCCCGGCACAACCCAACCCGATTCCGCCGCCTACTATCGGGCATTCATGCACGACCTACTGCAACTGCCCCCAATACCTAAAGGAAACCCGAATGCACTACTTCACCCCTGCCAAAGCCCTGCCCGAAGGCACTATCTACCTGACCGACCTGACCCAGGTCGCCGATTTTGCCGACTGGCTGGCCGAATTTGGAACCCTGTTAAACCAAAACCACCGCTTCGCCACCGTCTGTACCCCCATGCAGCGGGAGGTAAGCGACGAGCAGCGCATTGCCGACCGCAAAGACTACATCGCCTGGATAAAGGCGCACCAAACGCAGCTTGCCGAACGCTGCGCCGCCATGCTGCTCATCGAACCCGATGCCGCGCAACTGGAATTCTTCCGCGAACAATCGTCCAAACTTGCCTCCGCATTGGGTGTGAACTACATCGCTGAAGCGGACGAGGTAAGTGCCATGCGAAAGGCGGAAGAAGCGTTGAAGGCAATCTGAAAAGCCTTCAGACGACATTGCAAAAACCGCATTCGATTATGCGTACACAAACTCGAATTCTTGCACCAAATCAGATGCATGCTACGGCCGACAATGTACATCTCGCGGGTTGCCGTTTCCAATTAGCGGGGCAATTCCGAGCGGAGTAGCTCCGCCTCGAATGCAGCATTCAGGTGAAATACGATATTGGTTCGGGTAACGCGGAAGTCTTCCATAGAGACTTTATTACCGCCTTCGGCATAACAGCGGACGAAATCCACCCCTTTGCTTCGGCTTTCAGAGTCATAATCGTCCTGGTGCAGGAAGCCAGCGCGGAAGCGAGATAATCGGTCGTGGCTATAAAACTGCCCTTGCCGCCCGCAGCCTGCGGGCCGTCTGAGTAAACAGCCTGACCGTCCGCAAGATAGGCGTCCTTCTGGCGCAAGCTGTTTTAGGATTCGGTCATTACGGTAACGGTCATAAATAATCCTTTAATTAATAAAGCGGGGCGGTATGGTTTAACACAGTATGCGGTTTGGGTTGCCAACCCCTGCGGCTTTCAAACAGCCTTTTGCCCCCGCCCCAACCAAGGAAAATCAAACCATGCCCCAAGCTCCCGCCCTGCGCGACTGGCTGTTACTCATACTCGGCAGCACCTACAAATTCACACTGACCGGCTTTTATCTGGTCGCGCTTATCGCCATTCTGAAAAATCACGGCTACAGCCTAGACCGGTTGAGCTGGATACATTTAATCGGCGGCATCGAAGCGGCGAAAGTGCTGTTTGCTGCGCTGATGGAACGCCGGATATCGGGACGGTTCGGGCGATTTCGCGGCTGGCTGCTGGCGGCGACGCTGGGACTGGCGGCGGTGTTCGCACTGATGATGTCCGCCGATATCGTCGGCAATTTCCCGCTGCTTTTAGCCTGTTGCGCGCTGCTCTCAGCCATGTCCGCCGTGTACGGCTGCGCCATGCTGGGCCTGTCGTGCATCATCCTGCCGCGCCGCGAACGCGGTTTCGGCGGCGTGATTCAGACGATGGCGGCACGCGGCGGCAAGATGATAGGCGGTGCGCTGGTGCTGTGGCTGTACCAGGGATACGGGCAGACGGCGGCGGTGGGCTTCATGCTTGCATTCACGCTACTGGCACTGCTGCAACTTTTACTTTACCGCGAGCCGGAAAGCCCGACGGCGCCAGGCGGTTTGAAAGAACTGGCAGTACGGCTGGTTTCCTTTTGGCAGCAGCCTGAAACCGGCTGGCGATGGCTGGCGCTGCTGTTGTCGGTTGCCGCGCCCTATGCTTTTGCGGCGGCAACCTTCGTACCGAAACTGGCGGATTTGGGTTTCGACCCGAAACAGACGGGCGGTATTTTGGCGGTGGGCATCCCCGTTGCCTGCCTGATCGTTACGCCGCTCTCGGGCTGGCTGTCGCGCCGTCATCCGCGCCGCAAACTCGTTTTCCTGCTCTACGCGCTGCAACTGCCGCTCTTGGCATCTATGACCGCCATCGACGCGCTCGCCCGCGTCCAGCCGTGGCTGCCGCCTGCGTTAATTATCGCGTTGAGTCTGAGCTACACGCTGCTACTGCCGGTAATACTCGCCTTGGTAATGGACAAATCCGACCGCGCCACCGCCGCACTCGACAGCAGCCTGCAATTTTCCGTTGTCCTTATCGGTAGCTACGCAGTAGGCTTTGCCGCTCTGCGGCTGGCGAAACTTTTGGGCTACGCGCAAGCCTATTGGGTGGCGGTGGGGCTAGCGCTGCTGGTGGGCTGGGTGCTGTGTGCATGCCGGCGGTTGTTTGACGCGAGCGAACTGTAAATTAAAGAAGCAGACCGTCTGAAAGGGTAAATCGAGTAAAGATCCATATTGGATTTTATCTTTCAAATAATGCGGTTAAACGGCTATTTTCTACTTTCAGACTGCCTGTTGAGGCAACGCGGGACAAAACCTGCCCCGCTCGCATTGATGAAATTCGTGCATGGCCCCTAGCGAAGCGGCCCCGTTTATCGCCCGCCGTCCGCCCGTTATCATGTCCAACCTGCAAATATTTGTTCAGGGCATGCTGTTCGTCCTGCTCATTCAGTTCTGCGTGCTGGCGCTGGGTTACCTCATCCCCAATTACGCCCAGCTTGCCAACGGCACCAGCGCTACCCTGTCCGGCCTGTTGCTTCTGCCCGGCTGTCTGCTGGGCGCCTGCATCGCCCCCATCAGCGGCGCCGTTTACGACCGCTTCGGCGCGCGCAAACCCATCCTGAGCGGCGCGCTGATCCTGCTCGCCACCCTGACCGCCTTCGCCATTCTGGGGCAAATCCTGACCACCGCCCTTTTCATGAGTATCTACACGGCTTACTGCCTCGGCCAGGGCTTTGCGGTCGGCAACACCACCACCCACAGCCTTGCCGCCCTGCCGCGCGAACAGTCTGCCGACGACAACGCCGTACTCAATACCCTGCAACAACTGGCCGGCGCCGTCGGCACATCCGTCGCCGCCAGCCTTGTCGCCAGCGCCCAACGGGCCAATCCAAGCCAGCTTGCCATAGCCACCCGCGACGGCAGCCAGCACGCGTTTATCTTGCTGGCGGCACTGGCATTCATCGCGCTCATCAGCGTCGGATGGGCACTGCGGCCGACGCGGTAAAACACGGCAACACAGATCATGTAACTCCCCATTCCAAGAAATCATCCGAGTATGTTGGCGCGCCTTGCCATACTACCTATACTGTCTGGGCGCGCCGCCTTCTCAGCTCAACTCTGGGGACGGAAATAAGACGTGGAAAATTTGCCCATCATCATCTGTCAAATTTCTGCATATTTCAGTCCGATCGCCAAGCGAACTGCCCTACATCCCGCGCCCAACCTTTTTCACCCCGCCTTTTTTTAACCCACAGGAGAAAACCTCATGAAAAAGCGACTTGCCGCCCTGCTCATCGCTCTCGGCCTCAGCGCCGGCGTTCTGGCGCAAACCGCTCCGGCCACGACCGCACCCAACGCCCCAGTCTTCAACCTGGAGAGCCGCGCCGTCAAACTCAACGACGGCCATACCATGCCCATCATCGGCCTCGGCGTCTTTATGCTCGACAACCAGCAAGCCGAAGCCGCCGTGCTGACCGCGCTCAAAGACGGTTACCGCCTCATCGACACTGCTCACATCTACGGCAACGAAGAAGCCGTCGGCCGCGCTATCAAACAATCCGGCATCCCGCGCAACCAGATTTTCCTCACCACCAAGCTATGGACGGCGGATTTCCCCCGTGCCGCCGCCGAAATCGACGCCATGCTCAAGCGCCTCGACACCGACTACATCGACCTCGTCCTGCTGCACCACCCCGCGGCGCACGACGCGGACGCCTACAAAGCGATGGAAGCGGCGGTGAAAGCGGGCAAAATCCGCTCTATTGGCCTCTCTAACTACTACGAAAAAGAATTCGCCGACATCATGAAAACCGCCACCATTCCGCCGGCGGTCGTGCAGAACGAAACCCACCCCTACAACCAGTGGCGCACGCTCAAACCCACCTTCGCCCGCTACGGCACCGTGCCTGAAGCGTGGTACCCGCTGGGCGGCCGCGACCGCTACGGCAGGGGCGGCACGCAGACCCTATTTAAAGACCCGACCATCGCCGCGCTGGCGGAAAAACACCACAAAACTCCGGCGCAAATCATCCTGCGCTGGCATTTGCAGGACGGCAATGTCGCCATTCCCGGCTCGGCTAATCCGAAGCACATCCGCGAAAACATCGACATCTTCAATTTCAACCTGAGCGACGACGATATGGCGAAAATCCGCGCGATGGACAAGCAGCAACGCTTCTCGACCTTCTGAACCGACGGCAGCCAAGCCGGATAGTTGAGTAGATACAAAACGTTATAACGCGCACAGCCGCAGACAGCACAAGCCGTAATGGCGAGGCGGCGCAACGCCGTGACGGTTTCCCGGCTATTTGACTATCACTGCGGTTCCTGCTTGCGCTGGCGCGTAGCGTGGGCAACGCGCTACACACGCTACGCGCTTCCCTGCTTGACGTGCGCCCAAAGAAAAAATCACATAAAAAGCCCGCTCTCCACGTGAAGAGCGGGTTGGGCAATACGCACCGGCGATAAAATCTAACGGACTTATTGCCAAATCTTATTGCCCATTATTCACTTGTCCCTAATCGGAGAATCCCATGAGCAGCGCCGAACACCTCTACCACGCCTGGCACGACGCCGCCAAAAACCGCGACACTGACGCCCTCATCGCCCTCTACCACGACGACGCCGAACTCGAATCGCCGCTCGTGCCCGTCATCATGCAGCGTGAGGACGGCACCCTGCGCGGCAAGGCGGAAATCCGCGCCTTCCTCGCAGAAGGGGCGCGCCGCCGCCCGAACGAATGGGTGCGCTGGTATCGCGACGCCCGCTACTACACCGGCGATGGCACCCTCATCTGGGAATACCCGCGCCAAACCCCGGACGGCAACCAGGTGGACATCCTCGAAGTCATGCAGCACCGCGACGGGAAAATCTACCGCCACCGCATCTACTGGGGCTGGTTCGGCACACAAATGCTGATTCACTCCGCGCTCGCCAAACAGGGCAAAACGCCGACATGAACCGCCGAGGCCGCCACCCGGAAGCCGCCCCATGCACAACATCAACGCCTACGACCGCCCCGTCTTCTTCTACCTCTGGTCCTTCCTCATCCCCTGCGCCTGCTGGCTGGCGGCGGGCATCATCAGCCGCACCCCGGGGCTGGATGCGCACACCACCCTGCAAGGCACCCTCGGCATCATCGGCCTTGCCGCGCCGACCGCCGTCGCCGCCCGGCTCTTTTGGCAAAAACCGGCGCTGCTCGCCGACCTCAAACCGCGCCTCAGCCTGCGCAGCCTCCGCCCGCGTTACCTGCTCATCGCTATCTGCCTTGGTCCTGCGACCCTCGTCCTCGCCCAACTCATCTCGCTGGCCTTCGGCTACAGCGCCGACCAATTCCGCATCACCGGCCACCCCAGCTTCACCAGCGCCCTCTTCTCGCCGTGGCTGCTGCTCGTCCTCGCGCCGCTGCTGGAAGAACTCGCCTGGCACAGCTACGGCACCGACGTCCTGCTCGCCCGCTACCGCCTCATCACCGCCAACCTCCTCTTCTTCGCCTACTGGTTCCTCTGGCACATCCCGCTTGCCGGCATCAAAGGCTACTACCAGGCGAACCTCGTCGCCGAAGGCTGGCAGCACGGCGTCAACTTCATGGCGAGCATAATCTGCTTCGTCTTCATCATGAACTGGCTGTACCTGAAAAACGCGCGCAACATCTGGATCGCCGTCGCCTTCCACCTCTGCGCCAACCTCGGCAACGAAATCTTCGCCACCCATCCGGACAGCAAAATCATCCAGACCGGCCTCTTTGCCCTCATCCTCGCCGGGCTCATCGCCAAAGAAAAAAACCTCTTCCTGCAACCCCTTCCCGATAAAGCGAAGAAAACCCGTGAAAAAGCTGTTCATCGCTTTTTGCGGGGACGCGGCAAATGATGCCATCAATCCAGCCAGCGGAAGGCGCGGCGCAGTTCGGCGGTGCCGTTTTCGCTGTAGCAGCGGCCATGCGCGAGGATGATGCGTTCGGGTTGCCAGGCGAAGATGTGCGCCAGTGCGGCGCGGGCAGCGGTTTTGTCTTTGAAGGTGGCGCGCCAGTCGGGCGGGGTTTTACCATCCGGGTCGGCGATGCCGCTCAGTTTCATCACGCCCGCCCAGAAGCGGCCGGGGAATTTGGCGGTTTCGAAGTTTTCGATGAGGTCAGTGAGGATGAGGCTGCGGCTGGCGTGGTGGTAGAAGACGGTTTCGGTCATCACGGTGCTGCCGGGGAAGGGCAGTTGTGCGATGTCCGCCGCCCAGTCCGGCGGTGCTTCTGCGCCGAGGTCGGCGTCAAAGGCGACGGCGATGCGCTGCGACGCCGCCCGCTCGCGCACGCCGGGGCTAGCCCAGGCTTTCGCCTGCGGGTAATGCTGCTGCCAGGCGGGGATATGCGCGTAGTGGATGCGGTTCGGCGAGATGAGGTGGCGCACCGGGCCGAGAGTGTCGATGGCGGCCAGCAGTGCCGGGTCGGGGGCGATGGGCGAGTGGCACCACATGCCGCCGTCGGCGAGGCGCACCACGGTCATGCGCGTGCTGAAGGGAATGCTGAGGCCCAGCGGGAAGGCCATGCGGATGAGGCCGCCGTCGGCGATCCAGATGTTGTCGCCCCAGGGTTTCAGGGTATTGAGCGGCCGGTAGAGATGGAGCGGGTCGGGCATGTTCAGCGGCCAAACAGCGCCGCGACCATGTCAGCTTCTTCTTCGGTGTAGGCTTTGCCGTTCAGGCGCACGGCGAGGGCGTATTCGCCGCTAAGGCCCTGCGCGGCGCGGATCTCCCGCCAGCCTTGCAGGCGCTCTTGGGGGCTTTCTGCGTTTTTCAGTTTGCGGAGGGTGTGGAGAGTTTCTCTGTTTTGGTCTTGCATGGGAGCTCCGTAGTCGTGGTAGAGGTGGTTGCGGTCAAACAAGATAATATTAATCCTAGCAATCAAGCCAAGAAAGCGGCGCCGTACAGAGCAGACAGTACAGCAACTCCGAAGAAGCGCGCCAATACGCTCAGATGATTTTCCCGGATGTAGATAGACCGCAACGGACGACGCGGCCATGGAAACCATCACCCTCGCAGAGCACGTCTCCGACTTCGCCAGCGCGCGGACCATCCTACTCGCCGCCCTCAAGCAAGCCCCCTGCCCGACTGGGGCAAAACCTTCACCGATGGACAACCCCCAAAACTCCGATTGCGGCCGCCCGCCAGCCCAGTGTTTACGCGGTCTCCCGGCCTGTCTATCCGCAAGTACCTATTTACGTGGGTTTCAGGCTGACCTGTCTTCAATTCGCTTATTTACGGGCACTTCCGGTCTATCTATCTTCAATCTCACTGTTTTTTGGTATTTCCGGGCGACCTATCCGCAAGCCCACTATTTACGTGGGCTTCCAGCATGCATGCCGGCAAACGCCCGATTGACAAGGGCTACAGAATCGACCGGGCTGGCACGCCCAAAAGACGCGGGGCTTAGGCCGATGAGTCATTGCGCTCCGCTGCGGCCAGCTGGCTTATGCTTGACCCATATCACTGGCGCACCGCCGACCGCAGGAGCAAAGCGTAAGGCGATCTATTCAGTGCGTTGAAGCCAGCTGCATCGCCGGCGCTCGGGTGAAGTATCACCGTCCGAAGCGCGGCCGCCGCGATCGAAGAACGGCAACAATGCCTGCCCCGCAGCCCGCGTAAAATGGGCGTTTCCGGATAGGCTGCCCGCCAGCCCAGTGTTTACGCGGGTTCCCGGCCTGCCTATCCGTAAGCCCAGTATTTATGGGCGTCCCGGATTTGTCTATCTGCTAGCCCAGTATTTACGGGCACTTCCGGCCTGCCTGCCAGTAAATGCCCGAATTTGGCAATATGAAAAGGGGGTTACAGTGCCATCACAGATTGAAAAATGGGAATAAGGCGCGGTTTATAAGGAATTCTTTCACTAAAGAATGAGACCTTGAGCATGGTTTTGTCCATTAGCGCCAAGCGTCTCGGGAAAAGCATGAAATTTGGACAGTCCCCCGTTTTTTACTGGCACGGAAGAAAAAATGCGCCCGATTTTCCCGGCGAGGTAATCAGACGCAGGCGTATACGCCGGAAAAAAAGCTGCCCCGGTCGCCAAACGGTCGTCAGGGCAAGCACTTCAGTTTTTGCAGCAGGCCGAAGCGGTGGCGCAGAAATTCGATTTTCTGGCGGGCAATTTCGTCCAGGTTTTCCGCTTCGCTTTCCAGTTTGTTGCCGTCGCGCAGCAGAATTTGCCCCTGCTGTTGCAGGATTTGCCATACTTTCGCATCCCACGCTTCTTCGGGCAGGCCGCCTGTATGGGCGTGCAGGAAGAGTTTTTCCAGGTAGCTGATGCCGATACCGCCGCCCAGTACGGGGCTGGCAAGGTAGCTCAGCGTGCTGTTGATTTCGACGGATTCCAGCACGCGGCGGTTAAAGCGGCGGCAGTTTGCATGCTGCCGTTCGGCCGCCTCAGGCGCGGAACATACGGCAATGTCGCCTTTGCCGAACAGAATGGCAAGCACGGAATAGAGCTGTTCGTTGCCGAGTTTCCCAACTAGATCCCGCCGCATTTTGCCGACGTTGTATACCTTGCTGTCGGCCAGGTAGTCGAGCACGGGGTTAAACAGCTCCGGCACGCCGCTGGCGCTGCGGGTGTAAGCAATGTCCGGACTGAATTTCGCGCGTTCGGTCAGCAAAATAATGTCGAGCGCGTCCCACGCCCGTTCCTGCTCTGCCGAGGTGACGCGGTAGCTGCCTTTTACCCAGTAGTCGCAGCGGAACTGGCGGTTCAGCAAATAGTCTTTGGCGGTCTGCGCGAAAGACGGGTCGCTGATACTGTTGAAGAACGCCTGCTGTTCTTCGTCAAACAGGCAAGCTGGGATGTCTTCCAAATGGCGAGCGGAGCAGGCATAGCTTAGTTTGGCGCCGCCCAGCCATTCTTCCATCTGCGAAAAATACATCGGCTGCCAGTCTTTGTTGAGGTATTCGTGGGCGATGTAGTCGGCGGAGTAATCGTCCAGCGCCTGCATGCGGTTGGGCAAATCGGGCGCGCGCTGCACCAGCCAGGGGCTATGTTTAAGCAAATCCCGGCCGAACTGCACAGCCTGCCGAATGCGCTCGGTACGGTTGCCATGACCGACGCGACTGCCATGCTCTTGCAGCAGGTGGCGCACAGGCATATGCGCCGACCATGCGGGCAAGGTGTTATAGCTGATGTACAGTACGCCGCCCGCAGTCAGCTTGCGGCGAACGAAATCCACGATGATGTGGCGGTTTTCATCGGAAATCCACGACCACACGCCGTGCAGGGCAATAAAATCAAAGTCGGGCAAATCACTGCGCGCACAGAATTCGACAAATCCCTGCTCCGCCAGCAGCAGTTTTTCCCCACTTACGCCCGACTGATCGGCCAAACGGCGCGCAAAATAGACTTGGGACGGGTTGAAATCGGTCGCCGCCCACTCAACTTCGCCGGCTGCGGCGTGAATGTTGACCGATACGCCCTGCCCAAAGCCCAACTCGCACGCGCGAATAATTTTGGGCGCCGCCAGCCCCGCCTGCAAAAACGGAATAACAATGCGCTGCGGGTTCAGTTCCGGGTAATACCCGTAGGTGTAATTAATGTCGTTTACATAGCCTTCTGACCAGTCTGCTGCGGACATTTTCGTTTCCTTGAGTTTCCTTGATCTTGTGGAAAGGGCGGTTTGCAGGCTGGCGGAAAAATCCGGTGCGGGGATTTTTCCCGCCGAAACCGGTAAAGGAGGGCATTCTAGCAACCCATGCAGCCGCACGGTGATGAAAATTCCCACTCGATCACCGCCCCGTCATCACGCTCCTTGCCCATGTTCTTACACTTCATTCAACCGGGCAATGCGCCGCAATAGGGGGCCGGTACGCTACCGACGGCAACCCGTTTTCGGCGGCAGGAGAGAGAGGGAGCGATAGGTAGAACGATAAGGAACGCGGTGGAACGCGGTGATATGCGAAATAAGCCTTCTACCCGCTTTTGACCTGCCGTTTCAAATGGGGCTTAACCCCCTAACCCTTTCCATTTCCGCCAAGTCGGCGCCATTATTTCCTGCTGCGCAGAAATTGTGCTTTTGCTACCAAGCGGCACGCCGTAAGTTGTACGGGATAATACGGCAAGGCGCAGCAGTACAGTCGCGGGAAACCGTGCGCAGGTCCCACCTCGGCTCACCTTCTGCCTTTTTACCTTTCTACTTTTCTGCCCCTTATCGCCTCTTCTACCTCGCATATACCGCCTGAAGTCTGTATAGACTCAATCGCCCCTCCTATTCGCCGCCACTTTCTTGTTGCAAAGTCCGGCTGTCCTGTTGGCTGCCATGCTATCTGTTCATACAATCTCTACCGCTTCTGCGCACAACCGACAAGGAAAGCCCATAAAGATAATTTCTCTAGAAGAACACGTTCTAGACCCTGCTTTGCGCAACGCCACCCTGTTTGCCGGCATCAAAGCAGTGCCCTGCCTGCTCGGCTGTGCAAAACCGTGCAGGATGGCAACCTGCCCGATCGCAGCCGACCGCAAGTCCTCAAGCGCAAATCCGCCCGCAAAGGGCTGGGCTGGGACGACGAATGCCTCGCCGATATGGGATGCGGTAAGGCATCGACATCCAAGTTCTATCGCTCAGCAACTCCCCGCAATTCGCCCCACCCACCGCGCGGGTTGCCGCCTTCCCCACCTGTCCGGCCGGCGAGACCTGCACGCCGCAAGCCATTCAATACCGCCATTACCTCGACCGACACTATATCTACAAACGCGACAGCCACTGCGTTACCCTGCGCAGACCCGGTTATGCCCTGATTAAAGCCAACCTCCACCACTGCCACATATAGTCGTTCCAAATGAAACTGATGCGGTGTTGGCGAGCCTCGCTACACATACCGCCTTCGGCTCGCCGCCTTGTCTCATTTCCATTTGAAACGACTATAAAGGAATACAACCATGAACGGCATCATCGACCTGCCCCAGTACCTCATCGGCGTCATCGCCGTCATCCTCGTCCCCGGCCCCAACTCCCTCTACTGTCTGAGCGTCGCCGGACAACACGGCAGCCGCGCCGCTTACCGCGCCATCGCCGGCATTCTCCTCGGCGACAGTCTGCTCATCCTCGCGACCGTCTTCGGCGCGGGCGCCTTACTGCATCGCTACCCCGTCCTCTTCCACGGCATCAAAATCGCCGGCGGCCTCTACCTCGCCTGGCTCGGCTTGAACCTGCTCAAAAGCGGCTGGCTGGTGTGGCAAACGCGGCGCAATACCACCCCCGTCACCCCAAAAGTGTCGCCTCGGCGCATCTTCCACCACGCGCTGACCCTCAGCCTGATGAACCCCAAAGCCATCCTTTTCTTCCTCTCCTTCTTCACCCAATTCGTGCGCGCCGATGCCCCCAACCCGCTCTACAGCTTCCTCATCCTCGCCCTCATCCTGCAAAGCGTCAGCTTCACCTACCTGAACACCCTCGCCTTCGCCGGCGAGCGCCTGACCGCCGTCTTCGCCCGCTCGCGCGCCCTGGCTGCTGTGGGCATGACCCTGGTCGGCTTCCTCTTCATCGCCTTTGCCGTCAAACTGTGGACGGCCAGCCTTAGTTGAATAGATCAAAAGCGGAATAAGGCGCGTTGCCGCAGACAGTACAAGTAATACGGTGAGACGCACCAACACACTCAGATTATTTTCTGGGATTGGTATTACTGCTGATCTACCGCAAAGGAAGGCAAATACTGCAACTGCTGCGGCAGGGCTGCGACAGCGACATCTTCTGAGCGATCAATTCACCGTGTATCCGACCTGACGCATCTGAAAAACAAAGCACGAGCGGCAGATTATAAAAATTTGCCTAACAAAGCATAAGCCAGACCAAGACTAATCCTAAACATCGCATCTCCCTATACTGCGTTTTGTCCATTCAACAACACGGAGAAAAAACCATGACCCAACCCACCTACCCCAAAATCGCCCTCGGCACCTGGTCCTGGGGCGTCGGCACCTACGGCGGCGACGCCGTATTCGGCCAGACGCTCAGCGAAGCGCAGATGCAGGAAGTGTTCGACACCGCGATGCAGGCCGGCCTGAACCTGTGGGACACCGCCTACGCCTACGGCCTCGGCGATTCCGAAAAAGAACTGGGCAAAATCATCCGCCGCTGGCCCAAGGGCAGCGTGATTCTCTCCACCAAATTCACCCCCAACCTCGCTGACGAAAGTCTGGCCGACCCGTTCATGGCCATGCTTGACAGCAGCCTGGAACGTCTCGGCGTCGACACCATCGACCTCTACTGGATTCATAACTCCATTGACGTCGAGCGCTGGGCGCCGCACCTCATCCCCGCGCTGAAAAGCGGCAAAGTCAAAGCCGTCGGCATCTCCAACCACAATCTCGCGCAAATCAAGCGCGTGAACGACATCCTTGCGGCGGAAGGCTGCAAACTCAGCGCCGTGCAAAACCACTTCAGCCTGCTCTACCGCAATTCCATTGACGACGGCGTGCTCGACTACTGCCGCGACAACGGCATCACCTTCTTCGCCTACATGGTGCTGGAACAGGGCGCGCTCAGTGGCCGTTACAACGTGGCGAACCCGCTGCCCGCCGGCAGTCGCCGCGCCGAAGCGTACAACAAAGCGCTGCCGCAGCTGCAAAAACTGACCGACGCGATGGCCGCCATCGGCAAAGCACACGGCGCCTCCGCCGCACAAATCGCCATCGCTTGGGCGATTGCCAAAGGCACCCTGCCGCTCGTTGGCGCGACCAAACCGCACCACGTGACCGACGCCGCTGCCGCCGCCCAACTGACACTGACTGCCGCCGAAATCGCCGAACTCGAACGCTTAGCAAAAGAAACCGGCGTGGACACACGCGGCGGCTGGGAAGGACAGGCCTAGGGATTGTTGGCATTCGGCTTACGCAGCGGATTTTTGTAGCAAAACGGCAGACGCAAGACAAAAAGCGCAGCAAGATTGAACACCTTGCACGCATCTTCACACCGCAGATGCCGCAACTTGGCTAAAAAGCCGTCTAATGTTGAGTATCAACAGGCTCGAACACACATCCTAGAAAGTAATCTGAATGTGTTGGCGCGTTTCGCCGTATTTACACATACTGCCTGCGGCGCGTCGCTTGCTCACCTTATTTCTGGGATGGGTAACGCCCACCAGGCGGGATAACCCGCACCTTTCAGCAAAAACCACCTAACCCGGAGAACCATCATGAACCGACGAGACATCCTGCAAGCCGCCCTGCTGCTCGGCAGTGCCGCCCTGCTGCCGTTGAACGCCAATGCACAGACTGCCAGAGCCGCGAAGAAAACCCTGGTCATCGTCTCGCATCCCTACCTGGAGCGTTCGGTGCTGACCAAAGGCCTGCAACAGGCCGCCGAAAGCGTTGGCAACGTCACCGTGCGCAACCTCGAAACCCTCTACGGCTTCGACACCCGCGCCATCAACGGCGACGAAAAACGCCTCCTCACCCGCGAGCACGAGCGCATCGTCTTCATCTTCCCCACCCACTGGTTCAACCTCACGCCGATGCTGAAAGCCTACATGAACGACACCTGGAGCAGCGTCGGACCGGGGCTGTGGCAGGGCAAGGAACTGCTCATCGTCAGCACCGCTGCGGGCGGCGATAGCACCTACGGCAAACGTGGCCGCATCGGCGTTGACCTCGCCGACGTTTTCACCCCGCTCAAGGCCAGCGCCCTGCACGCCGGCATGACCTACCTGTCGCCGCTGGTCTTCCAGAGCGCCAATGCCAGCGAACTGCCCGCCTACCAAAAGGCATTGATCGAACGCCTGCAAAAGTAACGCCAACCCCAAAAACAACCCGGCCGTGTTGGCGCGCCGTACTGTGCTTCACCATGTGCTGTTCGCGGCGCGCCGCTTTGCTCGCTTAATCCCTGGAATTGGTATAAACCACAACCTAAGGAAAATCATGAAAAAACTCATCCTCAGCGCCTTGATGACCCTCACTCTCGGCAGCGCCCAGGCCACGCCCATCTTCAACCTCTTCGAACTCGGCATCCGGCCCGGACAGACCACCGCCTACGACGCAGTGGGGCAAAACAACATTGGCGTCTCCGTTGGCAATGAGGCGGGGGCGCTTGCCATGTACAGCGCCAAACAAAAAGGCAACCCGCACATGGCCTACATGGTAGAAATCTACGCCGACGAGTCCGCCTACCGGACGCACACCGCCTCGCCGCAATACAAAGAATTTCTGCGCCGCTCGCCCGACATCCTCACCGACCATAAAAAGAAAATAGCCCTCGTGCCGCAGTATCTGGCCGACAAAAAAGTCGAACAGACGCCGACGACCATCAACAACCTCGTCATCGTGGACGTCAAACCCGGGCAGAATGACGCCTTCCGCGCCGTAGTCATGCCGGAAATGGCGCAGTCCATGCGCGTCGAAAACGGCGTGCGGGCCATCTACGCCGCCACCGCAAAAGACGCGCCCAACCGCTGGTACTTTTACGAAATCTACGCCGATGACGCCGCCTACCAAAGTCACCGCGCCACGCCGCATTTTAAAGACTATCTGGAAAAAACCGCCGACATGCTCGCCGACAAACAGGCCATCGCCATCATCCCGACCCTGCTCGCCAACAAAGGCGGTCTGGACTATACGGCGAGACCACATCACGCCGGGAAGCCGCCGAGCGGAGTAAACACTGTCCCCGCCAAGCGAGACGATCACACGCACTACACCAACCCACCGGAGAAAACCATGCACTGGCAGCCCGACACCCTTGCGGCCATTGACCGCGCCGACGACCTGAAAATCGCCCCCTACCATCCCGACATGACCACCACCGGCACCCCTACCTGGATCTGGGAAGTAGTTGTGGACGGCCGCCTCTACGTCCGCGCCTACAGCGGCCCGCGCTCGCGCTGGTACCAGGCCGCCATCAAACAGCAGGCGGGTGAAATCCATGCCGCCGGCGCTGTGCATCGCGTCCGCTTCGCCGCCGTGAACGACGCCGCACTGCAAGACAAAATTGATGCCGCCTATCGTGCCAAATATCCAACTAGCCCCTACACGGCGACCATGATCCGAAGCCCAGCCCGCGATGCCACCGTTGAAATCACCCCTGCCGTACTCCACGCCAACCCAAAAGAAAAACCATGAAAAAAACCCTTCTCGCCACCTTCTGCGCCCTCAGCCTCAGCGCCGGTGCCGCTGACACGCCGCGCACCCTTGACCTCGTTGATCCGGAATACCGCGCCGCCGCGCCCGCCTGGCTGATACATTTCGACGACCCGCAAGTGCGTGCGCAATTCAACGAGCGCAACGCCAAGCGCGCCGCCGAGAACAGCCAGCCCGCGCAAAGCCTCAGCGCCCCGGCTGACGGCGACCAGCCTGCCGTGCCGCTGTATCTCTACACGCCGAAAAACAGCAGCGGCGGCAAACTGCCCATCATCTACTTCATCCACGGCGGCGGTTACATTTTGGGCAACGCGAAAATGGTCGGCGACGCCCTGCAAGCATTGGCCGACCGCCAGCAGGCCGCCGTTGTCAGCGTCGAATACCGCCTCGCCACCGCCGCCCCCTTCCCCGCCGACCTGCACGATGCCTACCACGGCCTGCGTTACATTTATCAACACGCCACCGATTACGGCCTGGATGCCGAGCGCGTCGTGCTGATGGGCGAAAGCGCCGGCGGCGGCCTCGCCGCCCGCCTCGCTCTCTATACCCGCGATAAGGGCGAACTCACCCCCGAAGGGCAAATCCTGATTTACCCGATGCTCGACTACCGCACCGGCACCCCCGAATCACCCTACCGCGACGACAACGCCGGCGAAATCGTCTGGACGGCGGCAGCGAACCGCGTCGGCTGGGCGACCCTGCGCGGCGGGCAGAGCATCCCCGACAGCGAACTGCCCTACTTCTCGCCCGCCTTCGCCACCCACCTGCGCGGCCTGCCGCCTACCTTCATCCTCGTCGGCAGCCTCGACCTCTTCGTACACGAAGACATCGCCTACGCCAGCCGCCTGATCGAAGCGGGCGTGCCGACCGAGTTGCACGTCCTGCCCGGCCTCTGCCACGCCTTTGAAATGGCCAACCCCGACGGCGCGCAGACCCGCCGTTACCTCGACTGGCGTCACAACGCCATCGAAAAAATGCACGCCCGTCCGGTGCACTAACCTCCACCCAAACCAAGGAGAATTCTATGGGAACGTTGCTTAAAAAATCCCTCATTGGCCTTACCCTCATCCTCGGCCTCAGCGGCCCGGTACTGGCCGAAAAACACATCCTGATCGTCTCCGGCCACCCCCATCTGGAACGTTCATCCGCGAACAAAACCATCCTGGACGAACTGCACAAAAGATTGCCGCAGGCCGAAATCCTCTACCTGGACAAAATCGCGCCGGACTACCGATTTGATGTTAAGCGGGAACAACAGCGCATCCGCGACGCCGACATCATCGTCATGCAATTTCCTATCTATTGGTACAGCCCGCCGGCACTGATGAAAAAATGGCAGGAAGACATGCTCACCTACGGCTTCGCCCATGACGCCAGTGGCGGCCTGCTCAAAGGCAAACAACTGGTGCTGTCCTTCACCACCGGCGCGGGCGAGAATGAATACCGCACCGGCGGCCGCATGAACTACCCCATCGACGCCTTCCTGCCGCCGCTGCAACAATTCGGCAACCTGAGCGGCTTCGAATGGCAGGGCTACGTTTACAGCGGCGGCTACAGCGTGCGCGCCGACGACGCGCAAAAACAGGTACAACAAGGCAAAGCCAAAGAACACGCCGCCAAGCTGGCCGAAAAACTCAGCGCATTGGCGCAAGCGCCGAAACCATAACGCCGCCATGACGGAAAAAATATGCAAAACATCAACCAAAAAACCTTCCTGATTACCGGCGGCGGCACGGGCATCGGCCGCAGCATCGCCAAGCATATGGCGCAGCAAGGCGCGACCGTCATCATCATTGGGCGGCGCGAAAACGTCCTGCAAGAAAGCGCCGCGCAACACTCCAACATCCACTACTTCGTCGCCGACGTGGAAAAAAGCGGCGACATCGCGCGGGGGCTGGCTGAAATCCGGAGCCGCTTTGGCAGACTGGACGGCGTGGTGAATAACGCCAGCATCGCGCCGGTCACCCCCATCGAAAACGTCAACTTTGCCGACTACGACCGCACCTTCAACCTGAACGTGCGCGCCGTCATCGACCTGACGAGCCAGGCCATCCCGCTGCTGAAAGAAAGCAAAGGCAGCATCATCAACATCACCTCCGGCCTGTTGAACAACCCGATGCCAGCAAACTCCATCTACACCGCCAGTAAGGCGGCGCTGCTGCTGAGTCTGACCCGCACCTGGGCGAAAGAACTCGCGCCCTGCGGCATCCGCGTCAACAGCGTCGCGGCCGGCGCCACCAAAACCCCGCTGTACGACAACCTCGGCCTGAGCGCGGAAGAAGCGAAAAACCACGAAGCGGCGGTGGCGCACATCGTGCCGCTGGGCCGCTTCGCCGATCCGGACGAAATCGCCCCCATCGTCAGCTTCCTCGCCTCCGACGACGCCCGCTACGCCACCGGCGGCCATTACGCGGTGGACGGCGGCTTCAGCATCTAATACCAATCCCAAAGGAGAGCATCATGCAACTCATCGACGTTAAATCCCCCGCCGACATCAAAAACCTGTCGCTCGCGGAATTGACCGACCTCACCGCCCAGGCGCGCCAGGCGCTCATGACCAAAGTATCGGAGCACGGCGGCCATTTCGGCCCGCCGATGGGCGCAGCGGAGATGATTGTCGCGCTGCATTACGTCTTCAATTCGCCGGTGGATAAAATCGTCTATGACGTCTCGCACCAAAGCTACGTGCATAAAATGCTGACCGGACGGGCATTGGCCTTTCTGGATCCGGCACACTATGACGACGTAACCGGCTATACCGACCCGACCGAAAGCGAGCACGATTTCTTTAATATCGGCCACACATCAACTTCCGTGAGTCTGGCATCCGGTTTGGCTAAAGCACGCAATTTGCGCGGCGCGAAAGAAAACATCATTGCCGTCATTGGCGATGGCGCCCTATCCGGCGGTGAAGCCTATGAAGGGCTGGATTACGTTGCCACTCTCGGCAGCAATATGATTGTGATATTGAACGACAATGACCAGTCCATTGCCGAAGTGCATGGCGGCATCTACCAAGGCTTACGCGAATTGCGCGAAACCAATGGCGCCAGCCCGAATAATCTCTTCAAGGCGATGGGACTTGACTACCGCTTTATCAAAGACGGCAACGATTTGGCGACCCTGATTACAGCCTTCCAGGCGGTAAAAGACATTGACCACCCGATTGTGCTGCATATCGTCACGCAAAAAGGCAAAGGCTACAAACTGGCGGAAGAACACAAAGAAGAATTCCACTACAAAATGCCGTTCGACCTCGTCACCGGCGAAAGCAAAACCACCTTCCCTGCGGGCTACAGCCAGCTTGTCGCCGATTACCTGATGGCGCAAATCAAGGCAGACTCGCGCGTTGTCACCATCAACGCCGCAACGCCGGGCGGCTTCGGCTTTACCGAAGCATGGCGAAAAGAAGCCGGCAGCCAATATGTAGACGTGGGCATTGCCGAAGAACAGGCGGTGGCAATGGCCTCCGGCATTGCCAAAAACGGCGGCAAACCGGTATTCAGCGTTTATAGCACCTTCCTGCAACGCACCTATGATCAATTGGTGCAGGATTTATGCGTCAATAACAACAGCGCCCTCATCCTCGTGCATATGGCGTCGGTGTACGGCATGAGCGACGTGACCCATTTGGGGTTCTTCGATATTCCGATGATTGCCAATATTCCGAACCTGGTCTATCTCGCCCCCACCAGCAAAGAAGAATTGATGGCCATGGTGGCATGGGGATTACACTAAAACGCGCACCCGGTCGCCATCCGCATGCCAGTCGGCGAAATCGTGGAAAGCGGAAAGCCTGACACCACCGATTACAGCCAGATCAATAAATTTCAGATCACCCGCCGAGGCGAAAAGGTTGCCCTCATCGGCTTGGGTAACTTCTTCCATCTCGCCAATCGCGTTGCCGATACCCTGGCGAAAGAGCACGGCATCAATGCTACCGTGATTAACCCGAAATTCGCCAGCGGTATCGATACCCAAATGCTGGATGACTTGATGGCGAATCACCGCGTGGTACTGACCCTGGAAGACGGCGTTGTTTCCGGCGGCTTCGGCCAGAACATTGCCGGCTACTATGGCCCGACGAGCATGAAAGTGAAAAACTACGGCATCGCCAAAGAATTTCACGACCGCTATGACGCCGACGAATTGCTGAAAGCCAACGGTTCCTCGCTGGAACAAATCGTTGCCAATGCGGTGCACCTCGCGCAATGAATTAACGGCTAACTATATAGACAATAAAAAAGCCCCTCCCCCGTAAAAGTCCCGTAGGGGAAGGGGTTGGGGACTGGAACAGCTCGCTTCAGCGAGAAAGGCCATTCGTCCGCAGGACGAACACTGCTAAACACTGCTAACAGGAGCAACACAATGCAATACACCCGACTCGGCAACAGTGACCTCACCGTTTCCCGCATCTGCCTCGGCTGCATGGGCTTCGGCGACGCCGCGACCGGCCAGCACAGCTGGACGCTGAACGAAGCCGACAGCCGCGACATCATCCGCTACGCGCTGGACAACGGCATCAACTTCTTCGACACCGCCATCGCCTACCAGCTCGGCAGCAGCGAGCGCTACGTCGGCAAAGCACTGCGCGACATGGCGAAACGCGAAGACGTCGTCGTCGCCACCAAATTCCTGCCGCGCACCCAGGCGCAAATCGCAGACGACGTCAGCGGCGCGCAAGCCATCGCACAATCGCTCGAGCAAAGCCTGCGCAACCTCGGCATGGACTACATCGACCTCTACATCTACCACATCTGGGACTACAACACGCCCATCGAAGAAATCCTGCACGCTCTGCACCAGGCGAAATAGGCGGGCAAAGTGCGCGCCATCGGCATCGCCAACGTCTATGCCTGGCAACTCGCCAAAGCGAACGCCCTGGCGGCGCGCGAGGGGCTGACCCCGTTCATCTCCGTGCAAAACCACTACAACCTGATCATGCGCGAAGACGAGCGCGAACTCATCCCACTCTGCCGCGAAGACAACATCGCCCTCACGCCGTACAGCGCACTGGCGAGCGGCCGCCTGTCGCGCCTGCCGGGCTCCGACACCAAACGCGCCGCCGAAGACAGCTACGCCAAAGGCAAATACGACGCCACCGCCGCCGAGGACAACATCATCATCGCCCGCGTCGCCGAACTGGCGGAAAAATACGGCACCACCATGACCGCCACCTCGCTGGCCTGGCTGCTGACCAAAGTGGATGCGCCAATCGCGGGCGCGACTAAAAAATCGCACATCGACGGCGCGGTGAAAGCGGTCGGATTACAGCTATCCGCCGAAGATTTGGTCTATCTTGAAGAGACGTACCAACCGCACCGCCTGGTCGGCATCATGGCGCAGAACACACCGCAGACCAAAGACGCCAAACAGGTGTGGACGCGGTAAGACGTTTTTATAATGCCCACCCTAGGGATTCAGCTGAGCAGGCGGCGCGCCGCAGACAGTACATATAAGTACGGCGAGGCGCGCCAACACACTCAAATGATTTTCTGGGATGGGAAGGAGAAAAAGATGAAACATATCCTCATGCTCACCGGCAGCCCGCACCCGCACGGCGCCTCCCACCAACTTGCCGACGCCTTCATGAAAGGCGCGGGCGAGAACGGCCACGACATCTACCGTTTCGATGCGGGGCTGGAGGCCGACAAAGTCCAGTTTCTCAAACTCGATGCCGCCGAGCGCACCATCATCAGCGACGACCACATCCACCGCGAAGTCCTGCCCCGCCTGCAACAGGCCGACGTGGTCGTCTTCGTGGTCGATGGCCGTCAGGGCCTGCTGGCCCGTGACGAGGAGATCGCCCAGGAGCTGCGCCGCACCGCCCGCAAGGTGGTGCTGGCCGTCAACAAGTGCGAGGGCATCTCGCGCCCGGTGGCTGCCGCCGAGTTCCATGCGCTGGGGCTGGGCGTGCCCATGCCCATTTCCGCCACCCATGGTGACGGCGTGCACGCGCTGATGGAGGAATGCCTGGAAGACTGGCGCGCCGAGCGTGAGCGCCTGCTGGCCGAGGCCGCCGAAGCCGATGCCGCTTCGACCGATGGGGCTGAAGACCCCGTGGATGAGGCCGCTGACGAGGCGGGGGCACATGGTGAGGCCGCCCAGGACCGCGATGCCGCGAACGGGAAACGGACCGGAGCAGCTGCCGAGGGTGCCGCCGGCAAGAGCGACCCCGAGGCCGACGAGCGCGACCGCGAGCATGTCCCAGTTGATGAGGCCGGAGGCCATGACGACGGGCGCGGCCGCGACGAGCAGCGCGTCGAAGCTGCGCGTCGCGACGCCCTGGGTGGCCCAGCTGGCCGAGCCGGCGCCCAGCTCGGCCTGGACGACGACGACCGCCAGGAAGGAGACGAACAGGACGACGGCGGTGAGGACGAAGAACAGGTAGGAGGCGTCGAGCTGCTCCTGGCCGGTGGCCGAGGCGCCGACGTCGGCGCCGAACAGCCCGGTGAGCCAGCGGCAGACCGCGACGAGGGCGCCGACCAGTGGCGGATGGGTGAGGCCGGCCTCGGAGTAGAGCCCGGCGCCCGTGGCGACGCCGTTGCCCTGGTAGAGGAGGGGGATGTCGGAGTAGCACAGGCGGGCGTACGTGTTGACCGTCGTGCCGTAGACGTGCTGCTGGCAGGGGACCTGGCGCAGCATGAGGACGACCCAGGACAGCCCGGCGACGAGGATCGACCAGGGCAGGGGGTTGAACCAGAGCCCCCAGGGGCGCGCATGGGCCCCCACCGGGCCGCCGATGCGCT
>CALHZD010000156.1 GCA_938040985.1 uncultured Propionivibrio sp.
ATGCCCGCGAGAAAGGCGCGGTCAGGGGCGCGGTCAGGGGCGCGGTCAGATGGGCGGTCAGATGGGCGGTCAGATGGGCGGTCAGATGGGCGGTCAGGGGCGCGGCCTTCATCCGCCAGTTCTTCATCTGCTTCTTCCTCCGCCGCTGCTTCCGGCGCATGGGCTGGCCTGCCGGAATCCGCTGCATCCCCGCCCTGCCCTGCCAGCCGCGCCAGCCGCACCACTACGCGCCACACCGCTTGATGCGCAGGAAACATCGTATTTGGCGGCATCGGCCAAAATTGTGATTTTCCTGAGAATCTTCTCAACGCTGATCGTTGCCATGACGCGGCCCCCAAACACGTAACGAAGCTATTTTACTGTATTTTTATACAGATTATTAAGCTATCAGCAGGCGCCTCTGGAACCCGCGTGAATTAGGCGTTTCCAGGCGCCACCTCGAAAACCCGCGTGGATAAAGGACTTCCGGGCATCCTGCCCGGAGATGCCCTGTTTACAAGGGCTCCAGAGCATCCACTTTGGGAAAGGCCTAAATACGGGGGCTAGCAGGCAGCCCTTCTGAAACGCCCGTGGATAAAGGACTTTAGGGCGCCTCCTTGAAAAACCGCATGGATAAGGGCGCTCCGAGCAGAGTGCCTTGGAACCCGTGTGGATAGGGCATCTCAGAAGGCAAAAAGAAGAAGTCCAGAAACTTCGTACAAACAGACCAGAAAACATAAAACGCTCTGAAACGCCCTAAATACAAGGGCTTCAGAACATCAAAAAACATAAACTAAAAAATAGCGGCTTCCTTTGCAGAAATGCCGCGTTAGCTTGCCTTGCCTTTTATAGCGCCTTTCTTTGCCAGAATACGGTGTTGCTGTGTTGGCCTTGCCGTACTGAATGTGCTGTCAGCGGCTCACCGCCTTGTCTTTTGGCAAAGTCGAGCCGCTATTTCAGAGGGGCGCGGGGCGCTTTGCGCCGAAATGTCATGGCGCGGCGCAAAAAAATCCGCCGACTCATCGCTGAGCCGGCGGATATGGATCCATGTAATGGAATCGCGTTACGCGCGCTATGAATCCTATGAAAGCAGAGGCAACTTAGTTGCTGATCGCCGCCTGCGCCGCGGCCAGACGGGCGATGGGCACACGGAACGGCGAGCAACTCACATAGGTGAAGCCAACCTTGTGGAAGAAAGCGATCGAGGCCGGATCGCCGCCGTGTTCGCCGCACACGCCAATCTTCATGTCCGGACGCACGGAACGCCCTCTTTCAACGCCAATCCGCACCAAAAGGCCAACCCCTTTTTGGTCAATCGACTGGAATGGGTCGTGTTCGTACATGCCGTCGGCGATGTAGCTGGGCAGGAATTTGCCGATATCGTCGCGCGAGAAGCCCAGCGTCATCTGGGTCAGGTCGTTGGTGCCGAAGGAGAAGAACTCAGCCTGTTTGCCGATGCTGTCGGCCACCAGCGCGCCGCGCGGCGTTTCAACCATCGTGCCCAACATGAAATCGATCTTCTCCTTGCGTTCGGCGAAGACGGCCTCGGCGGTATCGCGAATTACTTTGGCCTGCGCATTGAATTCGCGCACGGTGCCGACCAGCGGGATCATGATTTCGACCTTCGGCGTCGCGCCCTGCGCCCTGGCATTGAGCGCGGCCTCGATGATGGCGCGCGCCTGCATCTCGGTAATTTCCGGATAGGTGATGCCCAGGCGGCAACCGCGATGCCCCATCATGGGATTGGCTTCGTGCAGCTCGTCGACGCGGTGTTTGATTGCCTCGAAGGACAGCCCCAGCTCCTTGGCCATTTCACGCTGGTTAGCTTCGTCGTGCGGCAGGAATTCGTGCAGCGGCGGGTCGAGCAGGCGCACGGTCACCGGCAGGCCGTCCATAGCCTTGTAGATGCCTTCAAAATCGCCGCGCTGCATCGGCAACAGCTTGGCCAGCGCCTTGCGGCGGCCGGCTTCATCATGCGCCAGAATCATCTCGCGCACGGCCTTGATGCGGTCCCCTTCAAAGAACATGTGCTCGGTGCGGCACAGGCCGATGCCAACGGCGCCGAAATGGCGCGCCACCTTGGCGTCTTCCGGCGTATCGGCGTTGGCGCGGATTTCAAGTTTCTTGTACTTGTCGGAAAGCGCCATCAGCTTGCCGAAATCGCCGGATAGGTCAGCGTCCTTGGTTGCAATCTGGCCGGCATAGACCTGGCCTTTGGAGCCGTCGAGCGAAATCCAGTCGCCTTCCTTATAGACCACGCCGTCGACGCTCATCGTCCGCGCTTTCAGGTCGACGCGCACGGCGCCCGCGCCGGACACGCAGCATTTGCCCATGCCGCGCGCCACAACGGCCGCGTGCGAGGTCATGCCGCCGCGCGCGGTCAGAATACCTTCCGCAACGGCCATGCCGCGCAGGTCTTCCGGCGAGGTTTCCTGACGCACCAGAATGACCTGCTTGCCTTTGGCAACCCATTCCTCCGCCTCGTCGGCGAAGAAAATAATCTGCCCCGTCGCCGCGCCCGGCGAGGCCGGCAGGCCGCTGGCGATCGGCTTCGCATTCTTGATGGCGGCGCCGTCGAACACCGGGTGCAACAATTCGTTGAGGCGATCGGGATTAACGCGCAGCAGTGCGGTCTTTTCATCGATAAAGCCTTGCTCCATCATCTCGATCGCCGTGCGCACGAGCGCGGCGCCGGTGCGCTTGGCGGAACGGGTTTGCAGCATCCAGAGTTTGCCTTCCTGGATGGTGAATTCAATGTCCTGCATATCCTTATAGTGGTTTTCCAGCGCCGTCTCGGTTTTGACGAGATGCTGGTAAACCTCGGGCATCAGTTCTTCGAGCGAGGGATATTTGGCGCGGCGTTCTTCTTCGCTGATCTGCGCCAGTTGCGCCCAGCGGCGCGAGCCTTCCAGGGTGATCTGTTGCGGCGTACGGATGCCGGCCACAACGTCTTCGCCCTGCGCGTTGATCAGGAATTCGCCGTTGAACACATCTTCGCCCGTCGCCGCATCGCGCGTAAAAGCCACCCCCGTACCGCTTGTCTCGCCCAGGTTGCCGAACACCATCGACTGCACGTTGACGGCGGTGCCCCAGGCATCGGGGATTTCGTTCATCCTGCGGTAGAAAATGGCGCGGTCGTTGTTCCAGCTCTGGAAAACGGCCATGATGGCGCCCCACAGCTGCCCCCAGGGGTCGTTCGGAAAATCACGGCCGAGACGATTGCGCACCAGCGCCTTAAATTCGTCGACCATATGTTTGAGATCATCAACGCCCAGCTGGGTATCGAGTTCGACGCCTTTCTTTTCTTTGATCTTGTCGATGATGACTTCAAACGGATCGTGATCTTCCTTTTTTTCAGGCTTCAAACCCATAACGACATCGCCGTACATCTGGATGAAACGGCGGTAAGAGTCCCAGGCAAAACGTTCATTACCCGACTTTTTCGCCAGTCCATTGACGGCTTCGTCATTAAGGCCCAGATTCAGAATGGTGTCCATCATGCCCGGCATCGACGCCCGCGCGCCGGAGCGCACGGAAACCAGCAGCGGATCGTTGGCATCGCCAAACTTCTTGCCCATTTCTTTTTCGATGAAGGCGATGCCTTGCCGGACTTCGGCCTCGATCATCTGGCGAACAGTCTCGCCTCCTTTTTCGGTATAGACGTTACAAGCCTCTGTACAGATCGTAAATCCCGGTGGAACCGAAATGCCTAGGCGGCACATTTCCGCCAGGTTGGCGCCCTTGCCGCCCAGGGTATTTTTCATGTCGGCGGCGCCATCCGTCTGCGATGCGCCGAATAGGTAAACCAGTTTATTTGCCATATATCAATCCACGCGTAAAAGAATGAAATTAAAACAAACCCAAAATGAATTCCAAAAGCAACGAAATGTGCCGATCAAATCGGCCGATAAAACAAAGGACGCGATTTTATCTTAATTCTTTCTTCAGGAAGCGTTTTTTCAATAAAAACATCCGCATGCAAGGAGGTATATCGAAGCATCATGCGCAAACGGCGCAAAGTGCGTTTTGAATCACGGATGGATGGGGCGCTACTACACCGGCAAGCTATATTCATTCAGGCGGCTGAAGTGAGTATGCGAATTTCACGCTGCGGAAGAGAGATCGCGATGCCGTGCTCACGAAAAGATTCAAGAATCGCCCGATTTACTTCGGCGATCGACGGCACATAGTCCGGTACATTTACCCAAGGATTAACATTGATAGCTACGCCTGAATCAAAGAACTGGCTGACGCCCAGCACCGGCTTGGGTTCTGCCAGAACGCGCGGATTTGCTTGCAAGACGCTCTCGATCAGACTGAACGCCAGCGTCAGATCCGTACCATAGGCCACACGCACCAAGAGGTTGAGCTGGCGGATCTTGCCGTAGTTATGCAGGATTTCTCCTACGATCTTACGATTTGGAATGATGACGCGGGAACGGTCTGGATGGCCCAGCGTCGTATTGAACAGCGTGATATCCAGAACCTCGCCTTCCTCATTATTGATGGAAAGATAATCACCGACATGAAACGGCTGGGTAAAGATGATGATCAAACCAGCCGCCACATTGCTGAGCACGCCTTGCATGGCCAGTGCGATGCCAGCTCCAGCCACGCCTAGCCCGGCAACGAGCGGCAAAAGCTCGACACCGAGGTTCTGTAAGGCAATGATGACGAACAGCGACAACACGCATAGTTGTGCGATACGCAGTAGTAGCAGGCGCACGGGCGGTTCAAGATGAAAGCGCTGCAAAACCCGATCGCACAGGCGCATCACCCAGCCACTGACCATGTAACCCAACACGAGAATAACAAGCGCGACAAACAGTTTCGGCCCGAAGCCAATTGCCTTGTCCAGCATATTTTCTTTGAGGTGGTCGATCATTCGTAACTGTTCATTCATCGTGATCTCCTTTGCCAGGATGCTTGTATGTAATATGGCACCTCATCGGCAAACCATTATGACAAGCAGCATCAGCGGCCTGCTCGCCGTTCCGTCATGCCCGTTATTTGGCGCCCATCGGCGTGCGCGGCAGGGATTTCTTCGGCAAGCGCAACAACCGGGTTAACTGAGGCGCGAGCACCAAGGCAATCCGATTGTCTCTGGCAAACTGCCGGGCCTTGTCGCTCAAGTCAATCACGGAAACGTAAAGCGCCTCGCGCGCCTCCTGCGCCTCTTGCGCCGCCACCAATGCACGCAGTGGCTCAACACCCTGGCTGGCGGCCTTCCAGCGCTTGCAGCACACCAGCGAGTCACGCCCTTCCTTGCTCAGGACAAAATCCGCCGCACCATTTATACGCTTGACCTCAAATCCGTCGCGCTGGAACGCCTGCTCCATTAGGCCTGAAAACTCGCGCCAAGACATCGCCATCACCGCCTCAACCGTATCGTTTACACGTGACTGGCTGGGCACATCCTTTTGCCGCCACGCGACAATCATGGCAATCACGACAAAAGGCAAGGTCAATGTCAAGGCATAGGAAAAATAGTCCCCACGAAACATAACCTTGCCCAATAGCCCGATACTGCACGCGGCAAGAATACTGACCCACCACGGCGAACGGAGCAGATAAGCAAACGGAGAATTTTCCGCCATTTTCAGTTTCATGAGATCACCCGATCAAGCCCAAATTGCCATTGTTTCCGGAAAAATCGTACAGTGGCACAACCATCAAAAAAATAAAAAGTATAGCGGATGCAAGGAGCAGCAAAAAACAAAGGGGAAAGCGCTTTAACGCTTTCCCCCGATAATCTGGAGCGGGAAACGAGTCTCGAACTCGCGACCTCAACCT
>CALHZD010000157.1 GCA_938040985.1 uncultured Propionivibrio sp.
GAGCGCCTATTCTGAAGCCATTTATCCACGTGCGTTTTAGAAGGGCTGCCCGCGAGCCCGTGTATTTAGGGCATTTCAGAGAAGGCTGTCCACAAGTCTTTCATTTGCGGGCATCTCCAAGAGGGGTACTCTGAAGCCCTTGTAAACAGGGCATCTCAGAGCACCTGCCCTGGAACGCCCTATCCACGCGGGCTACAGCGGTGCCCCTTCGGGTATCTTTCCGACAGAGGGAGAATTGGGGAGAGTTAGAGAAGCGCCGTCGCGTCTCCAAAAAGGGAGCCGCCAGCGCTTGTAAACAGAGCTTCTCCAGGCAGGGTGCTTGAAAGCCCTTTATCCACGCGGGTTTCCGGGAGGCGCCGGGAAACGCCCTGTTTACACGGGGTTCTGTGGCGCCTGCCGGCAAAACAAAACGCCTGCCGGTGACGGGCTACCGTATAATTCTGCCGGGAAGTCGGCCAGGCAACCGCTGCGCGCTGCGGCGCGGAGAGGAAAGTCCGGGCTTCACAGAGCGGGATGCCGGCTAACGGCCGGGCGCAGCAAGTCGAAAGACCCAAGGCGACGGAAAGTGCAACAGAGAGCAGACCGCCGATGGCCGAATGGGCATCGCCATGTGCGATCGCTGTTTCGGCACAGGCAAGGGTGAAACGGCGAGGTAAAAGCTCACCGCGGACGTGGTAACACGGACGGCACGGCAAACCCCATCCGAAGCAAGGCCAAATAGGGAAGCATGGACGTGGCTCGCGTCGCTTCCGGGTAGGCCGCTTGAGTGCGTCGGTAACGGCGTACCTAGAGGAATGGTTGCCCACGACAGAACCCGGCTTATCGGCCGGCTTCCTTTTTTCCGGCGAGGCGGTGCGCGGTGGGGAGTTTTGCCGGCGCTGCGATTTGCCGTTTTTGTTGTGTTTCTAATGTGTGGATAGGGCGAAAACTATGCGGAACATTCGTTTGCGGTGTGGGGGATTTTGGGGGCGGCGACTGATGGCGTTGCTGGCCGTGGTTTCGATGTCGATGGGCGCTCATGCGCAGAATGCCTGGCCGACGCAGACGGTGCGCCTTATTGTTTCTGCGCCGGCCGGCAGTTCAGTCGATATCGTGGCGCGGCTGGTTGCCGATAAGCTGGGCGGTGAATTGGGGCAGACGGTCATCGTCGACAATAAGGCCGGCGCAGGCGGCACCATTGCGACGGATGCCGTGGTCAAGGCGCGGGACGGGCACACCCTGCTGCTGGCCTATAACGGCCCGATTACCGTGGCCCCCTCGCTGTTTTCAAAGTTGCCGTATGCGCCGCAGCGCGATCTCCTGCCCGTCATTCTGGCGGTGACACAGCCCAATGTGCTGGCAGTGCGTACCGATCTTAAGGTCAATTCGGTGGGCGAGCTGGTGGCGCTGGCCAAGAGTCAGCCGGACAAGATCGATTATGCCTCTGTCGGTAACGGCTCGCTGTCACATCTGGCAATGGAGCTGCTCAAGATGAAGAGCGGAATGTCCATGCTGCATATTCCTTTCAACGGCGGTCCGGCGGCGGCGCTGGCTTTGGGGCGCGGTGACGTCAAGGTGCTGTTCGCCGCGTTGTCCAATGTGCAACCGCTCTTGCGCGACGGCAAGGTCAGGCTGCTGGCGGTATCGAATGCCAAACGCTCAGCCGTTTTGCCGGATTTGCCTACGGTGGCCGAGCAGGGGTACCCGGAGTTTGATGCGACGACATGGAATGGCTTCTTCGTCCCCGCGTCCACGCCCAAAGCCGTGGTCGCGCAGTTGAATACCGCCATCGGCAAAATCCTGGCATCGCCCGAAGTGAAGCAGAAGCTGCTCACCGCCGGCGCAGAAGTGGCCGGCGGCTCGCCCGAACAGTTCGCAACCCTCATCAAGAATGAAACGGACGCCTGGAAAAGCGTGATCGAACGCTCAGGCATCAAGCCGGATTGAGCGCCCGCGCGCCCGCAGCCGCCTGAACGGGCCGCGCCGCGCCCCGAAAGGTGTGCAGAAAAATAACGGCAAAAGATGACGGCAGGCCCCGAGCCTGCCGTTTTCATTACATGCAGGCCAGCCTGCCGCCGGCGCAGAACTGCACGACGCCAACGACCGGCAAAGTAATTGCTGACAGATACCGCTGAAACTCGCGTGGATAAAGGGTCTCCGAGCATCCCTTTATTTGCCCTCTCCCCAAATTCCTCTCTCACGGGGCGAGAGGTTTTTGAGGTGTTCCAAAACCCGCGTGGATAGGGCATTTCGGGCGGGCGCTTCTGAAGCCCTTATCAATAAAGGACCTCAGGGCGCCCCTTTGGAAATGTAGGTAAATAAAAGACCTCCGGGCAGGCGCTCGGAGATGCACTGTTTGTTTATAAGGGTTCCGGGGCACCTACTCTGAAACGCCCTAAATACGCGGGCTGGCGGGCAGTGAGCCCGAAGATGCCCTATCTACACAGGTTTGAGAGAGCTGGTCGGGCACAGTGTTACGGTTTATGTTTTGTGATGCTCTGAAGCCCATGTATTTAGGGCGTTTCAGCGCATTTTATGTTTTCTGGTTTGTTTGTAATGGTTTCGGGGCAAGGTACCCGGAGATACCCCGTTTACAAGGGCTCCAGAGCATTTCCTTAGAGATGCCCGCAAATAAAGGACTTGCGGGCGCACTTCTCTGAAATGCCCTAAATACGCGGGCTAGCGGGTAGCTTTTCTGTAAC
>CALHZD010000158.1 GCA_938040985.1 uncultured Propionivibrio sp.
CGAAGCCAACGCCGTATTTTGGCAAAGGGAGTCGCTATCGCTCGACTTTGCCAAAGACAAGGCGGTCAAGCCACTGACAGTACATGCAGTACGCAAGACCGGGCCAACACAGCAACGCCGTAGTTCGGCAAAGGGAGCCGCTATAAAAGAGGCGTGGATCAGGCGCTCTGCTGTTTGCCGCTGCGGCGTTTGATCGCTTGTTCCAGGCGCGCCTTCTCAGCCAAAACCCTGTCAGCGTACCAGCTCGACCCGTCGGTCGATCCGGCATACTGCTGTAGCCCCGCCATCAAGCCGCCGCGCCGCTCGATCGCTTCCTGCAGTACGAGGGCGCCAATCCGGATGTTGGCGACAGGATCAAAAAAGACTTCGCCGCCCGCGCCTTCCGGCACTTTGTCCTGGTGGAAACGCGGCACCACTTGCATCAGCCCCTGTGCACCGAAGGAGCTTTCCGCCAAAGGATTGAAGCTCGACTCGATGCCAATAATGGCAACAATCAGCAACGGATCGATATGCTTCTCCCGTCCGACCTGATGCGCCGTTTCGAAGATCGGACGCAGGGCCTCCGCCGACACCTTATAACGCTGGGAAACATAACGCAGCGCGCCATTCATGTACGACGGGAACGCTTCCGCCGCCTTGGCCTCGCCCGCCGGAGCGACGGCGAAAGACTCAGCGGCATCGGAACTTGCCACGCTGTCCGTTTCCGCATCCAACGTTTCCATCGCTGCGAGGGTATGCGGATCGAATTCAGACGCGGGCGCGCTACGGACCGAAATTGACGGAATAAAACTCATGAAAAAGATAAAACCGGCGATCAGCAGGCAGTATTGCGCCATATGCAATACCACATGCGTACTGGGACGCCGCGACATCATTTGCTTGGGGGGAACCAAAGCTGACATGCTCACTCTCCTTCACTATTGTCATCGCGCAAGACAAGCCGCGCGACAATCGGTTACAGGCGGGTGGGATAACAGACTGTTAAAACCCGGGAATACGATCGTAGATCGCTTGGGAACGACTCTTCCGGGAAGGACTTCCGAGACACTCCGGAGGCGGAGAAATATTGGGAAGAGCGCCAGATTACAACAACTACACAGGCCCGAAGCGCTCGGGCTGATTTAAGGATGGGCGGATGCTACTGGTTGTGTCCGGCCTTGTCAAATAAACCGCCCGCCATCGGCCGGCATCTGGCGGTACGCTTCTCCAGCCCGTTCGTTGCGCTAAAAATGCTTTGTGTTCCACCCGCCGCCGCATCAGCGCGGGAATCGGCCAAGGCCACAGCAACGCCTCACGGCAGCATCCGCTACGGCCACCGGCATGGGAATCCGCAGCACAAAACGGTTGTCAACAACGCCGCCAACAATCATATAATGCGCAGCTTCTTATCGACCTGCCGTTGCCTTGTTTCTTCTCAACACATTGAATCAACGCCGTCCAACGAACGCCCATGCTGATCTGGTTTGTCGTCGCTTACCTTATCGTGTCCGTCGGCATTGGCCTGTTTGCCGCAACACGGGTTCATAGCACCAAGGATTTTGCTGTCGCCGGCCGCAGCCTGCCATTGCCGGTTGTCATGGCGACCGTGTTCGCCACCTGGTTCGGCGCGGAAGCCGTTTTTGGCGTTTCCGCCACTTTCGTCAAGGAAGGTCTGGGCGGCGTCGTGGCCGATCCGTTCGGCGCCAGTCTGTGCCTCATCATCGCCGGCTTGTTCTACGGTTCGCGCTTATACAAACTCAATGTCCTCACGCTCGGCGATTTTTTCCGCATGCGCTATAACCGCACCGTCGAGGTTCTGACAACGCTGTGTATCGTGGTCTCCTACCTGGGCTGGGTTTCGGCGCAGATCAAGGCGCTCGGCCTTGTATTCAGCGTCGTCACCAACGACGCCATCTCGCAAACGGGCGGCATGATCCTGGGCGCGGCCATCGTGCTGACTTATACCGCTTTCGGCGGCATGTTTTCCGTGGCTATTCTTGATTTTGTGCAGATGGGCGTCGTCATGGGCGGGATGCTGTTCATTGCGCATGCCATTTCCGGCATGACCGGCGGCGTCGAAGCGGTTGTCAACCACGCGGCGGCGGCAGGCAAACTGGATTTTTTTCCGAAGGGCGGCGTCATGGCATGGCTTAATTTTCTGGGAGTCTGGATGACCATGATGCTCGGCTCGATTCCCCAGCAGGATGTCTTCCAGCGCGTCACCTCGGCGAAAAGCGCCAAAATCGCCATTTACGGCTCGCTGCTCGGCGGCATCGCTTATTTTGCCTTTACCTTCGTGCCGATGTTCATCGCCTATTCGGCCACGCTGATCGACCCGGCGTTTTTCAACGCACTGCTGGAAAACGATCCGCAGCGCGTACTGCCGACGCTGGTTTTGCAACACACGCCGGTTTTCGCCCAGGCGATTTTTTTTGGCGCCGTGCTGGCGGCAATCATGAGCTGCTCCTCGGCCACCCTGCTGGCCCCTTCGGTTGCTTTTTCCGAAAACGTCATCCGCGGCTTTTTCCCCGGCATCAGCGACCGCGCTTTCCTGCGCCTGATGCGCATCACCATCGTCGGCTTCACCTGCCTCGTCCTCGGCTTCGCCCTGGTCAGTGACGCCTCGATCTTTGAAATGGTCGAAAGCGCCTACAAGATTACGCTTGCCGGCGCTTTCGTTCCCCTTTTCTTCGGCGCCTACTGGCGGCGCGCCACGGCGCAGGGCGCTCTGTTTGCCATTTTTGGCGGCGTTGCCAGCTGGATCATTCTTGAACTCGCGTTCGGCGAGGCTTTTCCCGTGCCGCCGCAACTGATCGGCTTTGCCCTGTCCATTCTCGGCATGCTGGCCGGTTCGCTGCTCCCCCAGAAATTCGGCCGGGTCGCCCCGCTGGCGGCGCCCTGACATGTCGGCCCCGGCAGACGCCGACAGGCGCAGCGTCTCGCCTCTGCGCCTGGTTCGCTATCTGGCGCTCGCCTACGCGGCACTCATCGTCTATGCCAGCCTGCATCCATTTTCCGGCTGGCGCGACGGCAACCTGACGCCGTTTTCGTTTCTCGAAGCCGGCTGGCCGCGTTACTGGACGGGGTTCGACATCGCCGCCAACCTGCTCGCCTACCTGCCGCTCGGTCTGCTACTGGCGCTGGCGCTGCGTTCCGGCAGTGAAAAGCGCATGCCGGCCTTGCCGGCCGCCCTGCTTGCCGCCGGCATCGGCACGGCGCTCAGCTTTTGTATGGAATCGGTACAGACCTGGCTGCCTACGCGCGTTCCTTCCAGTCTCGACCTGCTCTGTAACTCGGCGGGCGCGGCGCTCGGCGCATTGCTCGCCGTTGTCGGCGGCGGGCGGTTGTTGACTTTTATCCGGCGCTGCCAGCGGTGGCTGGCGCCAATTCACGACGCGGACATCATTCTGGTGCTTGTCGGATTCTGGCTGCTTGCCCAGCTTTCTCCGGAAACCCTGCTCTTCGGCGCCGGCAACCTGCGGGTTCTGCTCGATATTCCCAGTCCCGTCGATTACGACCCTTCCGCTTTTTTTGCCATTGAAACGGCCATCATCGCCTGCAATATGACGGCCGTCGGCCTGATCGTCCGTTTCCTGCTTGCGCCGCAACACCGCATCCTTGCTCCGCTTATCACATTTTTTGCGCTGGCCATGATCGTCCGTGCGCTGGCCACCGCCATCCTCGTCGAACCGGCGCAAGCCATCGTCTGGCTTACGCCGGGCGCAGCGCTCGGCACGATGATCGGCGGCGCATTGCTCTCACTCCTGCTGCTGCTGCCGCCGCGCTGGCAGCAAGCGCTGGCCGCGCTGTTTCTCATGACCGGCGCGGTCCTGATCAATCTGGCGCCGCCGAACCCGTATTCACAGGCCGCGATGGCCGTCTGGCAACAGGGGCACTTTCTCAATTTCAACGGGCTGACGCGGCTGATCGCCAGTCTCTGGCCATTTCTCGCGCTCCCTTGCCTGACCTTCCTCAGGCGGCCGCGGCATTTCAATTAGCCACAAAAAAGATTCCTCGCCCCGCGCAAACAGGTCAGAAAACATAAAATGCCCGGAAGCCCCCTAAATACACGGGGCTCAGGGCATCAAAAAACATAAACCGAAGATAGCGGCTTTCTTTGCCGAAATATCGCGTTAGCTCGCCTTGCCGTACTACCCGTACTGTCAGCGGCTTACCACCTTGTCTTTTGGCAAAGTTGAGCGATAGCGACTCCCTTT